>QHZQ01000110.1:26128-32793 GCA_003224725.1 Acidobacteriota bacterium | reverse complement strand
GCGCTTCGTGGTAGCGGTATTCATCGCGAGAGCTAAACTGCAAGTGTCCGTTCAAGAAGAGCCGCAAGTCATCCTTCCAACGGGTGACGACAATTCTTTGGTATGGGGACGACTTGGCAAAGACAATTTCATCGGAGTAGAGACTCTCCTCGGCTAGGGCCGTTATCTCGCTAGCATAAACGAAGCCGCAGAGAAGCAGCAGTGTAACGGCGCACCACTCAGCACGTATCCATTTGACCTGGGCCAATTGTTCGCGAAAAAGCCAGGCTGTCCATCCGGCCACCAAAGCATTAAGGAGACCAAAGAGAAAACAGGTTCGGACCAGGCCCAACTTTGGAGCCAGAAGGATTGGAAAAAGCAAAGAGGCCACCAGAGCTCCCAAATAATCAAAGGTCAAGACTTGTGATACCAGATCCTTGAATTGAAGCCGTTCCTTTAGAATCCGCAAGAGTAGCGGGATCTCAAGACCTACGAGGATACCAATGAGGACAACCAGAAAATAAAGAATTAACTTGAATGCAACTAGATAGGAAAAGACCAGGAATAGAACCGAGGCCGAGAATCCGCCGATGATGCCGACAAACAGTTCGACATGGATAAACTTTCCGACCAGCCCTTTGCCGATGTGACGGGAAAGGTAGGAACCCATCCCCATAGAAAACAGGTAGGTACCGATGATCGTGGAAAACTGAGTGACCGAGTCACCCAGCAGATAGCTGGCCAGCGTGCCTGCAATCAATTCATAGACCAGGCCGCAAGTGGCGATTACAAAAACGGAAAAGAGTAAGGCGTAGGTCATTGGACGCTGGTGAGTGGCAGCGGCAAGTGATAAACGATAAACGATAGGTGATACGCGATGCGTGATACGAGATAGAGTGAGGATTCCTTTGAGCGTTCTTCACTCACCACTTGTACCTGCCTTTACGCATGAATGGCGGCCGCGACGATAATGCAAATCCCCAGCGACATCGCTCCGACCACGATAGCCAACGCGACGTTCTTGTCTTCAATGATTTCCTTCCAAAGATGGTAGGGCGTGAGCTTATCGATAATCAGAAAAGCTACCCAGAAGACAAAAATTCCCAGAAAGGAAAAGAGCAATGAATTGATCACAAAACCCAGGTTAATCATTCCGGCCATTTACGGACTCCTCTCGGTTGGAAGTTGAAAAGTTGGAAAAGGGGTGACGCCAATCAAAGGTCTTTCGGATTATTTATGATAGTAACGCTGGTACATGCTGCGATAGGTCCCCGGATTGTTCCTTATGGATTTGGGTATATTTTTTACTTCATCATAGCTGGTCAAGCTCAACCCGCGGTAATCTGCCAAGGCAAACAATCCCAAGATTAAGGATCCGTAGACCAAGAATAGTTTATACATATGAATTCCTTTGAACCCGGCTTGCCGGCTTCTTCTTCAGAGATGTTCTTATTGCCTCACCGAGCCCCAACTCATTTTTCAAGCAGTGGAATTACTCGCTGATGAACTGGCTTGGGAACTTCAGCACTCTATTTCGTAAAAACGCCGACATGTCTGCTATACACAGCGTCGTTAGTTTGTCACTCCCTCACCCGGCATTCGGCCACCCTCTCCCAAGGGGAGAGGGCAGGGGCAGAGGGCCGCACCCATGCGAAATTAATTATGTCGTCATGTATAGCATCATTTTCAAATTATGCGCAAGAACCTCATCTTGCTCGTGCTCTTACTTCGATTGATTGTCACAGAGGCGAGCAAGAGTAAGAGCACGAGCACGAAATACGTTACCATATTTCTAAAACGGAGCACTAAGGTTGGTGCTGATCCTCAATCATCATCCGACTTCGAAACATAGGACGACAAGGCCTTTTTCGGATGATCGCTTTCTGACCAACGGTAATATTCAAAAGTGCGACGGCGCCACCAGTAAAGGAGCGGATAGAGCGCAAGGCCACCCAAAGCCATGAAGAAAAAAGACCAGCTTGGAACATCACGATAAACCTGGATCGAGTAGTTAATGCTGGAGGCAGTCGACTCTGGTTCGATGCGCAAATAGTAACGTCCAGGGGGAACAGAGGACAAGACAGCCTCATCCGAAGTCCCTCCCTCAGACCACGATTCCCCTCCGTCATAGCCATGATAATAGCTAATTTCCCGGCCGAAATCATAGGCGTTACCGGTCTCTTCATTAATCAGGGCCAGGTTGAGATAGATCCAGCTATTATCGACGTTGGCTTTACTTTTGATGACAACATTGGAAGGCCGACCGGTGAGCTCAAAGACTTCGCTAACACGGGCCTTCTCTTTATCAGCCAGATGAAAGGCCATTTGGTCTTGATAAACCAGTTTGTTGGCAGAGAACAGTAGAAATAAGACTTGAATGGACAAGGCGACCAGGAAAAAAATCAATACAAGCTTCCAGATTCCAGGGGCTTGGGTAGCCAGAGACGATGGCTGATTAGGCGCAATGCCAATCTTAGGAGGAATAGATGTCTTGAGCTGGAATCCCTCCCAGATAGCTTTTGGCTCGATATACTCTCCGATCGACCAAACGACTTCCTTCTCGGTGAGCTCCCTGCTCAGAATGAGTGGCGGTGAAATGTAATCTGAAACCTGGCTGGACTCTCCCACCTGGACCCGCCAATAGAACTCGCCTAAAACATAACTTACCTGGGCTTCCGCCGTTTGAAAGTGCGAGAAGGGTTGTCCCAGGTAGTACACGGTGGGAAGAAAGCCGCTACTCTGGGTTTTGGGTATATTGGAGGTGTTCTTAATGTAGTTCCAGTGACCATTGTATTCCGTTAACCAGCGAAAGCCCTTGTAAGGATTGAACAGCAGATATTCGCTCCACTCGTAATCGATTCCTTCGACGTTGATCTTGCGTCTTAAGTAGCCAATGACTTCAAAAGTGTCGCCTCGAAGCTTGCCGCGAGTTCCCAGCGGAATGAGAGGTTGATGCTTAATTCTGGATTGGAAAGTGGCAATGATTTTAAAGTTCTCATCTGTGATATCGATGATGGATCCACAGGACCCGCAGGCAATCGATTCTGTTTGCTCCATACCACGAATTGTCAAAGCACCTCCGCATCCAGGGCAGTGGAATGCCTTGACCTGTGCTGGAGCTGGGGTCGGAAGGGGTGGAGGAATTATTGTTTCGGATTTACCATCCATCAAACTCTGTTAATCCTGACAATTGCAATTGATCAAATTCTACATACTCACCCATAAAGACAAGGGGCTCTTCTTCGCTGTAGTCTATCGTGGCAAAAGTGTTTTCATTTCCCACGAGATCGGCCGCAGGCACTTCGTAGCCCGGACCCACCTGAAAAGGGAGCTCTCCCTCGCCCCCGATACACAGGGCAGATTGAAGATCTCTGACTTCGAACACCTTACCTCCAAGCGCGAGCTGTTGGCCCACCTTTAATTCTTGGAATGCTGGGGGCTTTTCGGGAAGCTCGGTCAAAAACGAAACGGCATACGTCCCCTGCGCTTCACCCAACCAGCCCCGACGCATGTCATCGAACAGCAGATACCATTCGTTCCACAATCCTTGCTCATAACGCAACTGGATTCTGCCCACGACAGCAAAATGGACCTGACGATATGTGCCCTCGGCACGCAGTTGCAGCGGTGAACCATCCCGCTGCAATTCAGCCATCTTGCCGATGTTCTCTATATCCAGATCGCGCCGGACCAGCGTAGATCTGCAATAATCACAGACGGCAAGAATGGAAGCAGCCGACTGGAAAACAATCTTGGCCCCGCAGGACGGGCAGTTGGTCGTTCGCATGGGTTCGGAGCAGGTCCACGGAAATGGATGTCTCGTTTCACAGCCACCTCGGCGGGATATCAAGGGCGAAACCCTTACAATCGTCCTTCGACGGTATCAGGTGGCTTATTCGGTTCTTGCCATTTTCTCTCGATTATAGAACCGCTGATAATCTCTCACCTGAATTTCAGACGCTCCCAACAGCTGGGGCAGTCTAGCCTTCCAGTCTAAGGACGGTCGATTGGAGCAACAGAATAGATTCAAGCAAGCAGATTGAAATTCTGGAAAAGTGTGAATCGCCAGGTGAGATTCTTGGAGCAACCAAACTCCAGTGACCCCGCCTGTTTCTGGAAACTGGTGCCAAACGGGGTTCCCAATTGGCTTTAGCTGCATTTCTGACACGATGGCATGAAAAAGGCTGGCCAGTTTTCCTTTGTCCTGCAAAACGGTTTCAGAACATCCGAATGCTTCGATCAGCCACTCAATTCCACCCAATTCTTACTCCCCGAAAATCCCCTCCCAGAAGGGTAGAAGATGTCGGCCTTCCGGCTCAGGTCTTTCTGGTTCGGATTCACCCACCGCTGTCACCCCGAGAGGGGGGATATGGATTCTCATCTTTGTGCCGCCCAGCAGCATGGGAGGCCCGCTTGAAAATCCCCTCGATCAAGGGGGGAAAAGCTCCAAAGGCACTAGGAGTGTCCCGGTGAAGGAAGTGCCGCCCGGGCTGCGACAGAAACATCCCCAACAGGCTAGTGCCTGCTCCTCCTTCATTAAGGGAGAATAAGTTGCATTTTCATGGTTCGTGGTGATCGGCAGGGATCATGAAGGGCTTCCGAAGAAGATCAACTAAAGCCTGTCAACTTTTTGCTTTTACAATTTTCGTTTATTGAACTGTGAAGTCACATTAGCTTCTTAAGAAGCTCAGTCTTCTTGGCTTCAAATTCTTCTTTAGTCAGAACCCCCTTGTTCATCAAGTCATGCAGCTTTTCCAGCAGAGAAGTAACCTCGGCGGCGGCATCGGCCGGTGGCTTACCGCCCTGAAGCGAGCCGGCCATGGTGGAGGCCATGGTTTGACCTATGGCCAAACCCGCACCTAACCCGGCTCCAACCCCGGCTCCGCCACCTTCATTGGCTGCCGCAATGGGAATGCTCTGGGCTGTCTGGTATTGCGTGAAGCGGCTCATGTCTCCCACCAGCCCCATACCGATGCGCTGGTCGAGGATTTTTTGTAACTCATCGGGCAGGGAGACATTCTGGACTTGAAGTGTATCCAATGCCAGACCTATTCGCTTAAATTCCGGTTCCATCTTACCTTTGATCCTGTTCCCCAATTCATCCTGGTTGGCGGCCTTATCGAGAAAAGGGATGGCTGATGCGGCAAACAAATCGGTAATTGAGGCAACAATGGTGTTACGGAGCTGGCCTTCCAGCTCAGTTACAGTATAGAGCTCGCGGGTTCCACTAATCTGGGTATAAAACGCCCTCGGGTCAACGATCTTGTAAGAATAAATACCAAACGCTCTCATCCTGACTGCCCCGAACTCCTTGTCGCGAATTGTTATGGGGTTGGCCGTCCCCCACTTCTGATTAATCTGCAATCGTGTGCTGAAAAAGTATACGTCGGACTTGAACGGGGATTGAAACATCTTATCCCAGTTCTGAAGGTTAGTGAGGAGTGGAAGTGTTTGTGTGGTCAGGGTGTGCCGTCCGGGTGAAAAGACGTCGGCCACTTTGCCTTCATCCACAAAGACTGCCATTTGCGATTCACGCACGGTCAGTTGCGCGCCGTATTGAATTTCGAAGTCCTGCATGGGATAACGATACGCCAGAATCCCATCGCTACTTTCAGTCCAGTGAATGACATCAATAAACTGCTTCTTGAGAAAGTCTTTAAGTCCCATAGCTGGCCTCCTTAGCTTTTTGCCCCAGAACTAGCCAAAGTTGTAAACGTAGTATTAGCTGATTTGGTTCCCAGAATCAATTTGAATCTGTTTGAAGTCTGGAACCCCGAAAGGGAGTTACGTCTTGAAGTCTGGAACCCCGAAAGGGAGTTACGTCTTCGCAAACTCTCGAAATTGTTACCCTCTGGGTGAGGATAACGCCTGTGAAAATCCCCTCTCGGGAGGGGAAAAAAGGCTTCAGCCTTCAGGGGTGGGTCCTACCCGTCTGGAACAACCCACCCCTACACCCCTCCCTCGGAGGGGAATCAAGTTCATTCCTCGTGGTGCCCATTTTCATGCTCTGTGGCGCCGGCCACGCCGGCATGGATGGCTCCTCTGAAGAGCCGCCTTCTTTTCCCTTGGCTCTGTGCTCTCCGTAACCCCGTGGCAATTTCTACTGTTGGATTTAGGATGACAAGATTAATGACTGAGACTAAATGGTGAGCACCCAAAGCGGTCGCAGTTCTGCGGAACTAGTCCAGCGCTACGCCAGCAAGCGGCGCAAACCGGAACGAGAACCAATTTTTTCACATTTCCGGAAAAGCCACTTGGCTGGCGAAGAGCTGGCCTATCGGTCAGCTTCCTTTGATCGTCTGATTAGTTCTTGCCAGAGAGAAAGATCATACTCTTGTGGCCCTGGAAAGATCGCTCCCCGTTTTTTCCCGTATCGCGGAAAGACCAATTTGGGTAAGACCACTTTCCCAAAGTAAGTGTCGGGCTCAGCGACAATAACATGCGGATGGGGTCTATTTATGATTTTTAAACCAGCGCTTCGCACCATTGCTTCAAAGCCGGTGAAATTTGGAAGCCACCAGTTAGTCGGGTCTGCATTGTACAAATTTTCGATGAAAAACAATTTTGGAAATGAGGGGTCTTCAAGTAAGGTATCATCGGATCTTTCATAATCGCATTTTTCCGGATAGCGTGCAGGAACCGTGCCAATGATGTTAGATTGTATAAAAATGCGCTGCTTCGTCATT
>QHZQ01000110.1:0-26069 GCA_003224725.1 Acidobacteriota bacterium | reverse complement strand
AAGCCCAGGAACAATACATAGTCAAAGCGCTCTTCAGTAGTCAGGCAATAGGTATGAGCGTCGTCATTTACAAGTTCCAGTCTCACATTGAACTGCCTGGCAGCAAATTCAGCTTGCTTGATAAATTCGATGAAGGGGTCAACCAATACACATCTCTCGGCTCCCCTCAGTTTCATCTGAATTGAGAAAAAACCGGAGTTGCCGCCCATATCAAGAACTGTTTTCCCCTTTAGATCAATAGGTACGTAGGAGTCAATGAGCTTCCACCTTGCCTGAGCATCATATCCCGGCTCTTTACCGGTCCCTGTACGTACTCCGTTAGGGAATTGGAAATGTTGATACCACCAACCCAGGGCCTGCATTTCCGTCTCAACTTCTTCAGGCGTTTTCATGATAAATTTCACCGATTAGCTACACCCATTAGTCGAGTTGGGCTGTCGTTAAATAAATCATACTTTACCGAATCCATAGCATTCAGGATTGAGCGCGAATTCAGCCACAATTTTTGCATCGTCAGGCAAGCTATTTGTTAAGACCTTGGTTCGGTTATGCGTTTAATTAGAGTGGTCTAATCTTCTAAGATCTTTCTTCAGAGCCTTGAGCTGGGACTTCAATTCATCGGTCGCGTCAACGGCGTGTTCAATATCCTGGATAACGTGCGGTGTGATCAGGGCAATCAGTTCCGTCCTCGTAGTGGTGTAAGAAGTGTTGCCGAAAATCAATCCAAGTCCCGGGATATCTCCCAACAGCGGGACCCGGTTTTTCGAGAGCAGTTTGTTTTCGGAAATAATCCCACCGATGGCAATGGTCTCCCCATCCTTGACGGTAACCTGGGTATTGACTGAGCGAATGCTAATAGAGGGCGACTGAATGACGCTCCCGGCTGCTGGCGCTTGCGGGCTGCTGACCTCCTCACTAATTTTCAATGTTACCCAGCCACTCGAGTTAATTCGCGGCGTAACGTTCAAGATGACACCGGTGCTGCGATTCTGAATTGTGTTAAGAAACGGGCTGGTGCCGCCGACCTGCCCGCCAGGAACCAGCCCCTGAGAGGTTAGGATGGGCACGTCGGCGCCGACTTGAATCTTAGCGTCCTTATTGTCAGATGCAATGACAGAAGGTGAAGATAGAACTCGGGTCCGGCTGCGACTTTCCTGAGCGTTCAAAAAAGCGACCAGTTCCCGTGTTTTCCCGATTACGGTGAAGGTGCTGATATTTAAGCCCGGGGACAAATTGCCGGCCTTGCTGGCTGAGAAGGAAGTCACCGTTCCTGGGGGCGCAGCAACCGCAGGTTGACTGCGGTTTTGCAGAAAGGCCGACACTCCCATGGATAACTCTCCGGTAAGATTAACTTCATAGATCCTGGCATCAATCAAAACCTGGCGAGGCACCAGGTCCAACTCTTTAATTGTTTCCTTGATGATCTCGTAATCCTGGGGGCTGGCCCGAATAATCAAAGCATTGTTAATTTCATCGGCGACCACATTAATGTCGCTTTGAATGATCCCTGCCAGTGGCCCTTTTTTTTCGGGTGGCACCTTTGCTCCTTCCGGTGTGGTTGGAGAAGCAATCGAAGGATGAGTCGGATAAGTGCTGGGGATCGGAGGCTGTCCTGGTGAAACTTTTTCTTCTTCGGGCTTGCGACCGTAGATCTGCAGCAGCAGCGCCGCCATGTTCTTGGCATCTCCATTTTCAACTTTATAGAAATAATTGCGCACCCCCACGTTTTCGGCCGGCTTGTCCAGTTTCTCAATCCACTTCTCCACTTCGACAAAGGATTTTGGATTAGAGCTGACGGCCAGTATCGAGTTGATCCTATCGATCGAAATGAATCTAACGGCGGATCCCTTGCTGGAAAGAGCGAAGCCCATAAAGACATTTTCCAGATCCGGAAGGAGGTTCTTGGAACTGTTATTCTTGATGGGATAGAGGCGGACCCGCTGGTTTTGAAACACTTCGGTGTCGAAAATATTGATCAGCTCCAACAGCCTTTTCAAATTGTCAGCGGCTTCAGTAATAATGAGAATGTTCCCTGCTTCATGGGCCACGATATTTCCTGACTCTGAAAGATAAGGTTTCAAGATTTCTGCCATATCGGTTGCCAGGACCACCTGCATCGGGACTATTTGCATTGACTGGGCATTAGGATCAGCGGGCTCCCCTTCCTTGCGAATCGGAAGGGGTAACGTCTTGACCTCGGAGCCGGGAACAATCTGATAAATATTACCTGTCTTTACCAGAGCTGCACCATTGATTCTCAGGATGGTTTCCAGCAACGGAAGAAGATCTTCCCGCTTGAATTCTCCTGCGGTGTTCACCGTGACAATGCCTTTGACCTTGGGGTCCACAACGTAATTTATCTTCAGGAGATCGTTGCAAATGATGTTAATTACCTGCAGCAGATCGGCGTGATCGAGGCGGAGTTTGACCGGGGCCGGTCCCCGTGAGGGCACCTGGGCTGTCTGGGTTTGGGAACCAGGACCCGGCGGATTCTGCTGAGCCGGCGGCGCAGCCCCCGGCGCCGCTGGCGCTGGCTTAGTCTCAGCCGGGTTTTCAGCACCAGGTGGCCTGGCAGGAGCTGGGGGCAACGGCGCTTGAATCGTGGCAGGAAGAGGAGCTGTCTGAACCGGTTGGGGCTGAGCCGGACTTGTTCCTGGCGTTTTCTTGATCCTTTGAACACCGAAAGGTGTCTTTATCTCGTAATATTCCTCCTGATCCTTTTTTTGAGCACCCCCTTCTGACGGTTTTTGTGAATCCGGTTTGGCCTGCTGGCCCGATTTCTTTTCTTTATCGGCAGGCTCCTGGGCGTGAGGGCGAAGCAAGAAAGAGAGAGAGAGCGCAAAAATGAATGCGGAAATCTTTTTCAAGAAGTGCTGTCGAGTATCAGTCATGATTAAGATCGAGGTCCCTTTCCATTTAGATTCTAACCAGGTTGTCGTATGAGAAAGCCCGCGCCGAATGCAGAAACCATTCCTGATGAAAATTGCCCGAACCTGCGTGGAGTGCCCGGTAGGCGGGCAACCTAGAAATCTTCCGGGGAGACCTCCACGCACGCGGTCTCGCTCAGACCGCTCCCCCTTCCGATCGGCGACTTTCACTGGGGTCGGGAGAGAACGGCTCCCAGGTCATTTCGCGTCCTCCCAGGTCTCCATTGGCCCGAAAGGTGAGGGGACTTCCGCCCGTTGACGATGGTCCCTTCCGGGATCACCCCTTTAGCAAGAGGTTGGGTTACACTAGCGCCCGTGGGATTAACGGTGGAAACCGGGGCTGAACCAATGGTGGTAACACGCCCAGCGGTACTAGCTGCATTTGAAACGCTAGAGGCAGGGTTTAGTTCGCGTGCCACTAATTTAGAAGGTTCATTCAGTCGAACTTCAATGTCTTTTCCGTCCGCCCTCATCATTACTTTCTGATCGAGAATTCTCACCAGTGTATAACCGTCGAGCGACTCTCCCACCTTGATCCGCGTGTAGCTTGGTCTATCCTTTTGCACGTCAGAAACCATCAAAGCAAATTCATCCTCATCCAATTGCAGAGTCCCCACCAGGATGGGCTTTGGCGGTAACGCCTTTGTCTGAACAGGTTGGTCTTGAGGAATGACATTATTTCTGTCGGGATTAAACAGGTGATTGTCAACGATGGCTGCATAATTTGGTACTTCGCTGATGTGAGCTGTAGGTTTTTGAATTGAATCGACGGCACCGGTCTTCGGATTCAAAGCAGCCACATTGTGCTGGGATTGATAAAGCATCCACTGGTCCCTGAATTCGTAGCCCAGCAAGACCGCCAGGCCAGCCAGGAAAAGATTGGTCAAGATTAAGTTTCTTTTCATTCATGTACCTATTCAGTCGTTCCACCGAGGGATGGGGAGAGATGAGTAAAGCTCTAACTGCTGATTCCCTGTCCCTGTGATCGTTTTTGTTGAAGAATCGTTCTCGCGCTCATGCTTCTCCCTTTTTCAAGCCAAGAACGAGCAAGACGACGAACGCCCTCCCTCACGGTCGGGCTACCCCTTCCAGCTTGCGCACTGTGTTGCCGCCCCCACGCTCCTGCCGGGAAAAAAGAATCAAGGCTCATGATTTCCTATCCGAAGGAGGATTGCTCTTGTCAGGCGTCTTTAGCCCCGATATCAGCAGGGTGGACATAATCTGCTTATTCTTAAGATCGCCCATTTGAACCGGGGCAATTCTCATTTCCTCAACAAATAGAATTTTCTGGGAAGACTCAAGACTGACCAGAAAATCCGCCAACTGGTGGATGTTCCCGTTAACCTCGATGCGCGTCGAGATCTTGCTGTATTCCGGACTGATATTTTTCACCGGAAGCAGGTCGCTGCGACGAAATGCCATCCCTCTGGAGACGGCCAGGTCTTTTACCAATCCTTGGATTTCAGCGCCTGCCAGGGCATCCGTTCTGCTGGTGAGCAGTCCCGTCTCCATAAGCGCAACCTGTTTGTAAGTCTCTTCCAGTGCCGCTTTTACGGTATCCTGCCCTCTGAGAACGCGTCGATGACTCGACACCCGTTTGGATTGGATATCAATTTTCTCGGCGGTCACTGCCAGCGAATCAAAATAAGGGAGCACGTAATACTGCATGAGGATAAAAACCAGGATTGCAGTCCCTGCTGCAACGATCAGCCATCTTTCTCTTTTGGAAATGTGCCTCATCGCGCTCTTGGTACTTCCGGTTTCTTTTCTGTGGGGGCGACCCCATGGGATGGCCCTTCGGAGGGAAGCCACGCCAAGGAACCCGGACCGCCCTCCAACTTCATCCGAATGCGATAGATTTCTTTTCCGCTTGCATCCTTTAGGATCGGGGCCACAAATTCGGCTTCCTTGAAATAGGGAGAATTATCCAGGATCTGTGGCAAAGCTGCGGCCGATTCGGAGGCGCCACTGATTTCAATGGCCTCGGTTTTCATATTCAGATCAGAGACCCAGGTGTTACCGGGAAGGATTTTTGAGAGTTCATTTAAAGCATCCAAAGCCAGGCGATGGGACTTTTTGAAATTCATCAACAGCTCCGAGCGGCGCTGCAGATCGGCTATTTCCCTTTCCACCACATTGATTTTCCTGACTTCAGGTTCCAACCGGGCGATTTCCTGGTTGAGTTGAGCTGAATAGGCATGTTGCTGAATTGGCCTCCGTATGAGCAGAGAAAGCGCGAATAAAAGATTGATTCCCAGCAAGGCATAAGTTGGAACCAGCATCCACTTTGATTTTGAAACTCGCATTTCGGCAGGAAGAAGATTCACCGCTATGGGATTTTTCTTTTTGAGACCGGCCATAGAGGCTGCCAGTGCGAGGAAGTGCTCTTGCATCGCAAAGCCCCTCAGGTTTGTTTTGGCGACTTCCAGTCCGAAACTTTGCAGCAGGGAAAGACGATGCAACTTATATCGCTTCTCGTCTGGTTCCAGCTCACCTTCAAAATTGCTCACCACGAACACGTCCAGGACGGTTTCGTCCTGCAAGCGTGCCTGGCTGCGGAATAGCTCCACTTCTCTTTTAAGGATCTCAGAAAGGTTTTCGTCATTGCCAATAGCGAACTCACGGGACAGATGGAATGCCCTCCTCAGGATACCGACCATCTCAAATCGATGACCATCCCAATTCGCCACCAGAGCGGTTTCTGCTTTGGCCTGCTGTGGCAACAACCCGAAACAAATGGCAATGGCGGCACTCGAGGGAAGAACGAGGTCAACCCGAAGACCTAGCCTTTGGCATTCCTGGAGCGAACTTTCGAGGACAGTCCTTAGACACAGAAAGACCGTCACCAGGAAAGTCTTGGATTCGGTTCCCGGCTTGGAAACGCAAAAATCGTAACAAACGGATGCCTCCTCCGAGGGCACCAAACTAGCCAGTTGGTACTCCACGACCTTGGTCAGATTGGCTTCGGCTTCGCTAGGCAGTTCCATCTGTCTCACAATGACCTCATGGCGAGGGATTACGAGCACACAGCGACTATTGCTCGCTTTGTTCTTCCCAAGGTAACGGGCAATCTCTCTCTGCAACTCAAGAATAGGCTTCTGTCGGAAGTCCGGGACAGTAAAAAGGTCAAGAACTTTGATTCTATTGAACTGCCGCGACAACAGGGCGAGTTGCAATGTTTCCCCTTGAATAAATACACCCAGGCTTTTATTTAGAATCATATGGGGTTAAACCTTGGCTTTCATATCAGGTCTAACAAGACGACAAAAATCAATGCACTAAATTCTTTGTTCTGCATTGCTTTGTAAACGCTACTTAGCTTCAGTCCACTTTAGTAGTGGGTCAAGCGGCCAGTATTCGTCGTACCAGATCAATTTCTCATGCCGCGATTTCAGAGTGTCATCTCGCTTTGCCACAACCTTAATGCTTCTTCGCACGTTTGAGCCTTTAACAAAGGCAGTGGCAATCAGGCAATACCTGGCGGATAGCTCGGTGGTGAGCAAAGAAAGCGCTTCTCCGGGAATAGTACCTGTAATCCGCTGGGACAACTCACTGCTGCTTTTGAAAGGCTTCGTTTTTCTGGCTTGACCGATTGATTCGGCGATGTCCCAATTCAAGCCAGGCATTGCGGCTAGCAGTTCAGGCTCAGCGTAATTGATATTGATCTGACTTTTGCCTGAGTAAACAGTGACGAATTCAGCCAGTCCCCGTCTACCCGCAACCCTCCCATCTTTTTTTCTTTGCGGCCTCCCATACAAAATTTCCCGAGTCATCCCCCGCACCAGCAGCAACTCTTCGACAGAGCTAAAAGGTCGATGTTTTATCTTGTATGGGCCAGCCGACAAAGCGTCGTAGGTTGAGTCTGTTTCTTTAGGGTTGGGCCGACGCCATTCGACGATAGCTTTTGCAATAGAAGCCTGCCTGGACTCAGCAACCCCCAGGTTCTCCAGCAGCTTTTCTAAGGTCTCTTCCCGAGCAAAGTTCAAATCTATTTTTCCGGCTTCATCCAGGACGGCGACATGACATATCATTTCATCGCTGTTCATCCAGTAATGATTCATGCCTCCAGCATAAGGGAACAGCCTGCTTTGTTTTTCCTGGTCTTTATCCGGAAAAACGAGGTGGTAAAGGGCTTCTTCTAAGCCCCCCCGCGCATAAAAATAGGCCTTTTCAGCTTCGCCCGAAGCCTGGGCCACCTTCACTTCGCTTCTAACTGTAGAAGCCAAATTGAGAGCCAGCAAAGACAGGGCTGTCAGAACCCAGAGTAAGGCAATTAGTATGACGCCCCGATGAGATGGCCTTTGGTCTGTGATATTCCTTGGCAAATTATGAGGCGACATGAATTGGTACAATAATCGAGAAGTCCCGGCTCGAAAAAATTCCAGTCTCGTTCCCATGAAGTCTGATTTCACTTCTTGGTAGATACCCCTGTAACATTTGAGTTCACGGCCTCGGAATCTTGGGGCCAGAAATAGTGGAATTGAACATTGTCCAGACCCTCGATCAAATAAATCGAATCAGGACGCACCCGAAACTCAAAAAACTTGACCACAACAGTATTGTCTTCTGCCTTCGAAATGTTACTGAAAAGGGATTGTGACAGTTCTTCATCATCAGGCAGAGCCCTTTCATTTATGATAAATGCCTTGGCCTTTTTGTCTTTGGAAGGGAATGAGAAATACTCCGTTAGCCTCAATCCTCCTGCATTGCGAGACCGAGAGGAAAAAGTGGTGACAAAGTGCATGCCCCTTTCTGTTCCCTGGTACACCAGGACCTCTGCTGGCGAGGCTTGGACCTTCTGTTGTGAATAGTAAGGAACCATTGAACCTAATTGGCGAGTTAGCAAGTCGAAAGTAGCTTGTATTGTTCTTACATGCTGCAAGCCGTCGTCCCCTTTGCCCCAGGCGTTGACACCGATGCGAAATCCAAAATGTATTGCCACCGCCAGCAATCCGATCAGGGACATGCTGACCAACAATTCCATCAGAGTGAAGCCCGCGGCTGGCTTGGCCACAAGAGTAATTGTCACGGATGATGCGGTTGTGCGTTGGGAACCCATGTTAACGTTTCCAAAGTGTATTCATTTTGTCGGGAAAGGCTCGACCAAGTCACCGCCAGGCGAATCCTGGCGACAATGTAAGGGGGAGTCTGGTTGCCGTTCTCGCCGGAGTCGTAAGTCTCCATTCTGGCTCGCCAGTAGTATCTATCATCCAACTTGCCAGACAGGGCCCCTGCTGCTTCCCCTCGCTCCGCCTTGATGACCAACTCGTTCAATTTCATTTCCCCGTATCTGAGAATCCTCTCTCGCTCTTCAATCCGGCTGACATTTTTCAAGGAGGCTGACATGAGACCGAACAGCGTTGCATAGACAATGCCCAGGATCGCAACTGCCACCAGGACTTCCATCAAGCTGAACCCCCTTGGGGACAGAGTTCTCCTGCAGTTGCTCTGACACTGCTGTCCCTCTTTCCCGGTGGTCGCGATCCGAAAAAATCCCCCCTTCGGAGGGGAAAAAAGCCACAAGGCTTTAGGGGTGGGTTCTTCCCGTCCGGGGCAAACTAGCGCTGCACCCCGCCAGAAGAGCTCGTTGGTCTCAGATCGTCCCCCCTTTTCCAAGGGGGGACTTGAGGGGGGTAGCCACTGTTGAATCCAGACTTGGTGCAGATTCCCAGCGACCCCCCTGAAGTCCCCCCTCGTTCGAGGGGGGACATGTTCCAGGTTCACTTCTTTCACTTCTTTCACAGCTTCCCTCCGGGGGAGGGGAATTTCATCCGCTGTGCTATATTGAAGATGGCAATCCACAATAGCCACTTGAGAACATCTCTCTGCAAGTTTCATTCCTTCATCCCTCGGATCCTACTTCCTCAATTCTCGGGGAGCGTAGCAGCGAATCTTCAACAACCTTGAACTTTCGGCCGCGGCTATTTTCGAGCAACACTTCAAACGCTTCGGTCATTCCATTGGGAGAGAAGAAATAATACGGATTTTCCCGGGTTCCGTTTCTTGGGTCTCCGATTAGAGAAACCTTTTTGATCGAGACCCCTTCAGGCAAAGTAAAGAATTTTTGAAATCGCAAGTCGTCGCTGGCCAATTCAATTTGGTTTTTATCCCCGTTTAAACCCACCCAATAGACTTTTTGTTCCTTAATCGCGAGGGAGCGGGCCAAACGTAAAGTCGCCGCAATTTCTCTAGAGCTGGTTTTTAGTTTCAAGGTGGCCATCCCGCGACCAATCGATGGAAAAGTGCAGCGACGAGAACCAACACCACCAGGAGTTCAATAAGGGTGAAGCCCGCTGAGGGAATGGCCGATTGCCGATTGCGGAGTGCGGATTGGGGAAGCAATCGCCAATTCCTTGTCCCGGCTTCAGCAATCGAGCATCGACGATAAACTGCTCTATCTCGCCTGTCGTCCATAATTCTTTTTGAAATCTTTCTCAATTGACATCATCATGGTCCGCGTCCACGCCCTATTTCCAGCTAAGAACATCCGCATTCTCACCTTCTCCCCCCTCATGGCCGTCGGCGCCATAGGAGATGATGTCGGGTTCATCGCCATGTTCTCCCGGGAACTTATAAAGATAAGGATTGCCCCAAGGGTCCGCTGGAATCTCTTTGGGAAGATAGGGGCCGTCCCAATGGTTGGCTGAAGCGGGTTTCGTTCTCAAGGCCTGCAAACCGTCCTCCGTGCTAGGAAAAGTGCCCACGTCCAGCCTGTAAGCGCCTAAAGCCGTTTGAAAGGCTGCGATTTGCGCCTTTGAGGCGGTGATCTTTCCTTTTCCGACATTCTTGAACAGCCTTGGCACCACTAAAGCGCCTAACAAACCGATGATAACCATCACCACCAGTAATTCAATGAGGGTAAAACCTCGCGGGTCCCCACTCCCATGCCGATCTTTTCCGGCATGGATTCCCTCCCGAGGGGTCTTAGCAAAAAGCATTTTCCACAGCCTTGCTCTCTTTTGCCTTCTCATCTCTTCTCTCCTTGAAAGCCCGGGCCTATCAGGCTGAGCTAGAAGGGCACATCATTGATGCTGACAATGGCCAGCAGCATGGAAATCACGATAACGCCTACCATTAGTCCCATAGATAAAATCATGACCGGTTCAAACAGGGCAATTAGATTCTTGATTGCGGAACGCACTTCTTTGTCGTAAACCTTGGCCAGTTCGAGCAGCATGGAATCCAGCCGGCCGGTTTCCTCGCCCACCTGAATGAGGTGAATGGCAAGAGGCGGAAAGGCACCGGTTTTTTCCATTGGTCTTGCCACGCCCTCTCCCTTTTTAACACCTTCGGCAATTTCCGAGATAGACCTGGAAACGACCGTATTACTGCTAATTTCCTTCACGATATTGAGAGACTGCACCAAGGGGACGGCATTATGCACCAAAGTGCCTAACGTTCTGGAAATGCGCGCTACCTCGATCTTGCGCAACACATCACCGAAAATTGGAGCCTTCAATTTAAAAGTATCCCAGTTACAACGACCTTTCTCGGTACCGATAAGGCGGATAAAACCAAAGATAGCAATCGCCATACTTAGTGCGAAAGCCCACCCATAGGACTTGGAGAACTCACTGGCTGTCAACAAAATTTGAGTTGGAAGCGGCAAAGCTTTGCCGGCGTCCTGGAAGACCTGGGCAAATTTGGGAATGACAAAGTTCAGTAAGATGACAATGGAGGCGCCACCGACCAAGCTCAAAAGGGCAGGGTAAATGAGTGATGAAATCAAATAGCTCTTTAACTCATCGGCCGACTGTTGAAACTCCACTAAACGATCTAAAACAATAGGCAAAGATCCACTGGCCTCACCAGCCCTAACCATGTTGACAAAGAGTTTGGAAAAGGCCTCGGGATGAGTAGCGAGGCTATCAGCGAAAGTTTTCCCCTGTCTAATGCCCTGAAGGACGTCTTCCACCATAGATTGAAGTACTGGCTTCTCTGAAAGCTGTTTGCAAATGGCGAGGCTTCTATCTAAGGGCAATCCGGCGTTGACGAGAGTGGACAACTCCTGAGTAAGAAACATGACCTCTTTGGACCTGACTTTCTGAAAGCTCCAGGAAAAATCAAACTTCCAGGGCCGGCTGGTCTTTTTTGTCCCGATCTGTATAGGGATCAGGCCCAGATCCTGGAGCTTGAGAGCGACGGTTCCTTCGTCAGTTCCGTCCATGTTTCCATCCACCACACCACCGCCTTTGGCTACTGCTTTGTAGAAAAATGTCGCCATAATTCAAGATTGGTCCGTTGTCAGTTGTGCGTGGTCCGTGGTCTATCGTCCTGATTCTACGATTCTACGTGATGCGTGATACGTGATACTTAAGGCGGGGAGTCATAAGATCCATCGAATCCATTTTACTATCGGGCATCACCTATCACGCTTCATTAGCTCATTCACGCATCACGTTTCACGCATCCATTTTTCGCGCAACGAACCACTGACCACGAACAACGGCCGGTTTATATGTCCTGCGTCACCCGCAACACCTCGTCCAGAGTTGTCACTCCCTCCAAAGCCTTGTCCAACCCATCTTCTTTTAAGGTCTTCATACCCCGGCTGCGGGCGTATTGGGCAATCACGTTCGAAGATTCATTCGAAACCACCATTTTGCGAATCTCGTCATCAGGCTCCATCAGTTCGAAGATCCCCTTGCGCGATTCGTAGCCGGTAAAGCCGCAAGATTCACAACCTTCTCCCCTGTAAAGGGTGGTAGGTTTTCCTCCGTTTAGCGACAACCCGAGGGCGCGCAAATTTTCAGGATTAGCCGGATATTCAGTTTTACAACGCTTGCAAATAATCCTCACCAAACGTTGGGCTAAAACCCCAATAAGGCAGGAGGCCAACAGGTAATTCTCCACACCCATATCCACAAGCCGCGTAATTGCACTGGGCGCATCATTGGTGTGCAGAGTACTAAAGACCAGGTGTCCTGTTAAGGCAGACCGAATGGCAATTTCCGCCGTCTCCAGATCGCGGATTTCCCCAATCATAATCACGTCGGGATCCTGTCGCACGATATGACGAAGCCCAGCAGCGAAGGTAAGCCCAATTTGGGAGTTGACATGAATTTGGTTAATTCCATCCATCTGGTATTCGACCGGATCTTCAATGGTAATGATCTTCTTATCGGGGAGATTGATTCGTTTCATGGCACTGTAAAGAGTGGTAGACTTCCCACTCCCGGTGGGCCCCGTTACCAGTAGAATGCCATGCGGCATGGAGGTTAATTTTTCCATCTTGGATAGCATGAACTCGGGGAAGCCTAGCTTCTGCAGGTCGAACAGGCTTGAATCGCTTTTGTCTAAGATTCTCATGACCACGCTTTCCCCATAGAGCGTGGGCAACGTCGAAATCCGCAAGTCAATTTCTTTCCCCAGAACCTTGAGCTTGATTCGACCGTCCTGGGGCAGTCGCCGCTCTGCGATATTCAGTTTGGCCATCAACTTGACACGAGAGATGATAGCCGCTTTGAGCTGAATAGGCGGGGAGTCTACGTTGTAAAGGATCCCGTCAATACGATACCTAACTCGAAATTCTTTTTCGAAGGGCTCGATGTGGATATCGCTGGAACGCCGCTCCACAGCTCTGGAGATCATCAGGTTGACCATGCGGATTACCGGGACTTCAGACGCCATGTCTCTGAGATGCTCAATATCCTGTCCCTCGTCCAGGTTCTCTCCACTGAGCGTGTCTCCCGTATCGATGGACTTGCCCAGCCCACTCTCGCCATTACCATAAAAACGTTCCAGAGCGTCAGAAATCTCATGCTCCAGGCCTAGATGGATCTTAGTTTCGTAGCCGGTGAACAGGCGGATAGACTCAAGAGTTTCGGTGTCTGACGGGTCTGCCATCGCTACGGTGAGCACCTTATCCTCTAAATCGAGTGGCAAGACTTTGAATTGTTTTAAGAATTTATAGGAGAGTTTCTCGAGTTCCAACGGGACAGCAGGAAATTGTTCGGCAAGGATCAGAGGAGCCGCATGCTGTTCACTTAAGACCGCAAGGAGATCACGCTCGGCGAGATAGCCCAGGTCCAAGAGAATCCTGCCGATCTTGTCTTTGCGTTCCCGCTGCAGCGCCAGAGCGCTTAGAAGCTCGGCTGGAGTAATTAGATTGCGTTCGACCAACAACTGGCCAATGAGTTTTCGTGCCAAGGGACAACCTCAAAACTGTGTGATCTCAATTTTTTTGGCCAGCTCTCGAAGAGGAAACTTGTTTTCTCGATAATCGCTCAGAATGGACTTCTTGGCCTTTAAGATGATCTGGGAGGGGCACGGGTGTCTGGCTTCATTCTCGACGTTGAACAGATGTACCACCACAGCCAGGTTATCGTCTGGTTTAAGTTGTTTCAAGGAGGGCCCGTGCTCGCCCATAACTTTGATCAAACTCTCTTTGAGAGTTTCAATGCGCTTCATCATTGAGTTGTACGCATCGTTCAACTCTTTTTCGGTATGAGGCCTGAGGTCAAATGGAGAAATCACGCGAATCTGGTACAAATTCACTTCAAGATTGAACACCGCTCCATATTCCAGGAGATAGGTGCCCTTGGTCGATCCCAATATGGGAAAGGGCCCCTGGAAGTTTTGCCGTACTGTGGTATCAACTACCCCCTGAAATACAGCCAGGTCTTTTTTGATCACAGAATAATCCAACGCCTCATGGACTGAGGCGGGCTCGGCTCCTCGGGCTTGGGATGCCGCCGAGACTGACAAACAACAGATAAGTAGAAAAACCACACCCAGTTTTCTTTGAATCATTGTTCCATTCCTTATGTCACGGGTTAAATTAGACAAAGTTACTTCAAATATCTTTAGCTGGACTTGAAGGCGAGCCTTACTGTTGAACCGGTGCACTGGAGCTGGTCTTGACGTAAAGGTCTCGGGCCAAAGTTTCCAGGTACGAATTGTTCCTTACGGTCTCTTTCCACACTACATTTTGGGTACTTTCGAGATACTTGAACTCCTTGGCAACACGAACGAGATCGGCATTGCGCTTGGCTTCCCATTCCGCCTTAGCTTCCAGCAAAGCTTGCTGGAGCCTGGCGTTTTGATTTTGTTCGAATCGTTGCAACGCCTCATCAATCAGAACCTGGAAGGCTTCATGGTTAATGTTCACTGGGGTCCGACTGTTCAGTTGGGTTATCCCGGTGGCTGAAACCAGTTGTTCTGGTTGGCCAAATGACAGCTTGAATTTTCCGTTTTCGATTTGGATTTGGGTTCGCAGTAAGGCCAGGCTCAAAAGGCAGAGAATGAAGCCCACACTGACGCTGAGGCTAACCCAAGCAACTTTAGGAAGGCTGAATCGCCCCAACTGGCTCCAAAAGCGTTGTGGAGAAGGTTCGACAAATTCAAAGGTCAAACTTTGGGGTATCGATTCATCAGGCCAGCCCACCTTTAAAGCCGCTTTGGTGCTTGAAAGCAGAGACAACTCCTGCCGGCAGGTCTGACACTCGCTCAAGTGGTCCTTCAGTTCCCTGGCGTTCGACCGAGAAAGTTCTTCTCCAATATAGTCTGAAAATAACTCACGAGACTTTTCGCAATTCATGGCGCCCCTCTTTGATTATTTGTTAATATCTTCTTCAACTGAGTTAAGCCCAAGTACAATCGAGATTTGACCGTGCTGACAGGGCATTCGGCAATCTCAGCAATTTCCGAAAATTTCAAGCCTTCATAGATCTTTAAGACAATGGTTTCACGTTGCTCGAAGGGCAAATATTCCAGAGCACGCCCAACAATCAAGCGCAGTTCATTTTGTTCAAACTGGTGGCCATTATCAATTCGCACCGACGAATGGTTGGAGAGGAGGCGCTCTAGATCCAGTTCGTTGTCTCCCTCATTGGGTCCTTCCAACTTTGGGAGTTTCTTTTCTGACCTATAGCGTGAAATACAGTAATTGCGAGCAATCTTAAATAACCAGTGAGGAAATTTGCTGGCATCCTTCAATTGCTTGATTTGCTCATAAGCCCTGACGAAAGAGTCTTGGCAAACATCCGAGGCGTCTTCTCGATCCCCCGTCAGACGGAAGGCAAAGTTGAAAAGCTTTTTTTCCCACCGAGCCACTAACAAATTAAAGGCCTCACCCTCACCTCGAACCACCCTCTGGACCAGATCTTTATCAGCCAGTCGGACGAGTCCCAAGTTATCTCCTTATAGCTAGTGACGAAAATAAACGGGAAAAAGTTTAAACCCTGACCCAAAAAAGGGAGTTGGGTCCGCCCCCCTGCCAAGGTGGTCATATTGAGGGAGTAAGAACCCTGGCCGCACAACGGCTGTCGGTCCAAGAGATCTTGCTCTCAGATCAGGCTCCCTTTCGACGCAGGACTTTTTGCAAGTACAGTCTGGATACCAGGACGAATAATATCAGTAACCGAAGCGGGAATATCAGCATTCGAACGAGGCCCCAATAACCATCTTTCAATGGTTCTAACAGGGCTCCGGCCAAGCCGTTGCCTATCAAGGTCCCATTATGAGATCGAGCGATCACGAGCTTCTTTAGAAATCGCAGACGGAGGTAAGCACAATCGAGATTCTCGTTAAAAATGAGAAGTCGATGCCCTCCACACAAGAGGGCAAACAGCTTTGCTCGAATTTGCCCTTCGTCCAAACACCATAAGACAGCGACGACGTGATACTTCTCCCTAAGAATTCTTCTCCAGAGTCTGAGAGCCGACCCGAGGTCGCGGCGATGCGGGAAGACATAGACCTGACGGAAGTCAACCCTCCCTTCGAACTGAGGTAAGTCTGCTGCAGTGCAAAGAATGTCCAGGGGGATGTTGGGGAACAAGCGGTCTCTAAGGATGCGGACAGCCATGTTCACGTTCGTTTCCGTTGAAGTAGAAACCAGTAAGGCTTTTTCAGGCATGCCCGCTTTCAACCAATTCCAGGAACTGTGGCTCAATTACTTTCCAATCGTAATGTTCCTGGATCATTTTTCTGGCATTGGACCCCAATCTGAGCCGTAGACAGGGATCCTGCAACAATCGAATCGTTTGGGCGGCAAAACTCTCGCTCGTGGGGGCCTGTAATAAATGATCCTCATTCTTGACAGTGAATCCATACGTGGCGAGCGGCGACGCCACTACCGCCATCCCCATGGAGAACGCCTCC
The DNA here is from genome assembly GCA_003224725.1 of Acidobacteriota bacterium. Taxonomy (GTDB): domain Bacteria; phylum Acidobacteriota; class Terriglobia; order Versatilivoradales; family Versatilivoraceae; genus QHZQ01. Next base: position 10,041 of record QHZQ01000110.1, on the reverse strand, counting down.
AACAATTTCACCCGCATGCCGCTTCCGGTTCGAATGGGAGCCACAAAGAGCGCAGCTTCCTGATAAAAGGTTCTTATGTCCTTGACATAACCGATCACTTTGACCTTGTCTGTCTGCGACAAAGTATGACGATCCAGCATGTCCGCATTGGCCCCGACCACACAAAATTCCACGTCCGGAATCACTCTGTGAATGCGCGGCAGAATCTCCCTGGCAAAGTAATGGACTGCCTCTCGATTGGGGGTGTGGCGGTAGTTGCCGACGAAAAGGAGGCGCCGAGGAGGTGATTCGGTGACAGAGTCACGAGGCTGGAAATAATCACTGTCGACTCCAATTGGGATCTTGCTCAATTTATGCGGAGGCACGAACTCACTGAGTAATTTCAAGTCTTCATCCGTCATACAAACGATTCGGTCGAAGCCTTGGCAGACTTTGGCTTCGTAATTGAGTTGTACTATCCAATCGTAGAACTTCTTGATTTTACCGAAAGGGTGCGTCTCGGCCTTAAAATCGGCATAAAAGTTGGCATAATGAACTTCGTGCTCCGTCAGAATCTTAAAGATGGGAAGGTCCCTGGGAACATGCTGTCCCATCTGGAGGAATTCGGCTTGAATCACATCAAACCGGCGCCTGGCCAAGGTTTCCTGGACCAGGGCAATCATCTGGCTAGAGTGATATTCATCATGCTCTCGGGGCTTGGGCACAAATAAGTGGTTGGCCGTTGAAGGCCGCCGCAACACTGTTTTTACCTCAATCTCCAACTCTTCAAGCTGAGGCAAATAGTCTCTTTCGCTTTCGCTCTCCATAAAAGAAAGCAGAGTAACCTGGTGTTTTTGGGAGAGGATCTTCAGGTTGTGAAACATCCTCATACCTCCTCCATGCACCCCCAGGACAGGAAGATAAGCTGTGAGAAAGAGGATGTTGAGAGATGGCATCATTACACCATGACAAGGGGCCAGTGCCTAGCCAGCGAAATGAGCGAACCGCGAAGGCGCGAAGGACAACGGAACATAAGAGTTCATACGCACAAAGCAAAACATGTGGGGACAAATGACCTCAATTGTCTTTGTCTCAGGGTATCTAAACACGGCAACAGAAGTTCACAAAAGGTACGACTGGCGCGGAGGTGCGTCCCGCGCGGGGTTCCAACCACTCCGTGCTGGCTAGTGCCGGCACCGCCCCTCCTTATCCAAGGAGAGGAATCCTCCTCACCCTACTTCCTGTTTGTGTCGCCGTGCTTAGAACGCGCCTTTCTATCTTTGCTTCGCGGTTCGTTTCATTCCAGTTCTTGCAACTCACACCAGCCGCATTTCCGATAGGATCATTCCTAGCTCACGCAAGTCTTTTCCAGTTCCATGATGGGCCGGGCAAAAACTGGAGCTCAAATGGAGACTGAAGCAATAGGGCTGATGAGAGGGTGGCGATAGTGCAACTCTCAAATGAAACGTTGCCGCCTGAAACCATCTCTTGCTAAGAATTAGTTTCTGGCCCTGGTAGATTTCCAGCTTCACATAACGGCGGCGAAAATTCCTAATATCGGGAACTGCCCCCCGAATTTCAAGAAATTGTTCGTTTCCTTTTGGAAACAGGAAAAAGGAGCTACGCCGGCCCATCCAACGGAAGCCTTCATCTGCATTCCTCTCTCTTTCGTACCAGCCCTCGCCTAATTGTTCTACAAAATCTCCTTGCGAAAAACTAATAGCGTTCTCTCCAGTCTGAGGCAAGATTCTAGAAGTCTCTTGAAAGATCTTCTGATCCCTCAGAGTGTATGCGGGACGACATTGATAGCGTTTATACAGGGCCTGGGGTAATTGAATCAGAGCCCTAAGAAATGCTTTTGACTCAAAATGCCAATTGGTTTGCAAAAGCAATTGAGCCTGGATTAGCGGCAGAAGCAAGCCATGGGCTATAATCCAACGGAAGTCGGTCACATTTTTCCAGATGAACAGATATTGATTCTTTCGAATCGTGTTATCCACGTAATTGTCGCCGAATTTGAGTCTGTTAGTGCCTCTATGCTGGTGCACTACGAGACTGTCCACGGCTAGAAGGCTTTTCCAGCCCCGTTTCCATGCCTGGTAGGAAAGATCGGTGTCCTCCAGGTAAAACGGATCATAGAGTGTGTCGAACCCTTTCATGGCCAGCAGTTTTTTCCTGTCGAAAGCGCAAGATCCCCCACCTCCCCAAAAAATGGGCACGTACTTTTGCTTGCGGTCGCTTTCCGTAATCTGGTCATGGTACATTTCAACAAATCCCAGCTTCCATTTTGCCCGCGTCTTGCCCGTTTCCTCACGACGACGAGTCTTGTCTTGAAAGAAAACCTGGCAGGATATCGCGAATATTGTTTCCTCTTTGAATCCCTCTAACAAAGGATGGATAAAGTCTGGGTCAACCTGCATATCGTTATTAAGAAAAATCACGATGTCGTTTTTTGCGGCCTGCACGCCGGCGTTGTTTCCACCGGTAAAGCGCATGTTTCGGGGTAAACCGACTATTCTGACCAGGGGATAATTCGTCCTCAAGAATTCAATGCTCCCATCGTGGCTTCCATTATCCACAACAATCACCTCGTGATTCCTACCATCATGCTTCACAGCCTGCAACACCGAAGGCAAGAATTCCTCTAACAGGTGTTTCCCTTCCCAGTTCAAGATGATAATGCTGGCTTCTTGGATATCAGGCGGGGTGGTAGGGATGGAGACTCTGGCAAAGACAGAAAAGGGGAAGTAAAAAAGTTCAGAAAGCCACAGGCTTAAAGCGACTAAGAAATCGAAAGGTAAGAGCACCAGGACTACTAAAAGCCGGACCCAATTGTAAGGTCGGAGCAACTTTGAAATGGTCTTCACTCCGTAAACCGGTATTTGACCAAAGCCCAAATGGCGGCGAAGCCGTCACGCCAGGTAATCTTCTTTCCTTCGGCGAAATTTCTCCCCGCGTATGAAATCGGGATCTCAACAATTCTCAGCTTCCGGCGCAAAATCTTGGCCGTGATCTCAGGCTCGAAATTAAAGCGATTGCATTCGATAGGAATACCCTGCATGGTAGCGGTCTTAAACAGCTTGTAACAGGTCTCCATATCCGTAATGGAAGTTTGGTAAAGAAGATTGGTGAGAAGGGTCAGGAATTGATTACCTAATCGATGAAGAGACATCATATTCCGTTTCTGGCCGGAGAACCTTGACCCATAAACGACGTCAGCGCGTCCTTCCAATATGGGCTGAAGCAGTTTGGGGTATTCCTCGGGGTTATACTCCAAATCTGCATCTTGAACGATGACAAAATCCCCGCTAGCATGCTGAAATCCGGTCCGCAGCGCAGCACCTTTCCCCCTATTCTTCTCGTGGTAGAAAACCTTCACGTCATTGCCTTCCATCTGTCTGAGAATGTCTCGAGTGCCGTCGGTTGAGTAATCATCGACTAATATGATCTCTTTTTCGATAGGGACCGCCCGGACTCTTTGAAGAATCTTCTCGAGGGTATTTTTTTCGTTGTAAACCGGGATGACAACCGTCAACGTGGCATTGTATTGTTTGAAATTCAATGTGCTTTAACCGATCCTTTAAAGTAATTGCACATTCAATCGGCTTGCCACGACCTGACCATTACAGCCTTAGGACAGACTGGAGTCCGAGTCACTGGTTCTATATTTCAGATATTCATGAAGCGCTTCCCGCCAATCTTTCATGTCATCCATCCCCAATTGTCTGAGCCTGGCGTTTTCCAGCACAGAATAAGCAGGCCGGCGGGCCGCCGCCCTGAACTCCCGTGAAGTAATAGCGGTCAGATTTGCTTTTATGCCCTGGGAGGCGAAAATCTCTGCGGTAAACTCATACCAGGAACATTCTCCATTGGAGGTGACGTGGTGAAGGCCGAAATGCTTCGTTTGAATCAATTCCTTCACTTTACGGGCCAGTTCACGTGTGCTGGTGGGGGTGAGCCGCTGATCCCCAACGACCCGGATCGGTTCCTCGTTGAGGGCCTTCGTAAGCATCATTTCCACAAAATTGCCCCCCTTACCCCTACTCCCGGCATACCCATAGAGCCCGCAGGTGCGGATAATGAAGACCTTTTGCCAGAGATATGCCAGGAATTTTTCGCCTGCTAACTTCGAGACACCATAAGCATTGACGGGGTTTGGAGGGTCTGATTCCGTATAAGGTCTGCTAGAGGTGCCATCGAACACATAGTCAGTACTAAAATGAACAAGAACTGCCTCTACCCCCCTAGCCGCCAGTGCCAGGTTTCTAACACCATAGGCATTCACTTCAAAGGCAGACATCACTTCAGTCTCGCAAACGTCCACCTTATGGAAAGCGGACGTGTTAATTACCACTTCGGGTTGGTGTCTTCTAATTTCTTCCTGGACCTTTTCGAATCGAACGACATCCAGGGTCCGGTGTGTTGCAGGAACAACTTCGTGCGCCTTTAGGACCTCTGCCAAGTCTGAACCCAATTGCCCGTTTGCCCCTATGAGGAGAATCTTCAATGATCGGCTCCTTGCACTTTTCGTAAAGGATTGACAAGTGCGGGATGAAAACTGGGCTGATCGGCAATCTCGAAGACCGAACCCGTAACTTTAATGATTTTGTCGGCTTCTTCCAGAAGTTTCAACCAGGCGATATTGTAGTAGCGGGGATTATCAAAATCTGTGTAGCGATAACGCGTTATGTTTTCCACCATATCCTTAACCGCTTCCTCGACGGAGACGGCCGGCTTAAAATCGAGAGCCCGTTCAATCTTCTTACCTGAAACTCGATAGCTCCTCACTCCGTGATAGCGATAATCAGCTTTCAGCTCCGCCTTCACTTCGACTTCTCTCAGAGCTTCCAAGACGCGCAAGGCTAACTCCGAAATGCGGAAGTTGCCATATACGACATTGAAAACCTGACCATGGACCTTGCTTTCGTCAGCCTCCAGGCAGGTAATGTAGGCGCGAGCGGCATCTCGGACATCCACCAGAGGTCGCCACATTTCACCGCCATAATGGATGGTTAGATATCCTTTGGAGAGGACATCCTTAAGAAAGGTATTGACGACCAGGTCGTAACGCATCCTGGGTGAAAAGCCATAAATTGTTCCTTTACGCAAAATCACGGGAGAAAAATTTTCATCCTTCAAGGAGAGCAAAATCTTCTCGGCCTGGTATTTAGAGCTGGAGTAAGCGGCCTTGGGATTGACGGGAGATTCCTCATCCATCACAATATCTTTCTCATCGTTTCCGATACCGACGTCGTAAATGGAGCAGGAAGAAGCAAAGATAAATCGTTTGATGCCTTTCTTCTTGCAAAGCTTGGCCAAAAACTCAGTGGCCTGCGTATTCATCTCAAAATTGGCTTTGGTGTTGTACTCCGCTGTGGGATCGTTGGAGAGGCCACTCAAATTGATCACAGCATCCACCCCGTCCAGAACGGAGATGTCAATATTCCGTACATCGCCTAGTTCTAATTTGATTCTTTCTGCAACTTCCCGAATCCCCTGGTCTCCGTAATACAAACGATCAAAGACCTTAACAGCGTAACCGCGCTCCAGCAATTCCCTCACCAGGACAGATCCGATATAACCTGCGCCTCCGACAACCAAGATCATAGGATACCTTCCTTTCTATGAGAGCTTACGGTTTATGAGCTTCTTCGACCATGGACAGATCCTGCGTGAGCCGTGATAGGTGTGGCGTGAGCTTCATGTCTTACTCGTCGCGGGCCACAGATCACGTTTCACGCCTCACGTTTCACGTTTCACACATCACGTTCACCTTCCCTTCACCTCCCACACGTAACCAAAGGAATCGGGTGGGACTCTAACCTCATCCGGTTTTTCCCGATTGTAAACATGACTGGCGGTGCTAATCATCTGTGTATCATCTTCCAGAGCCATCCAACCATGATAAACCCCGGGGGGAACAACGACTAGAGCGGGATTTCTTTGCCCTGTGACGATGGTCTGCATTTCTCCGTAAGTTGGGCTCTCGGGCCGGTCATCCCGCAGCGCGAACTTGGCCGACCCATGGCTGATGAAAAACCAATCCCATAATTCTTGGTGTTTGTGAAAGGCCCGGATGGTCCCACGGGTCACGTCACCAACCACGTAAACTTGTCCAAACTGAGTGAAATGCTCGTCGGTGCATCGCAGAATTTCTATAAGATATCCTCTATCATCAACGTGTGCGGTCAAAGGCACTACCTTAACATCCTTGATCATGAATTCCCTTTTCGTGCGAGGAACAAGTTGGCTAAAATTTTGGAACAAGCCCGAGAGCTTTAGAAAACCTAAAGACGTTGGACTGTTTAATTTTTTCCAATTTTTCGTTTAAGCTCAAGGCCCATTCAGTTCTCTCGTCATATTCTTTTTGCAATTTTAGAATTTGGGCGTCCTTCTGGGTAATCTCTTGCGAAAGTCGGTGAGCCCAGGCAGTCCGTTCTTCAAGTTGATTCTGTAGGTCAAGTATCGTGGCATCTCGATTCTTAATGAGACGGTCAAGTTTCAGGCACCATTGAGTTCGTTCATCGTATTCTTTCTGGAAATTTAAGATCCTCCCGTCCAGTTGGACTATTTTTGATTCTAACTGTGTAATCCGCTGCTCCTTCTCGCGCAGCAGGTTGCCGGTCGATGGCAGATAGACCAGGTTCTTAGGATGTGGCCAGTTTTGCTCAGACTTGGAACAGATCGCCACAAAGAAATTCGAGGTGGATTCGAGGCTTTCCTGAGTTTCAGCCAAACGGGCAGAGACCGGGTGAGAGGAACGGGGGTCGCCGATAAAAATGGAATAAGCATGGTTCTGATAATAGACCTCAACCTTTTTAAAGTAGTTTTTCAAACAGGAAGCAAATTCCTCAAAGTCAAATTCATGCGTATGGAACGGGTTGAGATCGTTCCGTTCCTCTGTGTAAAACACCCGATTGGGTGTGGAAATCATCAGAAGTCCGTCTGCTTTAAGAACCCGATGACTCTCTTCTAACAAGGACGTTTGTTTTCCCAAATGTTCGATCACCTCAAAACAGACGATGCCGTCCAAACTATCAGAAGCTAAACTGAGCCGAGAACAATCAGCGACAAAGAAGCTGAGATTGGCTGCCGAGTAGTTTTGCCGAGCAAAAGAAATTGCCTCCTCAGAAATGTCAACGCCGACAGCGACTCGAGCCACAGAGGCAAGAACGGAAGATCCGTACCCGGTCCCGCATCCCAAATCCAGGACGTACTTGTGGGCCATGAGGGGCTGAGCAAAATAATAGCGCGAGAGATGCTCATTCCAAAGATCCGGCTCCACTTTGCCCGGCACGACACGCTCCCCGGTGAATTCCATCACGACCTTCCTTTCACTTCTCTCCAATTCGTGAGGACCGGGCTTACATGTCTGAGCTCAATCTGACATTCCAGTTTCATATAGCCATAGACAGTGCAACGTTGGTTCAAGACAAGCCTGATAGCATTTTCGACCCAATCGCAGATGACGTAATCCTCATGCGTTCCATTGGCCACGGCAGCAGAGAAAAAGTAGTTTCCTGGACTCAAAAGCGGAAGCTGGATGCGGAAATCCACCGTGTAAATCTGAGAGGTAACCGCCGGGGGCAAAAGGATTCCTTCGGCAGAAGTGTTAATGCCGGCGATATCTTCGCCCAAACGATTGTGCATTATGAAACCTACAATGGGTCGAGTCACAGCTTCGTTAAATTTTATGGAGACTCGCAAAATGAGGCGACCTCCGTGATCGATGTCCTCACACAGCCGCCCATTTTCATCCAGGAGTTGGATGCCCAGAATCTCCGCCTGGCGATTTCCCCAGCGGTGGTCAACATTGGGAATGGAGCAAACGACCAGATCAAACGCTTCCAACCCTGCGCTTCTCCCCGCGACCAAAGCTGGACTGCCGGAAAGAGTTTCTGCAGCGTAAGGGTCACGCCGCAAGGTCATGGCAGCGAGGTATTGGCCCACCACATCATCAGGCGATCCCATCTGCATTATTTCTCCATGCTCAAGCCAGAGGGCCGAGTCACAGAGATTTTTTACGGCGGCCATGTCATGAGAAACAAACACAATGGTCTTTCCTTCTTGCTTCATTTGGCGAATCTTGCGCATACAACGTTGTTGAAAGTAAATATCGCCCACGGAAAGCGATTCATCTACCAGCAAGATCTCGGGTTGGACATTGATCGAGACAGCGAAAGCCAGCCGTACATACATGCCGCTGGAGTAAGTTTTAACAGGTTGATCGATAAACCTTCCGATTTCAGCAAAACGCTCGATCTCGGGAAGTTTTTCAAGGGTTTCCTGTGGTGACAATCCCATGATAGCGGCATTTAAGAAAACGTTCTCTCGGCCAGTAAATTCAGAATTGAAGCCGGCTCCCAGCTCCAGCAAAGCCGCAACACGGCCGGACAAAGCGATAGTCCCTTGGGTTGGTTGAAGCGTTCCGGCAATGATCTGCAGCAAAGTGCTTTTTCCTGATCCGTTCTCTCCAATGACTCCAAATGTGCTACCCTGCTTTACTCTTAAGCTTACATTCTTGAGAGCCCAAAAATCTTTGTGAAACTTCTTCTTGCGAAAGAATAGCTCCTTGAGCCGGTCCGACGGCTTTGAGTAGATTCGATAATTCTTGGAAACGTTCTCAACCGTCAGGGCATCCATCACAACACGTCGGCAAAAGATTTCTTGGTGTACCTGAAAAACAATCCGCCTCCAACCAACGACAGCAGAGCAATACTATACAGAAAGGCCAGCCCTGGCATCGATGGCATTTCAAAACTCAAAAAGCACCTCCGATAAGCCGTCACCACTTGAGCCAGAGGATTGATGTGCATGAAAAAGGCTAAACGGGCTGGCACCCTCTTTTCATCAAAAAAGATCGGAGTCAGCCAGAACCAGAAGGTTAAGATAACGGACAGCACTTGCGAAGTGTCGCGCAAGAAGACCTGCACACTGGAAATGAACCAGCTCAGACCCAGGGCGAAGAGCAAAAGAGCGAGAAGATACAGTGGGACCAGCAAAACGAGCACACTGATCTTTTGAAGATAGAGAAGTACGATGATCCAAAACAGTCCCAGTCCGATGAGATGGTTCACCAGATTTGCCATCAAAACGGTGACTGGGAGAATCTCTGAAGGGAATAACGTCTTGGTAATCAAGTTGGCATGGTCAATTAAGACGTTGCTGGAGCGGCTCAGCGTCTCTTGGAAGATCAGCCAGGGAAGAATGCCGCAAAAAAGATAAATGGCGAAACTCGTCGTTCCCGCCTCCTCGCCCAGTCGTTGCTTGAGAATGACAGAAAAAACCAAAGTGTAACTGGTCAGCAGAACCAAAGGGTGGATGACCGACCAAAAAAATCCCATGACAGATCCCACATAGCGACTTTTCAAATCCCGGACGACCATGGTTTTTATCAACCCGCGATGTTGCACAAGCTTCCGTACGAAGTTGAATGCCAGTGTCTTAAGAACATTCAGGCCCATGGGGAATTTCGAGATTTTGTTGTCCCAGCTCAAGCTTTAAAATTGGGGCTCGTTACGGAAAAGTCGGTGATGAAGGTTCAGTTTGACTTGGCGCCAGTGCACTTTTGTTGATTTTGCCCGGTTTTGGATTCAGAACCCAGCCGGGCTTATGGCTCAAGGGCTTGAGTATAGAGAGTCTCCAGAAGCAGTGTCAACTGATTTTACCGCTGGATTGACTGAAAACCCTTGCCAATTCAACCCTCGCCACTTTAAAGTGGAAAAGATTGGTTACTTAGGATACGAAGCGCCAACAGTTATAACTCGAATAGAACTTCCCCCTTCGCCACCTTATGGCGGTTGGCTTATAGCCTTTAAAAAGGAAAGCTTCTTGCCCTTTACAGAAGAGAAACTTACTTCGTCTCCCCCTTTTCAACCTTACATTTCCCCTGACACCTATCTCCCCGAGATCACCTGGAGGGCTATTCTTCTCGGGGCCGTTTTAAGCATCATTTTTGGCGCCACGTCCGCCTATCTGGGACTGAGAGTGGGCTTGACGGTCAGTGCCTCTATTCCCTCTGCTGTCATCGCCCTTATGTTGTTTCGCTCGCGAACGCATTCG
>QHZQ01000109.1 GCA_003224725.1 Acidobacteriota bacterium | reverse complement strand
GAGCACTTGCTCCAAGATCACCGCCCTCACGGTCTCGCAAACCCAATTCCCAAGCTTCCAGATCGGCCTCCCACCCTTCTACCTCGCGGTTCATCTCCTCCTGGACAACCTAAGAATTTTTTTCAGCCCCGCGGCTCAGCGGGTCGCACCTGGCAAATCCGCTCCGGTAGGCCGTGACCTGTTCCTGCAGCTGAATCAACTCCGGTCCCGCCTTCAACTGCAAGGTTTGAGTCTTGCCCTGCACTTTGGTGGTAAAAGCAAAGAAGGGCCCGTGGCCCGCCTCGGCCTCCTTGGAGCACCAACAGGCATGCCCGATGGCAAGTTCCTACCTACATTTTTGTCGCACACCCGGAACACGCCATTTTAATTGTCTCTTTGAGGTATGTTATATTTACCATTCAAGTTCAGGAAAGGAGCGATGCCCCTATGGTTCGAATGAAGAGATCTCGTTGGGTTGTCCGTGCTGCTCTGTTTGTCTCGGGCTTGGTCTTCGGATTAAGCCTTTCCGGTCGCAGTACGCCTGAAAGAACTCCGTCAATCAAGACGCTTCTAGAGAATGGAAAAGTCTTAGTCAGCGAAGTTGCCTATGAAAAAGAAGCCAGTCGTCCAACGCATGTCAGACAAAATGACCAGGTGATTGTATTCTTGGATGACGCTCACTATGAAGTGGTCTATCCTGACGGAAAGAAAGAGACTCGTACCCGTAAGGCTGGCGACGTGATTTGGCACAGCCGCGGAGAGACTGCTCCCAATCTGACCAATACCGGAGAAATTGCTTATCGGACGATTGTGGTCAATTTGAAGTAGGAAAGAATAAGAACTTAATTCAGGTTAGTTTAAAGTCCAATTTTCAGACCGCCGATAGAAGATTGAAGCAGGAGGAATTAGACCATTATGATCTTTGGGAGGTGAGAAAATTTCTTCCGGCTCTCAGGCACCAGTTATTACTGGTTAGGGGTCACTGGCTGACGGTTGTGCTAAGGATGGGTTGTTCGGCTCCGCCTGTTCCCTTCTCCCAACATTTGGGGGAGCCGCAAATGGGTCCTTATAACCATCGCACTGTTCCATAGGCTTTATTTGCTTGAATGAGTCAATTCCCTATGCTATAAGCCAACTGCTGGGGTGATGTCTCCCTTACTCTGCGCTCAAGAAATCGGGATGACTTGAATCTTTCGAGTCTGTTATGAAGGTCCTTCTAATCTATCATCATCCCTCAACCCGAACCCTTCTTGAGGAACTCTCTGGCACTTTCAATTATGAGCTTTATTGCTGCCCTGACCATCTCAACGCGCAAACGACCTATACGAACCAGAGTTTCGATGTTATGATAGTTGAAACTACCGATCGAGAATATGCATGGCGTCCAGCGGTTAAGGACTTACAAAAATGTCCCCCGGCTCCTTTTCTGATCATGATCGGGAAGGGTTCCGAAGAGGAGATGACCGCAGCCCTAAACCTCGGAGCAGCAGCCTTTCTGGCAACCCCGGTTCGGCCCCAACTTTTGTCAATGGTGTTTAGCCAGATGATGAAGAGGATAGAGCTTGAAAGCCAAGTCCAGGAGGCGCAAAGGCGAGCGGCGCGAATTCAGAAGGAACTAGAGCAGTCGCTGGAGCGTCAAAAGGAAGCTATTGCCGAGAAGGATTTAACTTATCGAGAATTGTTGTTGGCCTATTCCCGGCTGCAGGAACTCAATCAGCAGAAAAACAATTTTCTGGCCATGGCCACGCACGAATTGAGAACCCCGGTTACAGTCATGAAAGGGTATCATCGCATCCTGTTGGACGAGCGTCTGGGGAAGCTGCAGCCACAGCAAAAGGAGGTCTTACTTGAGTCTGAGCAGAGCTGCTCGCGACTGATACGGATCATTAACTCACTACTGGATCTATCTCGAATTGAAGCGGGCAAACTCGAACTGATTTACCAAGAGAACGACTTTATTAACAACGTCAAAATGGTTATCAAGCAGACTAAAGAAGCCTGTAAACGAAAACAGTTGTCGCTGGTCTTGAAATTGAGTAAGGGAATTCGACGATTCAGATACGATCGGGACAAAGTAAATCAGGTCCTCACTCACCTTTTAGAGAACTCCATAAAGTATACTCCACCTGGAGGTAAGGTTTATGTTTCCGTTCAACCTTACTTTTGGGAAAGACGAAGTGCGGACGCGGCAGCGGGTCTAAAGCCCCAGAAAGAACAGCGGCATCAACTTGAGGAGAGAACAAATCACAGCAGCAACGCCATTATGGTTCAAGTCACCGACACGGGCATTGGAATATCTCCAGAGCACCAACAGGAAATCTTTGATGAGTTCACTCAGGTGTCTTCTAACCAGATGAACCGTTCCGGCTTGGGCCTTGGATTGACCATCTCAAAGCGAATTATCGAGGCCCATGGCGGTAAAATCTGGGTCGATAGCCGGTTGAACTCAGGCAGCAAGTTTATCTTCCTTCTTCCTCTGAGTCCAAGTGAAACTTCTCCGGGCATTAATGAAATACGTTCTTAATAATAAAAATCAGGATGGTGCAGCAGAAAATTATGAATGAACAGACTTCAATTTTGGTGGTGGACGACGAAGAAGGGATACGAAATTATTTGAAAACTCTTCTCAAATTGAAAGGCTATAACGTCAATGCCGTCGCCAGCGGTAATGAAGCGATAGAATACTTCACGACGAACCCCCCGCCGGGACTGGTTCTCTTGGACATCTTGATGCCAGAGATTGATGGGTTGGAAACTCTCAAACGTCTGCGCAAGGCCGAAAAGGAACTTCCCATTATCATGTTGTCCTGCATCGGTGAAACCCGCACGATTGTCGAAGCAATGCGATCGGGAGCCACTGATTATCTCAACAAACCGTTTGAGGAAGCTGAGCTTGAAATTGCAATCCTTAAGGCCTTGGATCGCAAAAAGCTGGTTGAAGAAAATAAGCTGTTGCGTGAGCAGAACGAGCAACTGACCGAGGGGTATCGCTTTGTTGCCTCGAATCCCAAAATGCTTCGTATCAAAGAGCTCATTGCTCAAATCGCCAACACCGACGTCACCGTTTTTATCCAGGGGGAGAGTGGAGTGGGGAAAGAGATTGTGGCTCGCGAAATCCATCAAGGTTCCCCACGCAGAGACAAGCCTTTCGTGAAAGTCAATTGTGCTGCACTCCCTTCGGAACTACTTGAGAGCGAACTGTTCGGTTATGAACGGGGAGCATTCACTGGTGCTTTCCGTTTGAAGCAGGGCAAATTTGAGCTGGCCAACTACGGGACTCTCTTCTTGGATGAAATTGGGGATATGGCTACTACACTCCAGGCCAAACTACTCCACGTCCTTCAAGACAACGAATATTCGCGTCTGGGGGGGAAAAAGAATGTCATGGTGGACGTGCGCATCCTAGCAGCCACCAACCACAACCTTGAGGAGGCCATGAAAGAAGGTCGATTCCGGGAAGACCTCTATTACCGTCTCAACGTTGTGAATGTTTCCATCCCTCCTCTACGCGAGCGAAAAGAAGAAATTCCTCTGCTTTGTGACCATTTTTTGCGTAAGCATAACCGCAAGTACAATAGCGACATGGCAGCTATTAATCCCAGGGTTTTGCAGTCCATCATGGAATATGATTGGCCTGGAAATATACGCGAACTGGAAAATGTCGTGAAACGCCTGGTCATTCTGGGCAAGGAAGACCTCATCGTCGACGAACTCACCACTAAAATGGAGGCCCGTCGGAAAGCCGAGAAACCCTTGCTGCAAAGTCAACTCCCGGAGAGTATCAACGACGATTCCTCCAGCTTAAGCCTTAAGCACATGAGCAAGAACCTCACGTCTACTGCCGAAAAAGAGGTGATTCTAAGGGCTTTACAGCAGACTCAGTGGAATCGGAAGCAAGCCGCCGTGATGCTTAATGTAAGCTATAAGACGCTGTTGAACAAAATTAGGAAGCTAGAAATTAAGTGAGAAGTGATTTACGAATGAGCTGACCATAGGTTGTTGCCGTCTTCCCCAGGCTCCCTGAGCGAGAGGAAGGAGGATTTCTTTCTCAGATGGACGCTAGGCAGTCCATTCCCGCCCTCAACTTAGGCCAATACCACCCGGCTCTGACCAACTCAAGGCAAATTGTGATCACCTAAATACCGACTGGGGTTGATCTCCTAAGTGCCCTCATTCGGCCTCGGGCCGCTCGCTCCTCTGTTGGTGCCGGAGGCCAAGCGCACTTCCATCATTGCTATCAGAAATGAGCTTAAAGCAGCTTGTTCCTATTTCAGTACAAGCTGAAGGAGAGATACCAGACTGGAAGCCGTAAAGGGCTTGGGAAGGAACAATACACAGCCAGAGGAGAAGCTTTTTTTGACCATATCTGCTTCTTTGCTGGCTGTGATCATAATAATGGGAATGTCTTTCAATTTGGGATCATTCTTAACTTTCTTGGCCAAAGCGTTACCATCCATGAGGGGCATAACCGCATCAGTTATTATGGCGTCAAACCGCTCTTGCATTAACAGGGAAACCGCCAACTCGCCATTTAAAGCGGTTTTCACTTTATAATCCTTTTGTGTCAGGATGGTCTTTATAAGCGCCAGAATGTTTTCATCGTCATCTACGACGAGAATATGTTTAGGGGACATGACTTAACCTTAGGATGATAAGGATGAACGAAAGTCACAAGTAAGTAAATCGCCGAATGACTTCTATATTGAACGCCATTCTAATCCAAATGCAGCGGAAATCAAAGCAAATATCACGGGCCAAGGTAAGGCCTTATTCATGAGGCGAGTGGAGCACAAACTCTTAGGCCATTACGCGAGCCAGAACTAGAAATTTGGTTCTTGCCCTATTGATCAGCCCAAAGGGTTGGGATTTCTGAAATGATTTGGCCTGGAGCAGGAATTAGATCATATCCCTCCGTGAAGGCGGGTTTGGGGTCTCTTCGATTTTTCGCATTGGGTTCCACGGCCGGTGGCGGTTTTGACCTGAAGTCACTTCGAGCCTGGAATTTTTTCACCTTCTTCGAGTTAAGGAAGTCCAGGGGCCAGGCCCCTGCCCAGTTTGCAAAGCGTCACATCAGAAACAGAATGAAATCTGTGCTACCCTGGTAACACAAGCCCATCTCTGAGAAGGAGGTCTAGCGTATTGAAAAACAACAGAATCCTGAGTTTCTTACCTTTAAGCGTTCCAGCCTTATTATTGATCACATTATTTCCAGCAGCCCACGACAAGCCAAACACAGGGCTCAGTGAGGCCGAGACATTTTTTCTCCAAGGGGATTTATCTGAAGCCAAAAGGGTGTTGCAGGATTCTCTGCGTAAGCAACCCAATTTCGTGGCTGCTTTGGATTTGTTAGCTAACCTTTACTTGCTCGAAGACAATTTTGAGGCTGCCACGCAAGAAATTCGTCGCGCTATGAAGCTTGCCCCAAACAATCCAAAAGGGCTGGCTACTTACGGACATTGCCTCTTTCGCGAAGGCGATTTTAAACTGGCGGAAATTCAATTTCGCAAATGTCTGCAACTGGATCCCAAGCAGGCCGCCGCCTACCTCGGTCTAGGACGTCTCCATCTGACAAAACTGCGACCTGAAGAAGGTCTCGAAGCACTGCAACAGGCTATTCGCTTGGACCCGAACCAGGAAGACAATTATTTCCTTGCCAGTGAAGCCTACGGAACGGCTAAGAACCTTTCAATGCAAATCCAGTCATTAGAAAAGTACCTGGCGTTCAAACCTAAGTTTCATGCCGAGCGGGTTCAGAACGCGGAAGCCCTCCTAACGTTTTTTCGCAGCCTGGAGAAAGGGCCAGTAGCAAAGATTAACCATCCTGCCCGCCGCTACGAAATACCCGTTCAGCCCTTTTATGGCTTGATGCTGGTTGAGGCCCATGTGAACGGCGACGGACCTTATCGATTCTTGGTAGACAGTGGCGCAACCTCAACGGTTCTCTCGAATGCCCTTTTGGAGCACTTAAAAATCGCTCCGATTGCCAGGGCTGTCGTGAAATGTGTGGGAGGCACTGGGAAAACAGCCACCCAGTTATGTAAGGCGGCCAGGTTTCAAATGGGTGCTCTCGAAATTGAGAACTTGCCCGTCGCCTCTTTCGATAACGAAATTTTTGCGGGTTTGATTGATGGAGTCCTGAGCACGGCCGATCTGGGAGATTTTCTCGTCATCCTGGATTATCCCGACAGGAAGATCCTTCTGACCCCCAGACCCTCTTCCGAACCGCCCGCTCCTGCCCAGAGCGGTAACACGCCGAGCACCCGAAGTGAATTTCGCATCTTGGGCAACCTCATGCTGGTGCCGGTTTCCATTAACCATCAGGCTCCTAAGAATTTTCTCTTTGATACGGGAGCCGTGACCAGCACACTTTCCAAAAGGCAGGCAGCTCTTCTGGGTGTCCATGAAAACACCCCCAATTCCGTCGTCGATCTTCAATTTGCCGGAGCTTGTGGCGTTACTCAATCCGTTCTGTCTGTCTCCACAGTAGATTTGGGTCTCCACGGTTTAAAGAGGGATTATGCTCAGATTTTGGCGGTGGAGCTCAAAGAGATTAGCAAAGAGATTCAAACCGAAGTCTCAGGGATCTTAGGCGGAGATTTTTTCAGTAAGTACAAAGTGACGTTGGATTATCACAACACGACTGTAACCATCGAATAAAAGGGGACAGGAGAACCGGCATGGGATTGGCTCTTATTTGACTATGCCCCTACTCCTTTGTTCTCAGCCCTATGATTCCCATCATCCTTCCCGTCTTCCCGCGTTCCGCCCGATGAGAAAAAAACTGGTCGGTGTGACAAGAAGTGCACGGAGGATCCGCAAAAATATGGTCTGCCACCAAGCCTGCATGAAGCAGCTGATATCGACAGGCCGCAGCTAAGTCCAGCGTCTTTCTACCCATGGACTGGCTCTGGAAGAGGGTGCTGGCGTAATCAAACTTGGCATGAAAAGCTTCGACTACCTCTTCTCCCACCTCATAGCAGCAACAGCGAATAGCCGGACCAACGACCGCGAGGCAATGTGCAGGCTTACTCGAAAACTGAGTCTGCATCTTGGCCACAGTTTTTTCGACAATCTCCTTTAGGGTTCCCCGCCAACCTGCGTGGACAGCACCAACCACTCGCTTTTCAGGATCCACCATCAAAACCGGCAGGCAATCGGCGGTCTGCACCGACAGCATCACGCCAGTTTGGTCGGTAATCAAACCATCGCCCGACAGGGAAAATTTTTTGGGAAAGTCGGATGGGAACGAATATACAAGGTCGGAGTGAATCTGCTGCAGGGTGACTAGACACGCCTCATCCTCGGTCCTGGAAGCGTCGCCGTCAGAAACCTTGATCAGTTCGCTTGCGGCTAAAACACCTGAAATAGTTTGGACCAATTTCTTACGATTGTTCTCAACCACTTCCCTAGGCTGGTACTCATTGAATCCCAGGCTCAACTCCTGACCGGTCTGAGGATCATAACGAAGACTGAATCCATGAACGAGCCACTTGAACGAAGCCAGACTCTGATGGTATAAGAAAAATCCGAGTTCCGTTCGACTATAATTTGAACTCATGGCCTGTGGGAGAAAGTGGCGTGATTCTGGGAATTGGCGTTGATATCGTCGAAATTGAAAAGCTACGGCTAGCTATGATTCGTCGCGGTGAAAGGCTGCGCAATCGAGCCTTCACGCCAGTCGAAATAGAGTATTGCGAAGCGCGCGCCAACAAATTTCAACATTATTCCGCCCGTTTCGCTGCCAAGGAAGCTGTCTTTAAAGCCATTGGCTCCGGCTGGCGAGACGGAGTGAGCTGGCATGACGTGGAAGTGAGAAACCAGATGAATGGGAAGCCTACGTTGATCATCAGGGGCAGAGCCCGGGAATTAGCCGATCTTTTGGGCGCCAGGAATTACTGGATTAGCCTCAGCCATACCGACCAGTACGCCGTGGCCCAAGTCATCCTACAAAGCTGATAACCTCGGTGCGGCACCCGATCTAGGCAGGAAGGAGAGGTGGCTGCGGCGCTGAACTCGCTCAGGCAACGTCCCACGTGCGAGTTTCCGGGCTTTGAAGTTGGGCTTGTATTATTCCTCGCTTTCAGCTCTTACCCCTTCAGTCGTCATTCCTTTCACCAAAACTTCCAGGAGTTGATTAGGCTTGACTTTAGCCTCCAGCTCCACCTTAAGGTAGTTGGTGCTCAGGGCCTGAGTCTTTTCGCCGTCCTCTTTTCTATCCAGCGTAATCACCGAAAGCCGTTTACTCAAAAAAGAGGTCCGAAACTGAAGATTTTTTTCGGCGCCTAATTCGCGCAATTCCAGGCTTCTTCGCTGGGCGGCTCTTCCCGGCACTTCCGGCCTTAACTGGGCGGAGGGTGTCCCAGGACGCGGCGAATAAGGGAACACATGCAAATAAGTCACGGGAGCACTTTTCAGCAAATCTTTGGATCTGGCATGGTCAGCTTCTGTTTCGGTCGGAAAACCCACCATGACATCCGCGCCAATGGCAGTGTCGGGAACCGATTGGCGCAGTTTCTCCACTAGGCGGGCGTAGTAATCAGAGCTATAGGGCCTTCGCATAAGTCGCAAGATTCGGTCCGAGCCACTCTGCAACGGGACATGAAAGTGTTTGGCCATTTTCGGTGATTCAGCTACCAGTCCTATGATTTCATCAGTAACCTCCAGCGGCTCGATGGAACTTAGTCTCAGCCGCGCCAGCCTCTCTTGCTGTAGAACTCTTTTGATTAAAGCGGCCAGGGTTTTCTTGTTCTCAAAATCTCGACCGTAAGCGCCGAGATGAATCCCGGTAAAAACAATCTCTTTGAATCCTTGATCCAGCAAGTGTTCCACTTGACGCAACACCTCATCTTCCTGAAGGCTACGGGAATTGCCGCGGACGTACGGGATGACACAATAGGAACAGCGCAAACTGCAACCATCTTGCACTTTGAGGACCGCACGGGTTCTTCCCCCTCCTGACATGTCCGCAATCGAGCGCAGGGTTCGCGATTCAAAGATGCTGCTGCAAAACACGTCCACGCCGGAACACGGTTCGTTCATGCGCGAGAGCTCTCCACCGGAAAGAGGGTTCTCCTGCTGGAACGTGTCCCCGGGTAAAGGCGGGGCTGGCAATTCTGGCTCAGCCAAATACTTTTTCATGACAATAGGAACCAACTGCTCTTTGTAGGAATTGCCCATCACACAAGTCACTCCTTCAATTCTGGCCACCTCCTGGGGAGCGCGCTGCGCATAACAGCCGGTCACTACAATTTTGGCCTTCGGATTTTCACGGTGTACCTTCCGAATCACTTGACGTGCCTGAGTATCCGCCGAATGGGTCACTGTGCAAGTATTGATAACCACCACGTCCGCATTCTGCCAGGCTTCGGCCTTGCCGAGTCGATGATTCAAGAAGGCCTGTTCGATTGCCGCTCCATCGGCCTGTGTCGCGCGGCATCCGAAATTGATAATGTTGAACGTCTCTTTTGGCATTTTTCTCCAGATTAAAAGAAGTCAGGCTTCATCAAAGATGAACAGAATAACAAACGCAAACCACAAAGGCAAACCTTGAACCCGTTGACTTTTTCCTTCGCGCCTTCTCTGTTCAATTCTCTTTCTCAGGTTCAATGTGGTAGGGAAAGGCCTGAAGCCTTCTATCTTGGACTAGGCTCCAAACTTGTCGAACAACCGGGCATTAGCCATCATTAATCGGATCAGATGCTTGCTCTTGAAAACACCCAGGGAGCCGCGATTGGCGTTGGTCTCAGAAAAGCGGTCCAACCTATCACTACCGCTCACTGGCCCATGGATCATGACCGGTTGGGGATGCCAGCTATGCGATTTCATGGAAACAGGCGTGGAATGGTCAGCCGTTATGGCTAAAACCGTGGGCTTTTTATTCAAAAGGACGGGTAACGTTCTGTCTACCTCTTCGATAACCGAAACCTTCTGATCAAAGTTCCCATCTTCCCCAGCCAAGTCGGTTCCTTTGACATGAATAAAGAAATAATCGAAGTGATCGTACTCTTGCAAATAGATTTCAAATTCTTCCTGCGTGGTATTGGTCCCTTCTAATTTTTTCATCCCAATCAATTGAGCCAGCCCTTTGTACATCGGGTAAACCGCGATAGCTGCGGCATTTAGACTGAATCGATCCTTAAATGACGGGATCTTGGGAGAATGGGCAATGCCGCGAAGTAAGAACCCATTGGCGGGGTGCTCCCTGGCAATGAGCGGCAGCGCCTTGGCATAAAATTCGTTAATTATCTTGGCGGCTGCTTTGGCTTTGGTGGATTTGCCCAACGCCTGAACTTTCTTTATGGGCGCACCTTCACGATGGGGATCCGAATCGGTAAGTGGCCCTTCAATGCCCTTGCCACGCAAGACCACCACAAAGCGATGAGATTTGCCGGGCCTAATGATTACCTCGACGCGACCGATCTTATTAATCTTTCTGAGTTTCTCGCAAAGCCCTTCGTTGACCTCGGTGGGGATGCGGCCAGCGCGACGATCGAGCACAATCCCTTTCTCATCTAACGTGCAAAAATTTGCTCTGGCGGCCACATCGCCCGACCTCAAGTCAATCCCCAGTCCCAGTGCCTCAATGACGCCGCGGCCCACCTCATATTGCAGTGGATCGTAGCCAAACAATCCGAGATGTCCCGGTCCGCTACCGGGTGTGACTCCCGCCGCAACCGGTATCATTCGCCCCAAGGATGAAGCTCTAGCCAATTCGTCAAGATTAGGTGTTCTGGCCGCCTCTAACGGGGTGAGAAACTTTGACGACGGAGTAGCTAAATCCCCCAAACCGTCCAGGACCAACAAGACTAATTTCGTGTTCGGTTCATTGGCCAAACGTAAAGACTGGTATAGCGCCTGTGTGTCCATAAGCTCCTTGATTAAGGGTGAGAAAGGACTATCCTACCGGTAGCCGTGGATGCCGTAGTCCCAGCAAAGATCCTTCGCCAAGCCATCAGCTAAATCAAGGCCCGGTCCCAAATTGTAACACAGACCTTAAAGTGGAAGACGCTCTACGACGGGCGACTCACTGATTCTGCCGTCTGGAAGAAGCTTCCCACTCGAGAAAGAATTGACCCGTAAAATAATCTGCGAGTAGAATAACCGGACTCTTTCAAACGTTTTGCCTTTAGGTAGCGGAAAGCGACAGCTCTAGAAATGAAAACAAAAAGCGAGTGGATCGTGTCAAGACGTCATTACAGTCTCCTGGTTTTGTGGGCCGTATGCCTGGACGCGCTTATCTCGTTCAGCGCGGTTAAGAAAGAGGACTCAATTAATGACATCAGTCCTAAAGCATTTTACCTCGATCAGTTAATCAAAGGGGTTACTCCGGTGTTGAAGTCCTTCCTGGAAGACACCGGTCGTTTCACGCAGGGGGGCTGGTCCGTGGATAACCAGGAGGTCATCTATCCTCTTGCCTATTTATATACCCTCAATGAGGCCAGGAACCCTTACGCCGGGGATAAGAAATTGCTTAAAGTCGCTCTTAAAGGCGGAGATGCCATCTGCGACGCTCAATACGAAGATGGCACGGTGGAGTTCCTCAAGAACGATGGCTCCAATTGGGGTCGCATTTACTTGCATGAGACCTTAGCCGCTTGGCTGGAGGCCTATGTGCTCCTGCAAGAGCAAATGAATCAAGAGCGTAAGTCTCGCTGGGAGCGGGGCATTCATAAAATGGTGGAAGGAGTTTACCAACAGATCCTCGGCAATCGCAATAAGCGACTCTATAGCGGGATATTTCACGATGAGGACGTTACCTGGGGTTGGGGAAATTTCGAAGTTAACCACCTCAGCACCTGGGACGGGCTTAACGTCTATCGAGCAGGACAGATCTTTGAACGTAACGAATGGGAACAAACCGGGCAACGCATGGTTCACTCGGCGCTGGAATCCCTGGACCCGTTGGGCTACTGGCCAGAGTTCGGAGGACCCTCGACTACCTACAACTTGGACTATCTGCAGGCTGTTGGTCTGTACTACGAGCACTCGGGCGATTTGGCTGTCATCCCTTACCTGGAGCGTGCTTTGGATTTCCAAATCAAAACAGTTTATCCCGAAGGCTGCCTCATCGAAACGCTCGACGGGCGCTCACGTTACACTCCCGGGATGGTGACGGCAGCCCATTTCACTTTCAGCCAGTTTCCCGAAGGGCGCCGCTTCGTCAAATTTCTTGTGTCTCAGATGACTAAGAAAGGAATCACGCTACAACTCTCATCCGACCTGCTCAGGAATTTTCTTTACTACCACGAAGGCGTGGACGAAAAAATCTCTCTGGAAAAGACCTCCTATGTGTATAACATCGGGAACAAAACGCTGATGCGACGAAAGGCTCCCTGGTTTTATTGTTTGAGTGGGTTTACCGCCGCTCCCACCAAAAACCGCTGGGGGCTGGATCGGCAGAATTTTGTCAGTGTCTGGAATGACCAGGTGGGTCTAGTTGTCAGCGGCGAAAATTCCAAAGCTCAACCGGAGTGGAGTAATTTCGTATTTCCGCGTAGCGGTCGTGCCATTTACAT
Organism: Acidobacteriota bacterium; assembly: GCA_003224725.1. Lineage (GTDB taxonomy): Bacteria > Acidobacteriota > Terriglobia > Versatilivoradales > Versatilivoraceae > QHZQ01. Next base: position 4,433 of record QHZQ01000109.1, on the reverse strand, counting down.
TCCCTCCAACGGTGCAGTGCGTGAGAAAAATCCCACAGACGCAGTAATCCTCACTTATGGGGATAAAAGGGCCTCTATCGAAGTTTCCCCAAAGTCCAAAAAGGAGTTGCAGATTAAAGCCCATTTAGAGGATCCAGGAAGTTCAGCTAGCGGTCAGCTGCTGCTCTATTTCAAAGCCGGCAACACCTTCAAAACCGCAACCGGCGAGGTCTTTTCGCTAACTGAGAAGGCCGTCGAGGTCTCCGCTGAAAATTCCGGAGGCTGGATCGAATACGACGGCTGGCGGATCACGCTTCCCCACCGCAGCAAAGTGATTTTTCCATCCTACCCTTTTTCTCCGCAAAACCGTCAAGCCAAGGCAACCCTCAGTGAAGCCCGTGGATTACTTTCCTACCCGCTGGATGCCACGGCTCCCAGCACAACCTTCACCATCACAGTCATGAAACCCTGACAGAAATTAATGGAGTCGCCCGTGTTTCCCGGCTTTATTGTTTGTGTTGAATGATCCGATGGTTTCTTGAGGCTCACTGGTCGACCAATCTCATTATGCAACAATCCATATCTTCCAGTTGCATTCCAATCGCATCAATGTAGAATGTCATGCGCCGAATGCTGAAATCCGGGGCTTACCGTTCCTACTGCCGAAGACCAACAAGCCGACCTTTTGTTTCATGAAAAAAATCTTGGCCGCCAATCGAAGTGAAATTGCCATCCGCATTATGCGGGCCGCCACGGAACTCGGCCTGCGGACCGTGGCTATTTACTCGCAGGAAGACCGCCTGGGGCTGCATCGATTTAAGGCCGACGAAGCCTACTTGGTGGGAAAAGGGAAAGGGCCCATCCAAGCCTATCTCGATATCGAGGGGATTGTAGCCCTGGCCAAGGAAAAGCAGATCGACGCCATTCATCCTGGATACGGGTTTTTGGCTGAGAGCCCGGCCTTTGCTCGAGCCTGTCGAAGCGCGGGGATCACCTTTGTGGGCCCTCCACCGGAATTGCTGGAGTTGTTGGGCAATAAGCTGGCAGCTCGACACCTGGCCCAAAAGTCTGGTGTCAGCGTGGTTCCAGGCACAGAGCAGCCCCTGCAAGGAATTGAGGGGGCCAAGAAGGCTGCCAAAGAAATTGGATTTCCGCTCATCGCCAAGGCCGCATTCGGTGGAGGGGGGCGCGGCATGCGGATCATTCGATCTGGCGCGGAGTTGGAAGCTCGCTTGGAAGAAGCGCGCCGCGAAGCTGAGAATGCCTTTGGTGATGGAGCCATTTTCCTGGAAAAATACATTGGGCATGCCAGGCACATCGAGGTTCAAATTCTCGCGGACCAGCAGGGTGGCGTCATGCATCTGTACGAGCGTGATTGCTCGGTGCAGCGCCGTCATCAAAAAATTGTCGAAGTAGCGCCCGCCGCCGGCATCTCAGCTGAATTGCGCCAGCAATTATGCCAGGCGGCGGTTATACTGGCTAGAACAGCGCATTACAACAACGCCGGGACCGTCGAGTTCCTGGTGAATGCTGATACCGAAGAGTGGTTCTTCATCGAGGTGAATCCGCGCATCCAAGTAGAACACACTGTGACCGAGATGGTCACGGGAGTGGACTTGGTTCGTGCTCAAATATTGCTGGCGCAAGGTCATAGGTTGCATGAGCCTCCCCTCGCTCTCCCGCGACAGGAGTCGCTTCCTCGTTACGGAAATGCCTTGCAATGCCGTATCACCACCGAAGATCCTGAGAATAACTTTTCCCCGGACTACGGGAAAATCACGACCTACCGATCTCCAGCAGGCTTTGGTATCAGGCTGGACGGTGGCACTGCTTATGGTGGAGCGATTCTGACACCCTACTACGATTCGCTTCTGGTAAAGGTGACCGCCTGGGGCGTTAGCCTGACAGAGGCCTGTCAGCGCATGGACCGGGCCTTGCGAGAGTTTCGAATCCGAGGAGTCAAAACTAATATCCCATTCTTAGAAAACGTCGTCAACCATCCCCGCTTTCAGGCGGGAAACACCACCACCACTTTTCTGGATGAAACCCCTGAGCTGTTACACTTCGTCCGTCGCAAAGACCGGGCTACACGGCTCTTGAGTTACCTGGGCGATGTTATCGTGAATGGCAATCCCGAAGTCGTCGGAAAGAAGTGGCCGGAGGAATACACCCCTGAAAACGGCGTCACTGAGAATAAATCGATGCTCTTGTTAGACGTTCCCTTCATCCAAGGGGTAACCCCACCTGACGGGACACGCCAGTTGCTATTGGAGCTGGGACCTAAGCTCTTCGCCGAGTGGACCCGCAAGCAAAAACGCCTGCTCATTACCGATACTACTTTTCGCGATGCCCATCAGTCACTGCTGGCCACGCGCGTTCGTTCGCTGGATATCTTGAGAATCGCCGAAGCAGTGGCCCATGACCTGCCGGGTCTCTTTAGCCTGGAGATGTGGGGAGGGGCCACCTTTGACGCCGCCCTGCGCTTTCTGCATGAAGACCCGTGGCAACGGCTGCGCCAGTTGCGGGAAAGCATTCCTAATATTTGCTTTCAGATGCTGTTGCGCGCTTCCAACGCGGTCGGCTACAGCAGCTATCCTGACAACGTAGTTGAAGAGTTCGTCAAAGAAGCAGCCAGCCAGGGAATCGATCTCTTCCGCATCTTCGACTCCTTGAATTCGGTGGAAAACATGCGCGTGGCCATGGATGCGGTATTGGAAACTAACGCCATCTGCGAGCCAGCCATCTGTTACACAGGGGACATCCTCGATCCTGGTCGACCCAAGTATTCGTTGCAGTATTACGTCAAAATGGCTAGACAACTAGAGAAGCTGGGGGCCCATTTTCTTGGCATCAAAGACATGGCCGGCCTCTGCAAGCCTTACGCCGCTTTCCACCTGGTGAAAGCGCTGCGAGACGAAGTAGGCCTTCCTATCCATTTTCACACTCACGACACAAGTGGGCTAAATGCGGCTTCCATTTTGAAGGCAGCCGAAGCCGGAGTGGATGTGGCCGACGCTGCAGTGGCTTCTATGAGCGGACAAACTAGCCAACCCAATTTGAATTCATTGGTGGAAGCGTTGCGACACACGCCCCGGGACACCGACCTGGACCCGGCTTTTTTAAATGAGATGTCGGATTACTGGGAACAGGTGCGCCGCTTTTATCTGCCCTTTGATACTGGTCCGCGCACCGGCGACGCCAAACTCTATCAACATGAAATTCCTGGAGGCCAGTACACCAACTTGCGCGAGCAAGCGAGTGCGATGGGGTTAGCACACCGCTGGAGAGAGGTGGAGAAGAGTTACGCCGAGGTCAATCAACTCTTTGGTGACATCGTGAAAGTGACCCCTTCCAGCAAAGTGGTTGGAGATATGACGCTCTTCCTCATGGCCAAGGGCATGAAGCCGCAAGACCTGATGAAACTCGAGGTTCAGCATGACCTGGCGCTGCCTAATTCGGTAGTCGAAATGTTTGCCGGATCGCTGGGGACGCCGCCGGGAGGTTGGCCGCGTAAGCTACAGAAAATCATCCTGCGAGGATCTCCGGCGCAACACGGTCGCCCAGGAGCAGATTTGCCCCCAGCCGATTTCGAGTCCACTCGAGAAACTCTGGAAAAAAAACTAGGACGTTCTCCTCGCCACGATGAAATTCTGAGCTACTTGCTCTACCCCGAAGTTTTCCTGAAGTATGTTCGTCTCCGCCAGTCCTTCGGTGACGTCAGCGTTTTGCCTACCCCCCAGTTTTTTTACGGGATGCGCTCAGGCGAGGAAATCACGGTGGACATCGAACCGGGAAAGACTCTGGTGATCAAGTTTCTCACAGTAGGTGAACCTCATCCTGACGGGTGGCGCACCGTGTTCTTTGAGCTCAACGGTCAGCCGCGCGAAGTCTTGGTGCGCGACAAAGCCCTGCGGTCTGCCGCCCCCGCTCACCCCAAAATCACTCCTGGTGAATGCGGCCACGTGGGCTCTCCTTCTCCAGGTATCATCACAAACGTCTTTGTCCAGCTTCAACAGAAGGTGGAGCGTGGCGACAAGCTTCTCACGCTCGAAGCGATGAAAATGCAAAGCACCATTTACGCTCCCATCACCGGACGCATCACGAAGTTGCTGGTGGAAGCCGGCCAACGAGTCGATGCCAAGGATTTGTTGATCGTGATTGAAGGGGAGAAGTGATGCAGGAGCCATCCATGTCAGCTCGGGAGGCGCCACAGAGCATGAAATATCGTACTCGTTCTCGTCGTTGCGGTCGTCCTTGGCTGCGCATTCCGAGCCGTGACCGTAAGGAAGCGGTTGAGGCAATCTGATAGCCAGCTAGTTTCTCGCATAAGAGGCGGCTTAGGGTGGAGCAGGCGCTCTGCGTACGCTGGAATACGCGCGACGAAGCGCGTATTCCACCATGCCGTTGACGGGCCCTGCTATTTTTGCACTGAGAAGTAGCTAGGTTCACCCCTC
>QHZQ01000108.1:29162-33507 GCA_003224725.1 Acidobacteriota bacterium | reverse complement strand
CCAAGAAGAAACCTCCAATGCGATTTGAAATGGCGTAAATGATCACGTCGGCCCGTTGAGCAGATTCAATGCCGTCTTTAATTTTCAGCTTGCTGGTCGTGTCTCCGCCATCGCTAATAAGGATAATGGCTTTTCGCCCGGTTTCCTGTTTTAGCTTCTCATCACAGGCCAAGAAAACGGCATCGTGAACCGAGGTTCCGCTCCCAATTGAGACGGATTGGATTGCTTTGTTCAAGCGGCGCGTGTCGGAAGTGAAGTCTTGCAACAAGGAGACGCTCCGATCAAAATTCATCACAAGGGCCAAATCTTCTTTGCGCAATACGGTCTGCAAGAATTCCATGGCGGTCTCCTTCTCCACTCCAAGAATGGGTTCCACGCTGGGACTCGTGTCGATGAGAATAGCCAGGGTCAAGGGAAGAGTGACTTCTTTAGAGAAATAAGTGATTTGCTGTTTCTTTCCATCTTCGTCGACCAGGAAACTTTCCTTGTTCAGATTGGTGACCAACCGACCGTTACCGTCAGTCACTGTAAAAAGAACATTCACCAAATCAACGCTGACATGCAAGGTGGTCTGATCCTCGTTGGAAGTCTTGGATTTCTGGGAAAAGAGCTGGACCCCACCCAACGCCAGAAAAACCAGCAGCAGGCGGAAAACAAGCCGAGAAAAGGAAACTGGTAACTTTGATTTCATTTTTCTGATTTTCAAAACTCTCACTGCCCAAAATTATAGTGGATGCTTTCAACCCATGTAAACATTCTTGTACTTAGAGTGTGTCTTGGGGCATAAGTTTGCTTGCGTTCGGATAGATGTTGCTATTAAGATTGCTCGCATTGCCTTCCCTGTGCAAGCCTTGTTAATTGGGATTAATGATGTCATATTAAGCATGGAGGTGGCTATGAATCAGGCCGTTATCTTGCAAGCCTTAAGAACGCCCATTGGGAAATTCATGGGAGCCTTGAAACCCTTTACGGCAGTGGATCTTGGCGCTCTCGTGGTGAAGGCGCTCTTGGCTAAGACCTCTGTTCCAGCGGAGCAGGTAGAGGAGATAATCATGGGAAATGTCGTCTCGGCAGGTCTGGGCCAGAACCCCGCACGACAGGCAGGATTGCGAGCTGGTCTTTCCTCTCAGGTTGCAGCTCTTACCATTAACAAGGTATGTGGATCAGGCCTAAAGGCGGTAGGTCTGGCTGCACAGGGCATTCAATTAGGGGAAGCAGAGTTGATCATTGCGGGGGGGATGGAATCTATGTCCAACGCTCCCTACTTGTTGCCTCAAGCCCGGGAAGGATTGCGCTTAGGTCACGCTAAGGTAGTCGATTCCATGATTCAAGATGGCCTCTGGGATGCTTTCGAAGACTTCCACATGGGTCACACTGGTGAAATCGTAGCAGAGAAATATCGCATCAGGCGTCAACAACAAGATGAATATGCGTTGAACAGCCATCGCAAAACCATTGCTGCCATCAAGGAAGGGCGATTCCAAAGCCAACTTGTGCCAGTGCCCATCCCGCAAAAGAAGGGACCGCCCACGCTGTTTGAGATTGATGAATCCCCGCGGGATGACACTAATCTGGAGAAACTAAGCTCTTTGAAAGCGGTATTCAAAAAGGATGGCACGATCACTGCCGGCAATGCCCCCGGCACCAACGATGGAGCTGCCGCATTACTCGTCGCTTCCGAGCAAAAATCTCGAAATCTCAATCTGCGCCCCATGGCGACTATCAAGGGACAGGCAGTAAGCGGTGTGGAGCCCCGAGATGTAATGATGGCTCCTGTAAGCGCTGTGGAAAAGCTCTGGAAGAAGACAGGATGGTCAAAGGATAAAGTCGATCTCTATGAAGTAAACGAAGCCTTTTCGGTTCAGGCCATTGCCGTGATTGACCAGTTGGGCTTGGATCCAAATAAGGTGAATGTGAATGGTGGAGCAGTCGCTCTCGGACATCCCATCGGCTGCAGCGGTGCGCGCATTCTGGTGGCGTTATTACATGAAATGATCCGTCGCGATGTGAAGAAAGGAATTGCCACATTGTGCCTTGGTGGTGGAAACGCTGTGGCCATGGCAGTGGAGCGGTGAGAGAGGAATCAGCGGTACTGCTTGCTCTCGATCCGGCTTTCTTCTTTCCAAAGAATTAACGATATACTAGAATATCGGTTAGTTTATGCATCCAGTGTTCCATCACATCGGCATTGTCGGCGCTGGAACTATGGGGAGCGGGATCGCTCAGGTTTTTGCGCAACGAGGATATGCAGTTTCACTTTGCGATTTGGCGGCTGGCCAATTGGAAAGGGCACTCAATACCATAGACAAAAACCTGCGGCGTGATGTGGAGAAGAATCGAATTAATCCAGGGCAGAGAGAGCAAACGCTAAGAAACATTCAGACACACTCGGATGTGAATGCTCTGGCCAAATCTGACATGATTATCGAAGCGGTGAGCGAAAATTTTGAAGTCAAGAAGAAGGTTTTTGCCTCACTTGACGATTCGTGTGCTCTCCGAACTATTCTGGCGTCTAATACTTCTTCCATTTCGATTACTCAATTAGCCAGCGTGACTCAGCGGCCGGACCGAGTCATCGGCATGCACTTCATGAACCCGGTTCCAGTGATGAAATTGGTGGAAGTGATCCGGGGAGTGCGCACCTCCGGCGATACCGTGGCAGCTGCGATTGACCTAGTGGGAAACTTAGATAAAGTGGCTGTGGAAGTAAATGATTCCCCCGGATTCGTCTCTAACCGAGTATTGATGCCAATGATCAATGAGGCCATCTTCTGTGTCTTTGAAGAGGTGGGCACCGTGGACGCTGTGGACTCTGTTATGAAGCTCGGCATGAACCATCCCATGGGGCCTCTGACTCTGGCGGATCTGATTGGGCTTGATATCTGCTTGGATATCATGGAAACTCTCTATACTGGCTTCAACGATAGTAAATACCGTCCCTGCCCACTTCTCAAGAAAATGGTGGCAGCAGGACACCTTGGCCGAAAGAGCGGACAAGGTTTTTACCAATACTCTCAATAAGGGTGATATTTCCAATGATTCTTTGTCAGAAATGCGGGACAACTAATCCGGTTGGCGAAGAAAGCTGTCAAAAATGTGGAACCAAACTGATGATTATTTCTGCGACGTATCGCCAGAATGTCCCTTTGCCCATTTTGGAGGAGCATTTTCTAGAAAGGATCAGCGCTTTAGAATATGCTTTAGGAAGGCTGGATGAACGACTCAACGAAATTCACGACTTGGTGCAGCAACTCTCTACGGAAAGCTTCTATGACCACACCATGATTGAATCCATCGCCGACGCCTTGAAAAGGGTTCAGATTGTCGGCAAACGCGATTTGGAACGCGATTGGCATAAACGGGTGACGCAGCGTCTTCTGGAAAGCGAGGAACGTGAAAAATTTGAGTCTTGCAAAAAGACGTTCTTGAACGCCTTTCGGGGCAAAGACAAAAATCATTTTTCCAGGTTGATCGAGGAAAGTAACCAGCTCTTCATCAAGAGAAACTATCGAGGCGGGTTGAAAACGCTGGAGAAAGCCTATGCCGCTGACCCACAAAACTGCGAGATTGGAATCTTTCTCAGTAAAATCTATTACGAATTTGAGAATTTCCCGGATGCTGGTAAATGCCTGCAGCGCGTTCTTAGGAACAACCCGCATCATTTCGAAGCCAACCTTCTTACTGGATTGCTTGCCAAGCGGGAGGGGGATTTACCCAGGGCCAAGCAATTCCTGGCCAATGCGGTCGACATATGTCATACCTCCTTAGCAGCCCACGTTTTCTTAGGCTCTGTGCTAGTCTCCCTGGGCGAAGATTCGGGGGCCTTAGGGCATTTTTCACATGCCCTCAATTTGAAGCCTTCGCCACAGATGTACCTGCTGGTAGGATCTATTTATTCTAGGCAAGGAAAGGTCCGACATGCCATCAGGCACATGAAGAAAGCGATCGAAATGGACCCTTACTGCGACGAAGCTTTTTTTCAGTTGGGACTGGCATTCCTGGAACAGAATTGGAAAAAGAAGGCCAAGGAATGTTTCCAAACGGCCTTGCATCTCAATCCGAAGGAACTGCGTTACAAGAACGCGCTGGAAATGTTCCTGAAGAATCCGATGAACTCAGAAGCAAAACCTGACATAAGACTTAGCCCCATCGTCAACGATGAAAGTATGGAGATCCTGGTCAAGGACGAGCTTCATCTCAACTTTAAACGTTCGGAAATGTCGGTAAGGTCCAGGGGAGAAGGTGTTAAGAACAAATAATTGCGATCTTGAAGCCTCATTTTGGGGTGGTCGAGTTGTAGCCCTAAGTCCAAGTTGTAAGCTTCAGCGTCGCTTTGCTGGTTACC
>QHZQ01000108.1:23354-29140 GCA_003224725.1 Acidobacteriota bacterium | reverse complement strand
GTTGACGAAAAATCGGAGCGGGGAAAAGCCATTGATTTAGCATTATCGCAAATTGAAAAGCAGTTTGGGAAAGGCTCCATCATGAGGCTGGGTAGCCGGGAGGCCGTAGCCAACGGGGGAATAATTCCCACGGGGTCCCTCTCGTTAGATGCTGCCTTAGGGGTTGGAGGAATGCCGCGCGGCAGAGTTGTGGAAATCTTTGGTCCGGAATCGAGTGGTAAGACGACCCTAGCGCTCCATGTCATCGCTGAAGCTCAAAGAGGGGGCGGGATGGCCGCATTCATTGATGCTGAGCATGCATTAGACTCTGCTTACGCCCGCAAGTTGGGTGTCGATGTCGACAACCTTTTAGTATCCCAGCCTGACAACGGAGAGCAGGCTTTGGAAATTGCGGAAATGCTCGTGCGCAGCGGCGCCCTGGATGTTTGCGTTGTTGATTCTGTGGCTGCGTTGGTTCCCAGGGCGGAGCTGGAGGGTGAAATGGGAGACTCTCATATGGGCTTGCAAGCCCGCCTCATGTCACAAGCGCTGCGTAAGCTCACGGGGATTGTTTCGAAGTCGAAAACCTGCATGGTTTTTATCAACCAAATCCGAGAGAAAATCGGGGTGATGTTCGGTAACCCGGAAACTACGACGGGAGGGCGGGCACTTAAGTTTTATGCATCAGTTCGCGTCGACGTACGACGCGTGGCTTCAATCAAGGATGGTGACGAAGTAACCGGTAGCCGCACCAAAGTCAAGGTGGTAAAAAACAAAGTGGCAGCGCCCTTTCGCGAAGCTGAGTTCGACATCTTGTACGGAAGCGGAATTTCCAAGGAAGGCGATCTCATTGACTTGGGGGTCGACAAGGGAATCATTGAAAAGAGCGGCGCTTGGTTTTCGTATAAAGGCGAAAGAATGGGACAGGGAAGAGAGAATGCCCGACAGTTTCTCTTGGACAATTTGGACATTCGCAGGCGCGTGGAGGAAGAATTGAGAAAAGCTCTAAATATTCCTCTTTCGGCTTACGCCGAGGCTGCTCAAGCTGCGTCGTCTGAAGCTCCTCCCAAATCAAAATCAACTCGCGGCTAGAGGCTACCAGCACCAGAAACTCCCGCCAGACTTGAGGCTAACCTTGAGTTGTCGTGAACATCAAGGCGCCGCCCTCGGTTTGAATGTTATTAGATTGGTTCAAAGCAGCTTGATCCGCAGCCTGACTATCCACTTCCTAGCAGTCTTTTCGCAGACACCAACGTAACCTGGCCTTCCCTGAGTGTCGATCTAAAAAAGCATGACACCTGTCTTTAGAGCAGAGGCATTGCTAAAGCATCCGTCTAGTAGCGCAGACCTTACTGCACTTCAACGCTTGGTTCTTTATGTTCGGCGGGTTGCACAAAAAGATGCGCCTTGGGTCACTGTCCTTGTCCTCCTTAATTTGATTTTCTTTGGCGACGCCCTCTTCACCGACAAGACCTTCTTTGTCAGAGATGTCTCTTTTTTTCATTACCCTTTAAAGAGACTCGTGACTGAAGCTTTCACTAATGGGCAGTGGCCTCTTTGGAACCCCTATATTCAACTGGGTCAGCCGCTGCTCGCAAATCCCAATGCAATGGCTCTTTACCCGACCCAGATTCTCTTTCAGATCTTACCCTTTCAGATTGCGTTCGATCTTCATTTTGTACTTCATTGCCTGCTGGCCGGAATTGCCGCTTTTCATTTGGGGCGAACCTTGGGTCTATCCCGTCACTCGGCTTTCTTGTCCGCTGGAATCTACAATTTCAGTGGCATCACATTATCTTTCGTCAACCTGTTCAACATTCTGCCGGTGGTCGCATTTCTTCCTTTACTGGCCCTGGTTTTGATTAAGACTCTGCGAAGTTACTCATTATTGAAAGCAGCTTGTGCCAGTCTCCTTTTTGGAATCTTTTTTCTTTTGCTCGAACCGCTCTCCTCGCTGGCAGTCGCTTTGTTCTTGATTCCGCTTTTGGCTGGGATTGTCTTCTTCTCTCCCCCACCAAGATGCTCATTTGTCAAAGCAACTTCCTTGGTTTTAGTTATTGTTGTCTCCGGCTTGCTTTTGGCCAGCGCTCAGATTCTTCCGACTCTGGAACTGATGCAACATTCAGGCCGGAGAGGAGGTATGGAGTTTGACGTCGTCTCCTTCTGGTCCTTTCATCCAATCTGTTTCTTGCAGGTGATTTTCCCCAGACTCTTTGGCGAGTACTTTCGGTTGGCTGAACCTCCACCCTGGGGAAACCTCTTTTTTGATAATCGTGAACCCTATTTGCTGTCGGGATACCTCGGCTTCTTTCCTTTGCTATTGGGGCTTTGGGGAGGAATTTTTTCAAAAAAACGCTGGATCGTGAATTTGCTTTTGGGCGTTTCGGTGCTAGGAATATTGCTGGCACTGGGAAAATACAGCCCATATTATTCCTGGCTGTTCCAATACTGTCCGATTTTTCGATATGGACGTTATCCCGTAAAGTTCCTTTTCCTGGTCAACTTCTGTCTTGCATTATTAGCCGGCTTTGGTCTGGACAGGATTGAAGAATTAAGAGATGAATCTTGTTTTAAGTCCAAAGGAAACAACCGGGGGACTCTTCTCTTTCTGTTCTCGGTCGTGGCACTTTTTTTGTTTTCGATAGGCCTCTCTTCTGAGAGAGCTCTAAGTAAGATGAATGTGGGAGTAGCCGAAGCGAGTCATCTTTCTTTTCACTACCAAGGCCAGACATTGAACATTAGCCGGTCAATTATTGCTGGATCCCTAAGGAATGTTCAAATCCACTTGGGAGCCTTCCTGATCTTTCTGTTGTTAATACGTTGGAAAAAGATCAGGTTGAATATCGTTCGAGGGGCCGTGCTCAGCCTGATCCTTTTGGATCTCTTTATCAATAATTTTTGGATCAACCCGTTAATTCAGGCGGATCTTTATGAACCAGCTCCAGTTGCCTTGTTCATTAATAGTAAGATGCAAAAGGAAGGGCCGAGTCGGATTTATGCTCTTGAGCAAGGCAAGGTAGATAAGAGCAGTGCGATCTTGGGCCAGACTGATTCAGTAGCATGGGTAGCCCTTTATCGAAAGTTAACGTTATTCCAGTTTCTAGCCGCCAAAGATCGTATCCAGTATTCGGTTTTTGACCCGATTGACAGGCTGGAGACTTTCCCGAGTCAGAAGGTAAGGCAGGATCTGGCACTGGCCCAAACCTTGGACGACAAGCTTAAGATTTTGGCTGGACTGAACGTTGGGTTTATTCTGTCCGCAAGGGAAGTCAGCAGTTCATTGCTTTCCTTGGAAGCCCTGTTCCAGGTGAATAGCAATCAGCCCCTTCGCATTTATCGGTTAACGAATAGATTACCACGAGCCTATCTGATCGATTCCGATGAGCCAGAGCTCGAAGAATCTGCAGATCAGACAAATTATAGAGAGCCGTTGGTTCCACCAGCGCGTAAGAATCACGGAGGGACTTATGTTCCTGACGATCAAAAAGTTTTGGGCTCCGATGTTAAAATTTCCAATTACTCCGCAAATCTGATTGAAATCGAAGCCAGAGCGGAAAAGAAGTGTTTTTTGGTCTTGCTCGACAGTTATTATCCTGGGTGGCGTGCATCCGTGGATAACCACGAGGCTGCAATTAGTTGTTTCCAGGGTGCCTTTCGAGGAGTGGAGTTGCCTTCGGGGAAACATAAGGTCATTTTCAGCTATACCCCAAAGACTTTTGGTTACGGCCTCTAGGATTGCCAGTTTCTTGGTCAGCCACCTTCTTGCCAAGTGAGCGGAGATTCCGCTAGATGATCAATTCCGAATCTTTTGGCCTGTCCAGTATTGGCTCGGCCGTCCGCATTACCCTTCCAATAATCACATTCTTGGTGCCTGTCCTCATAATGAAAGACAAGTCAGCTACCTACGATGAGGTAGCTCACCTGCCTGCCGGATACACCTACCTTACTACAGGCATCATCAAGCTGAATCAGAAGCACCCACCTCTCATCAAGGAGATCTGTGCCTTCCCTCTCCTTTTCTTGGATATCAAACCATTGCTGGACAAGAAGACACTACAGGGAATCAATATCGATCCAGCTTACGAATGGAATTATGGAAGGAATTTCCTTTACCACGAAGATCATGATGCGGACCGAGTTTTGTTTTGGGGCAGGGTCCCGGCACTTCTTCTATCTGTCGGTTTGGCCGTCCTGGTTGGTGCCTGGAGTAAGCGGCTCTGGGGTGAACCTGCAAGTTTTTTAGCGCTTTTCCTTTATGCCTTTGACCCGACCATTACTGCCCATGCTCAACTGGTGACGACTGACGTCGGCTTCGCCTTCTTTGCCACACTTTTCCTGTTTCTTCTCCGGAGATACTTGGAGAGTCCCTCCCGAAAGGGGCTTATCCTGTCGGGCCTCTTTTTGGGGCTCGCCTTGGGAACCAAGTTCTCCGCAGTAGTGCTCATTCCGATGTTGGTGTTCTTAGTAATTTTGGCTGCTTGGAAACAAGAGTGCGGCGCAATCCGACACACAGTGGTTAATGCAGGTTTGGTTTCAAGAAGCAGAGGTGTCAACCTCACCAACCTTCTGCGACAACACAGTCGCCCTAAACGAATGATTGCGGCCTTAGCTGCGAGTGCTTTGATGATCTTAGTAGCATTGTCGGTTCTCTGGCTAATTTACATTTTCCCCACCGATCCGTTTATTTATTTCAAAGGTCTGAAGGCAGTGAACAAGGACCACGACCCCAACTTTCTCTATTACCTTATGGGCGAGCTGAAGCCCGGTGGTTGGAGAACATACTTCTTGATAGCCTGGCTCGTAAAGACGCCAATTCCTTCTCTTCTCCTCCTGGCTGCCGCCACACTCCTGTTCTTTTGGGGCAATCGTGCGTTCTGGCTCGATGAGGCTTTTCTTGTAATTCCTGGCATTAGCTTCTTTATTGGCTATTCGCTGGCCGCTGACAACATGGGCGTCCGATATTTGATCCCGTGTTTCCCATTCATTTTCATATTCACCGCTCGAGTTGCCGGGGAGTTTTTTGTCAAAAAGCGTAGCATGGTGACTGCATTGGCTATCCTATTGGGATGGTATTTCATTGAATTCGTGACCATATATCCAGACCATTTGTCTTACTTCAACGAGATCGCCGGAGGTTCCCGGCACGGACCAGAATGGCTCGATGATTCCAACGTGGATTGGGGGCAGGGGCTTATTCAGCTCAGGCACTACCTTCAAGAAAATCCACCAAAAGGTTACTGGTTTTGTTATTTTGGTAGCGCAATTCCGAAGTATTACGGAATTAGCGGCCGTAGCTTTGACGACTTGTCTATCATATCTCCTCCACTCAAAGGGACGATATTCATGAGTGCCCACTGCGTTGCCCGGGCCAGAGCAATCATGAACTCACTTTATGGGAGTGGGCCGGAGAACTGGATCAGTCACACGCTTCCTAAGGCGATTGTGGGGCACGCTTACTATGTGTACGAGATTGAAGAGGGTATCTTGCAGTAGTCGTGAAGTGGCTGCAACCCATGAGGTAAGTGAGAGCAGACTCGAACGCACTTAAAGGACAAGATCTAATAGCGCCGTATAGTACTCACTGGTGACAGACCAACTTTTCCGGTGCTTGGATCGAGAGTGTATCCGTAGCCCTTAGGGTCAACGGGGTGTTTCTTGAAGAATCCTAAACTCACCAACTCATCCAATGAGGATATCTTTCGTCCGGTTCTAGCTTGCACCTTTTCGATCAGAACCTGCAGGGTTTCGATTTCCTCCTCAGCGGCAAGCTTCATGAGATGTTCCCTGGCATTATCCTTCATCTGCTG
>QHZQ01000108.1:5852-23318 GCA_003224725.1 Acidobacteriota bacterium | reverse complement strand
CTCCTGCCAGAGGAACCTAGCCGTTTGTCGACTTCCACCTTTAGCCAGGAGTTCTGCCGCAAAGGTTTTCATCCAAACAGCCGCCCTTGGGTTTTTGCTTCCCTCCAGGAATGCTTCCGCAGCCTTCCTGTAGTCGTGAAGAAACCAATAATAAATGAACCCAACGTCCCTGTGTAATTGCCATTCTTCCGGGTTGTGTTCAATTCCTCTCCTTAAGAGGGCGATAGCCTTTTCCGGTTGGTTGGCGCCCACTGGTTCATTCTCGGCCAAGAAAACCGAACCGAAGCGATACGCATGCAGTAGCTTGGGATCGAGAGTCGTAGCGATCTCGATTAACGGTTCCAACAAATCAAAACGCTTCTCATTCTTGAGCCTTTTTCCGCCGTAGTATTGAACTGCCCTCATCCAATAGATATCTGCTAACAGGCCGTTATGTCCCAACGAAAGCTTCTTAATCACCCTTCCCGAGGGAAGATAGAGGGCTTCTTCAGTGGAGTGGAAGGGACCGATCTTTACACGGCCACCAAGTAGATCTTGAACAGATTGTTCATTTAAAATTTCTTCGCCGGAAGACCAGGATGGCCAGCAAGACTAACCCTGCCGAGTAGACTAGTCCGTAGAGTAGAGACAGCAGGTAGACCCGGGTTGTCAAAAATTGGCCATGGGCTGTCTGCGAAATGATCTCGAAGTTCTCGAAATTGGGAAGGAGGTAGTAAAGGCAACCAGATAGGATCTTGACCGCAAAGGAACCACTCGAAAGGCCGTATTGCCGAATATCTGAGTTGAAGTGTCCAATGACATAAAGGCTGAAGGCAAACAAAGCAGAAAATAGAGGCGTGGAAAACGTGGAAAAAAATAAGGCAATTGCAATCACCAGCATCAGCTCGACTAATATCAGAATTCCTGCTAATAGGATCTGCAAATCTGCTACCTGAAAGGAATGTCGTAGATAAAAAATAGAAGCATAAATCCCTGACAGCATCACTAAAATGTTGACAAGCAATGTTAACGTCAGTCCAAAATATTTTCCTAAGATGAATTCATGACGAGCTACGGGCTTGGCCAGCAAACTATAAATGGTCTTCTTATCGATCTCTTTAAACACCAGTTGAATTCCAATGAATATGGCAATTAGTGTCCCAAACACTGAAAGTGTGCTAAGCCCCAAGTTAACGATAATCTGTTTAACATCACCAATCGTAATGCTGCTCAAGACGAGGGAACTGACTATGACGAGCACTCCGAAAATAACCAGATTATAAAGGACCTTGTCTCGGACACACTCCTTGAAGGTATTTTTGGCAATTGAAATGACAATCATGGATTGTTCGTTGACGCTACGGAGGGTTCACCCTCCAGCATGGCATCGCGGTTGATAAGTTTGAAAAAATAATCTTCCATGGTCTGCCGTATCGGATTTATTGCAAGTACTTTCCCAGATGCCCTTTCAATGTATGTGACTAATGGAGTGAGGGGTACATTAGCCTTCAACTCCAACCGTAACGTCATGCCGCTCTGGCTGATTTTCACGTCGGGGCCTACTGCTTGACGGATTGTTTCAAGATTAGTATTGGAAATCACTATTTCGATATGGCTAGCTTCCTGGGAAATCAGATCGGTCAAGCGCCCCGAGCCGATCAGCTTTCCGCGGTTAAGAACGGCCACTCTATCACACAGTACCTCAACATCGTTCAAGATGTGGGTGGAGAAGAAAACTGTCTTTCCTTCCTTCTTCAGCAGAAGAATAAGATCTCTCACCTCGCGGCGACCAATGGGATCCAACCCTGACATTGGCTCATCCAGGAAAACAATTTTGGGATCATGAATTAGTGCCTGGGCTACACCGACCCTTTGCAGCATTCCCTTGGAAAACTTACGTAGCTGAAGCTTTCTTGCATAAGCGATGTCTGTCAGTTTTAGAAAGTACTCCACTTTGGTTCTGATTTCAGCAATTGAGAAGTCAAAGAGACTGGCACAATAGGAGAGAAATTCTTCCGCTGAGAGGTACTCGTAAAAGTACGGGTTTTCAGGCAGATAGCCAATGTGCCGGCGCATGGAGACGTCAGATGCCGGTTGGCCCAGAATCTCGGCTTTTCCCGAGCTGGGGTAAATCAAAGACATCAACAATTTCAGCGTCGTTGATTTGCCCGCTCCGTTGGGACCGAGGTAACCAAGAATTTCATTCTCCCTGACTTCGAGATTCAAACGATCGAGAGCAGAGATAGTCTTGGTTTTCCAAAAGCCGGCTCTGTAAGTTTTGCTCAGATCTTGGGTGGAGACAACAACAGACATAAATCACATAGGAACTTTGAAGAAGTCCTTTGCTTTATACCTGATTGGAAACCGATTGAAAAGAGGGAAGAGGTAAAATGGGTGGAAATTGTGATTCCACCCATTCTTGCTTAGGCAGGAATTAGTTGCCAATAGCCGATGATCCGGAAGTGGCAGCGCCACCCAGGTTGAAGCGCACTACTTGAGACTCATTGACGAAATAAAAACGCGCACCAGTCTGAGTAGCTCCAGTCGAGACCGAAGGCGTTCCTGTGGCGGTGAATTGCAGCGCCGGGGAAGTTGCATCAGGAGTGGCGGCAAATACAAAACCGCTCTTGGTGCCGCTACCTAGAACGTTGTCAATAATGCTGTCGGAAGATAGCTGAGCCAGCGTACCGAAAGCACCATTGGTGGAGTTATAGAGTAATTCCCCGCTCCCAACCGTTCTCATAGAAGCTGTGGCCGAGCCTTCATTGGCAGAGCGACGAGCCCTCAGCAAGTTCGGGATAGCAATCGCGGCAATGATTAGAATAATGGCCACGACAATTAATAGCTCGATTAGTGAAAATCCTTTATTCTTCTTCTTACTTTTCTTCATTAGGTTTCTCCTTTTTGCTTCTCTTGGTTTGATTTGACTACTTTGAAAACCCTTTCGAGGATTCAAAAACCTTATTGAATGGGCGGACTGGTGGAATCGGCTCCTCCAGTCAGATTAAAACGTATTACAGCCGTCTCATCTCCATAATAATTTCGTTGGCCGGTTGCAGAAGGGCCGATGGACAAAACGGGAGTGGCATCCACAGCGAATTCCAAAGAGGGTGAGGACCCCGGGGTTGAACTAAAAACATAACCACTCTTGGTACCCGCAGCCAATAGGCTATCCGTTAGGTATTCACTTCCCAAACTTGGTAAATCCGCAAAGACGCTGAAGGTGTTTCTATAGAGGTTTTCAGCAGTGATGATTGCCCTCACGGAGCTGGCGGCTGAAGCTTCATTGGCTCTGGCGCGAGCGGCCAGATAGTTGGGGACGGCCAGTGTAGCCACGATCAAAAGAATTGCCAACACAATCAAAAGCTCAATCAAGGAAAAACCACGGTTTCTTCGATCGATTAATTTTGAATTGCTCATGTAATTCATTTTTATTTGCCTTAGCTCTAATTAGAGTATTTTTCGCTGACTTTTGTCTAAATGGCATTGCCCAATTCATTACATCCTAAAGCATATTTATTTCCGATCCTTTCAAACTCACAGCAAAAACCTCCATGACTTCTTTCGGGCTCCCTTATTTCGTTCAAATCTAAATGCTTATAGATTATCGGATCTGAATTCGGCAAACTTTAATTCCTTTCACGTTGGCAGCAAAGTGACACTGAATGTCATCTGAAACTTACAGGATTTGTTTCTATCGCTGAAATTGTTAGCGAAGTGAAAAGGTAGACAAAAACGAAAAAAGGGTGGGGATGTCCCCACCCTGATCGAAAGAAAATGACGCTGGTCTAGTTCTAGTTGCCAATAGCAGATGACCCAGAAGTAGCTGCGCCACCTAAATTGAAACGGACGACTTGAGACTCGTTGATAAAATAGAACCGTGCGCCAGTTTGTGTTGCCCCAGTGGAAACAGAAGGCGTACCATCGACTGTGAATTGGAGAGCTGGAGAGGTCGCATCGGGCGTGGCACCGAAAACATAACCGCTCTTTGTCCCAGTACCTAACACGTTGTCGATTATGCTGTCAGAAGAGAGCTGAGCCAGCGTACCGAAGGCACCGTTAGTGGAGTTGTAAAGCAGCTCGCCACTGCCTATCGTTCTCATGGAAGCCGTCGCCGACCCTTCGTTGGCCGAACGACGAGCCCGCAACAGGTTCGGGATTGCGATAGCAGCAATAATCAAGATAATAGCCACTACTATCAGTAGCTCAATTAACGAGAAACCCTTGTTCTTCTTCTTACTTTTTTTCATTAAACCTCCTCCTTTTTACTGTTGGTAAATGTTTATTGTAATTAAAATCCCTACTTCTTAGCTTGAAGCTGTCTGTTCCAACTAACTACCCTTGAATATTTTTTTTGGCCAACGTTCCACCAGTATTATGCATATTCGTCTCCGAAGTTCCCACATCCT
Organism: Acidobacteriota bacterium; assembly: GCA_003224725.1. Lineage (GTDB taxonomy): Bacteria > Acidobacteriota > Terriglobia > Versatilivoradales > Versatilivoraceae > QHZQ01. The sequence goes on along the minus strand of QHZQ01000108.1, from coordinate 18,930 downwards.
GGTCAGAATCGCTAAATTAGCACTTCCAAATAGGTTGGAGGCCCCATGCAAAGGGTCTACTGCGACTCGTTATGGTGACAAATTACGGTCGATTGACAAAAAGTGTCGCACACAACTCACATTTTTTGGTCGGCTTTCTCGGTAAACCCTAAGTTATTTTTGAATATTGGTTGGGAGGGGAAAAGTTCTATGGCCCTGTTCCTAAATAGGGATGCCAGTTTAATGTCCCCCAAGGAATAAAGAACACGGCTAAGCTCATAGTGGTAATTGGCATTGTAGGGCTCTAGCTTAGTAGCCTTTTCATATGCTTCCTTCAAAAAGATTAAGTGGTCCAGCCCTGCCACTTTTCCTTGTACGGAATTTATATATCTAAGTCTTGCTTTAAGAACCAGCATAGGCGCATCGTTTCCCTTAATAGCCACAGCTTTGTTAATAAGCCTTTCTGCCTGCCCTAAGTCATTAGCCTCAGCATGGTCAATGGCCAATGAATACAATGCCTGGGCCCCATACGATCTTAAAACGCAAAGAAAGATCAAAAGGATTGCGAACAAGACAGTGGCAACGGAAAAACTGTATTGCCCTTTGACTAGGCGTGCTAAAGGCTTGGGATCAGGGTTCCGTATCCCTTTCAGCTTAAGGAAGGAAGGATCTTTGGGTTGGCCCTTATATAAAATATCATTCAGGCAAGCCTCAGGTGCCTTCAGTTTGTGCAGATCATGTCCATCCTGTAGATTTACCCAAAGCCCGAGGAGAAAAATCCCTAATGCCCCCAAACTTGGGAAATAAAGGTCGATATCAATAGAATTGTGGATCAACCATGCCAGCAAAGACGCGGCTAAGCTGGTTTGAAGAAAACCATACAGTGGGGTCTCAGACAAGGTGCTTGTGTGTAACGAACGCCAATACTTGGTTATGGCCATCGAAACGAACATTATCAAAACGAAGAACGGAATTCCGCATTCCGAAAGTAATTGCAGCAGGGTATTATGGGCGTATTGAGTGACGTTTTGGAGAGAACTTTGATAACGCGGATTAATGCCGCCATAATTGCCAAGTCCTACTCCGGTCAACGGAAAATCCCTAAAGATATTTAAAGCAGTTTTGTAGTTGATCCATCTCAATGTAATTGGGTTCTCCGAGGCTGCGAGGTTCCAAAGGCTAAAACCTCTCCGGTACGTTAACCAAACCATCCAACCTGCGACAATGACAAAAAGACCTAGTAGGGTCACCAGCATGAACTTGATAGAGATTTTACGACGCATGTACGTGACGAGGCACAAAAACAGCATTGAACTACAAAAACAAACCCAGCCGCCGAACGATTGGGTGAGAGCCAGAATCAGCAATGACAGGCTAAGTTGGAGGAAAAGGAGCAGTGTGGATACGGGGTTTTGGAAGAGCTTCTTAAGAAATTTACCGGACGCCAAGACAATAGGGCTCTGAACATCAAGGGCCAAGTGAATCAAGAACAAATTGAGCGGGAAAACCATTGTGACAAATCCAGCCAGCGTATTGGGCAAAGGAAAATTCGCGAACACTCTCTTCGTTGCAATGCGCGCCAAGAGACGTGTTTTAAATCCTTCATCCAGAGCGGTCGAGCGAAGCACCAAGCTCTTCAAGTCGAATAAGCCAAAAAAATATTGGTAAACGCAAAAAAGATCAACACAGAAACCCACCAGGGTAATAGCTAGAATGGATGCGAGGATCGTACGAGGTTCGAATCGTGACAAACGCAAAGTCAAGAATAGGCAGGCGTAGGAAAGGAAAAGCCAGAACACATCTTCACTTCGGGAACCATTGATGGTTTTGAATGTGGACGGAATTAGGATCAGCAACGGAAACAGAGCAGCAGTAATTACGCTGAAGAGATGGGGATTTCCGATTCGGCATTCTTTGATGAACGTAATGGCAAAAGTGAAGAGCGAGGCAAAAATCAGCAGGAATTTTGATTGGAAAAAAACTTCTCCTGGAAAAAGGAGATTTGCAGAGAGAGCGATAAGCGTTAATGCGATAAGAGCGTGATGATGGTGGCGGGACAGCCAAGAATTGTGGCTCGGATCAACTTCCATGATGATCAAAAGTCGGCTGGGTCTGGAGAGAAAGCTTCTGACGTGCGGAGAGCATTGCTGCTTCAATTTGCGAGCCTAGATTGCTTTCCAAGTCCACTCGCTTTTTGCTTTCTTCCCAGGCTTTCAAAGCACCCGATAAGTCGCCTCTGGCTTCGAGGCACATTCCCAGCCTGAAATATCCGTCAGAGGATTCTGGGAATCTCTGGATCATCTCCTGGGCTTTTTCGAGAGCAGCATCGATCTTGTTCACCCGAAGGTACAACACCACTATGTTGTTAAAGGCCCCGATGTTGTTTGGATTAATATAGGTTGCTCTAAAAAACATGTACAGCGCTCTCCTCACATCCCCTTTTTCGGCTAAGACCTTGCCTAAATTGTTAATAGTAATGTCGGAATCTGGTGCAGCATTGACTGCCGCATAGAATTTCTTGAGAGCCAAGTCTATCTGACCCTTTTCAAAATAATATCCGCCAATTCCCGTAAGAGCGAGGTGATAGTTTGGGTTAATCAACAAAGAAATGAGGTATTCATGGCCGGAACGGTTTGACTGCTTTTGATTATGAAACCACAATCCGAGATTATAGTGGGCGACTCCATCGTAAAGGTTCTTTTCGATGGTGTCTGACCAAAGGCTATATGAATTCCTCCAAACTTTAGTGGTTTGAGAAGTTTGATAATTGAGAAATAGTAAATAGGCACCGATCCCTCCCCAAGCCAAGCCCTTAGCCAATTTAAACGAATGTAGTCGGCTTACAAGTTTAAGAGCAAGCGAAGACAATACGACCCAGATACCCACTTGAGCGATATAGACGTACCGATTTGCCATCATGATGGGCAACGGCACAATGTTTAATACGGGGACAAGAAAAATAACGAAGAAGCTTACCCAGAAAAAAAGATTCCTGGATTTAGCAAAGACAATTACAGTGACCAGAAGAAAGCAAGAAAAGGCTACCCAGATTTTAGTGTCCCCAAAGGAAGGAAAGACACTGGGGTAAATCAAAGCGCTCAGTTTTGTTGGCCAAAGCAAGAGACAGATATATTGTTTGAACAAATGACCGCTGGCCAGCAAACTGAGAAGGGGTCCCCCTTTGTGATAAGAGTTCAAAGCGCTTCCTGCCCCGGCAGCGTGAACGGACAAGAAACCCAAAATTTCGGCGAAAACAATAAAGGGGAGTTTGTCATATAAACGAAGATCTCTGACTCTTTTGTTGCTGCTACAGTATTCATATACGAGAAATGTTAGGGGAGCCACAATCGTGCTCGCTTTTGAAAGGAGCGAAAGCAAGAAACATAGCAATGACATCAAATAGCTTCGACTGGTCTGGTTTCTCGAATAGTTCACATAATGGTAAAAAGACAGGAAAAAGAAGAACGTTGCCAGCAAGTTTTTTCTTTCAGATGCCCAGCTTACCGATTCCACATTTACCGGATGAATTGCAAATAGGCAGGCTGTAGCCAAGACTACGCTCCGGGGAAGACCTAGCTTCCGTAACAAAAAGAACAGAACCACAATGCATGCGAGATGCAGTGCCACGTTATGAAAGTGGTAACCCCAAGGTCTCAATTTCCAGACATGATAATCCAGGGCATATGAAATGAGGGTCAACGGAGCATAATTTGCAAAGTACGGTTTAGTGACGATTTGATTCAGATTGTTCCAAGAAAATGAACGTATGAGTGGATTGCTGGTTATATACTCTCCATCATCCCAGTTTGTAAACTCCTTAGGTAGCGATCCCAGGTATAACAAAAAGGTCACAACGAGGATCAAACCTACGCACCAGAGGTCTAAGTCGGATCTTAATTTTCCATCATTTGATCTCATACTCATTGTTCCTTTTGGTAATCCTGGCATACGCTGTCGCGACCCAACTCAAGCAAATTGCTTCTGTGTGGTAACCCTGATCACTCCGCCTCTGCCCGCCAATGATTCCAATCCCGCCAGTAAAACGGACGGCAAAAAGAAACCCCCCGCCAAGGAATAGTGAAAGAGCTTGCTGGAGAAGCGTAAGGATACCTCTCTCTTAAGCAGCTTGTAGAAAGTTTGAGGCCGTAATCCGAGACCATTTAGAAAACTCTGCAAAGCGCCAAACGGACACTGTTCCCAGGAGAAAGTGGTCATTTTCATGATCTGGAAACCGCAGTTCTCAAGCAATGTGGTTAGTCCTTTGGCGGTGAAATGATACAAATGTCTTTGTATATCTAAATGAAACCAATGTTTCCCGGTTAAGCGAGCCTGCAAACTCGACAGGTTTGGAACTTCGATAATGAGAACTCCACGCGGTCTTAGGAGATTGGAAACATGAGTCAAGGTCAGCACTGGATTCTCCAGGTGCTCCAGAACATGCCAGAGAATTACGACGTCGAAATAGTTTTCGGGAAGCTCGTATTGTTCGAACGGATCGGTGTAAATCTTGATTTCGACAATCCTTTGAGCGCGAGTTGCGGCCAAATTTGACCTTTCGGTTCCATGACATTCATGCCCTAAGTGAGATAGCGCTTCAAGCAGGAGTCCTCTTCCACAGCCAATTTCTAGAACTCTGCTATGGGGTCTAATCTTCTTGTTAATCCAACGCGCGCGCCTTTTGGTTATCCAATCGAGTATCTTCTCCAGTACGGGTAGGAACTTTATATTTTCTGGACCGTAATAGGCTTGGGAATAGTGTTTCTCTAGTTCCTCTGCGCTCGGCTTAGGATTTGTGAACGCCAACCCGCAACCTGCACATCGAACCAGGCAGAACCTTTCAGAACTAATCGGATCCACTGAGAACCGAGAAGAGCCACATGCCATACACGTTTCAGCGCTCATGTCTCTAGTTGAATTGCTTGTATTGGACGATTCCCCATTTAAAGAGTAAGTATTTGACAATGGTTCCAAGGATGGAAAGTCCGTATACGACTCCTGCTTTGAAGCTGACGGAGGACGAATCGAAGGAATATCGTGTCGAAACCGGGATCTCGGTAAAACGCATTTTCTTAATCACAAACTGAACCAGGATTTCATTGTCAAAGACGAAATTTTCCGAATTGGCCTCAAAGTTAACACTTTCCAAAGCGCGGCGACTGTAAGCTCGATAACCCGTGTGGAACTCCGAGAATTTTGTGCCCAAAACAAGATTCTGTAGTCTGGTTAGAAGTTTGTTTGCAATAAATTTGTATAGAGGCATTCCGCCTTTGAGAGGATTGCCAAGCATTCGGGACGCCAAGACCACATCTGCCTCTCCATGAAGAATGGGTTGTATAATATCTTTGGCAATGCTTGGATCATATTGGTAGTCCGGATGGAGCATCACTACGATTTCCGCACCCTGTTCTAACGCCTTTGTATAGCAAGTCTTCTGATTGCCACCATAGCCCCGATTCTTCCTGTGTCTGATTCCGAGAATATTAAGTTTGGATGCAATTTCAATGGTGTTATCCGAGCTAGCATCGTCAACCAGGATAATTTGGTCGTAGCTTCCTTCGGGCAGGGCATAATAGGTTTTTTCCAGAGTCAAAGCTGCGTTGTAAGCTGGCATCACAATAATGACCTTAGGCTTGTGCGGAGGCTTCTCTTGGCTTGCCCATTTTGAACCGGAAGTTGTTTCTGCGTTAGATTGCATTCGGGTCGAAAAGCGAATCAATTCCTACGTGGAACGTTGTTCATGATGCGTCATGGTTTCCCTCCGGGAACCTCTTGTGAAGGGAATGAGGAGAGATCAGCCACGTCACCCATCAGACCCAGGTACAATCGCGTGTAATCCTCGACCATCTTCTCTGCCGAGAATTCTTGAACTAGACTCTTTGCGGTTGCCCCCATTTGGCGTCGCAGGGTTTCATTCTCCAACAGTTCAATCAATTTTTGCGCCATACCCGCCGTGTCGCCCGGTGGCACTAGATAACCATTTTTACCATTGCGGATTACCTCTGCAATTCCATCGACATCTGTTGCCACGATAGGGACCCCCACAATCATGGCCTCCACCAAAACTCTGGGTAAGCCCTCCCAGAGCGAAGTTAAAAGAAAAACATCGAATATTTCTAAAAGCTCTGGAACGTCCCTGCGCCACCCGACCATCTTGACAACGGAGTCAAGTTGCAACTGGTGAACTTGTTCCTCCAGCTGAACGCGTAGTTCGCCGTCTCCTACCATTAAGAACTTGATGTCAGTCCTTTGCTCACTAATCCTTTTCGCCACAGTTACAAAGTGATGCAGCCCCTTAGGAGGCTTAAATCCGGCCACAATTCCCACTATTCTATCGGAAGGAGCCAGATCTAACTCTATTTTTTTTTGGGACTTATCTCCAGATACGTTCCTGAAAGTCGAAAAATCAACCCCTGAACGAATCAGGTCACAAGCCGCTCCGGCAAAAATTCGATATTGCTGCCCTTTTAGCCTATTTCTTTCTGAAACTACGATGAAGCGCGTCGTGATCAAGCCCGTCAACCGTTCAATCCATACATAGAGCCTCTTGGCCCAGAAAGGGTGGAACTGGCTGAAACCGAAACCGTGAAAGGTGTGGATGATTCGAGGAGTTCGGGCCAACCAGGCAGCCCATCTTCCCAGAATTCCCGCCTTCGGAGTATGAGTGTGAACAATTTGCGGTATTTCAAGCCGAAGGATGGTTCGGATTCTAATAATCGTCTTCAAATCATCCAATAAGCTGCCTAAGCCCACATGGCGTGACAAGCTGGGAACTATATAACGCTTGACGAAAGGGATGGAAGAAAGTTCTGCTGAGAGTTGACCGCCTTCACCAGTGATGAGGATTTGTTCAAAAAGATTTTGATTCAAATGTCGAGCCAGACAGAGTACTGCCTGTTGGGCTCCGCCGAGATCCATACGAGTGATAATTCTCGCGATCTTAATTCTCATTTTCTCAAGCGACATGTGAATAGCAGGTGACGGAAGCACAGGTCAGAGGACAAACTTTCAGCCTCGTTTTGAGAACTCTGCACTGAACAGCCACCGCTTGTCACTTGCCTCTCCTGACTTGTCACACATCACTTTCTTACAATGTCATGTCGATTTTCTTCAGATAGAAGGCAATCGCAAGACCGATAAGCAAGACACCCAAAACCGTGAACATCACCGAAGTCGCATCCATTCGAACTAGAAGCAAGGCCAATAGGCCGAGAATCGTCGCTGCAGCATAGCTGGAAGACACTGTCTGTTCAAGGGTGAGTCGCCACTTTCTAAGACGTAGGGCAAAGTGATCGGGGCTTCCCTGCATGATCGGGATGCGCCTACGAAGACGTATATAAACCACAAGCAACATATCAAAAATAGGGACCCCTAAGATGAAAATAGGAGCAATGACCCCCCAAAGACTAACTCGGGTATAAGCACCATTCATGGATAAGGCGGCAAGCATTAGACCAATAAAAAGGCTTCCCGTATCTCCCAAATAAATTCTTGCGGGTCTGAAATTGTAACGCAAGAACCCCATCAGGCTGCCTGCCAATGCAATAGATAGAGGGACGATTAATTCTTTACCGCTGCGGTAATTGACGATAACCAAAATCAGTGCAGCAATGGCTCCGACCCCAGAAGCCAGTCCGTCCATGATATCGATGAGGTTGAAAGCATTCGTTATGGCCACAACCCACAAGACGGTCAAAGGCACGGCTATCCAAATGGGAAGGATTGAGAGCTTGATGTAAATAGATGCTTTGACCAAGACGCACGCGGCCACGAACTGACCCAGAAGTTTGACTTTGGGGCCGAGAACACCAAAATCATCAATCAGGCCCAAGATCACAATAATGGCTCCTGCCAGCAATATCCCGAGAACTTCGCGACTGTATTGATAAATAAGACCTGTTGTTAGTAGAAAAGACAGATAGACCGCCAGTCCACCCAGATAAGGAACAGGCTCTGATTGCTTTTTCAATGGCCGATCTGGCTTGTCAACGATTCCGAACTTGAGTGCAGCTTGCCTGAATAGAGGCGTCAGATACATTGAGAAGAGGAAGGCCAAAATGAAGGTGCTTAAATAGAGGATCATGGCAAAGAGGGGCTGGAAGGGATAAGGATTCCTGTAAGTCAGGTCCGGAGGACAGAAACCCTACGCCAAAATCTGTGGCTTCTGAACCAGTCAATATTCAAAATGTGAGAGCTTTTCAAAACAATTCAAAACTGGCCTTCCTTCTTAGAGCTCTTGTTTTCATCCAACCACGCTTGAAACATCAACACATCCCACAAATGATATTGCCAGTTTCGTCTACCTGAGAGATGCTCGGTCCATTTTTTGCGAATGGGGCTTGGGTCAAAAAATCCCTCACTGCGCAATCGCTGTTCATTTAACAACCCCTCAGCCCACTCGCGCAAGGGTCCTCGCAACCATGCATGGATGGGAATAGCGAAGCCCGCTTTTGGCCGCTCCACTAGTTTCCGGGGCAAGTACTTGTCCAGGACTTGACGTAGCACCCACTTCCCTTGTCCATGGCGTATCTTCAGAGAGAGTGGCAACTTCCAGGCGAACTCTACCAGTTGGTGATCTAACATGGGCAGGCGCGCCTCCAGACTGACGCTCATGCTGGCACGATCCAGCTTGACCAATAGGTCGTCAGGTAGATATGTCACTGTATCCAAGTACATCATTTGACGCGTAATATCTGGGAGATCTCGATACTGCTTGAGATCTGCCACGAGGCTCTGCGGCTCTGTGCTCCTTAGAATCAAGGAGGCAGGATCTTTCCAATGTGAGATTAACGACAAGTACATTTCTTGAGGATCATCGGCTGCCAGGACCTCCGCAAGTCTCTGCAACTTATCACCCGGATTGGGAGGGTTAAACCGGTTTGGCAAACTCCGCCCCACCTTCTGAAAAACAGCCTCCCATTCTTCTGGCGAGAAGGCATTAAGGGCAGTGACAGCCGCACCTCTGATTCCTTTGGGCATCCATTTGATCTTCTTCCAAATGCTGGGCGCCCAGAGGTAGCGATTGTAGCCTCCAAATAACTCATCCCCCCCGTCACCGGAAAGACTTACGGTGACTTGTTCACGGGCCAGTAGGGAGACCAGAAAAGTCGGGACCTGTGAAGAATCAGCAAAAGGCTCATCATAGATCAGAGGCAGCTTGGGGATGACCTTCATAGCTTCTTCCGGGGTGACGTAAAGCTCGGTGTGTGCTGTGCCGAGATGGTCAGCTACTGCTTTGGCGTGTAGTGCTTCGTTGTAACCATCTATATGAAAACCGATGGAAAAGGTCTTCACTGGAGTGTTGCTCTGAGCTTGCATCATCGACACCATTATAGAAGAGTCGATCCCACCCGACAGAAAGGCACCCAGAGGCACATCTGCCATCATACGAAGCTTAACCGATTCCATTAAAAGGGCATCCAATTGGGCAATGGCATCCAGCGCTGATTCCTGAAAAGGGTTTGCAACGGCGTTTGTGGCAACCTGTTTGGCAGACCAGTACGAGGTCAATTTGTGATTAGTTTCTTTGGTTGCCACGTTTAAAGTTAGGATTGTTGCCGGAGGAACTTTATAGATATTCTTGTAAATGGAGTAGGGGGCCGGGACGCAGTTATGACGCAGATAGAGGAACAAGGCGTCTCGATTAACCTCACCCGCGAACCTTGGGTGAAGGCGCAAAGCTTTCAGTTCAGATCCGAACAGGAAGGTCTTCCCCATCCATCCATAATAGAGAGGTTTTTCACCAAGTCGATCGCGCACGAGATGGAGCTGGCGCATCCTTCGATCCCACAAGACAAAGGCGAACATGCCATTAAAGGACTTTACCGCAGCCTCCAGACCCCATCGACTGACGGCTGCCAGAACGACCTCCGTGTCGGAATGGCCTCGGAAGAAATCTCCGATACGTTGCAGGTCCTCCCGTAGAGATCTGAAGTTGTATATCTCTCCATTAAAGACAATCACGTATCGGCCGCAGGTAGAGTGCATGGGCTGACGACCAGTTGGGGAAAGATCCAAGATCGACAGCCGGCGAAATCCCAAGGCGATGCCGACCGAAGGGTCGACCCATGCCCCGGCGTCATCAGGACCCCGATGGCGCAGCGTATTCGCCATGGGGGTTACTTGGGCGAGGAGCTCATCATGGGTCAAATGGCACTCTAAATCGAAATATCCTGTAATACCGCACATTTAGTTGGACCTGTTAGCTGTCTCTCTTAGTAACGTCAAGAGACGCGGTGCTGTCACCTGCAGGCAATAGCGCTCTTCTACAGTGGCGCGGCCAGCTCGCCCCATGGTCTCGCACAGCCTGGGATTATCGCGCAAATGGCTCAAAGCACGCACCCAGTCTTCCTCGGTTGCCGCTAGCAAACCGTTTACATTCTCTTTGATGATCTGTCGATTCATCCCTACTGGGGAGGCAACCGCTGGTAGAGCACAGGCCATATACTGCACGAGTTTGTAGCCGCACTTGCCATGGGCCCAAGGATCATCCGGCAAAGGCATGACACCGACGTCGAAGTCTCGAATTGAGGCCACTTCTGTTTCTTCTGACCAAGCTCGAACTTCAGTGGGAACGCTGGGCAATTCGATTGGACCGGACCCGACGAGGATCATGCGCATCTTACCGCCAGCGCATGCTTTTGAGAGGGCAGGGTGCAAGCTAGCAAGATAATGAATCGTGACTGGTGAGCCTATCCATCCGACAGAAAACACGGGTTTGTTTGTACGGGCGGTCAAATGATACCGATCTAGGTCGACTACCGTGGGCAAGACCTCCACACGTTTTGCACGGGCCTGAAGAGCGCGGTCTGCTAAATAGTGATTACCGGCAATTACCAACGTGGCTCTGCGCATGACCGCGTCGATCTTGTGACCCAGTGAGGCGCGAACCAGAAAATTTTGATGCAGGTCATAACGGTGGAAAATGGCATCATCGTAATCCACCACATACGGAATTCGCAAGAAAGCCAATAAACACTCACTCCAGGCAGGTAACCAGGGCAGGAGCTCATATTCCATCCAAACCAAATCGAATCGCCTGCTCTTAAGCAGATGCTTAATGCGTCGATAATAGCTCCCAAGTATCGCTCCCCAGTTCTTACGTCGGCCTGCGTAAAGGTTTCTGATGTAACTGTCTCCCAGCAATGGAGCCACGCTGACATGGATGCCGTGAGCTTCTAGATAAGGAAGATACTGGTAAGAACGGACTCGACTGCTCGGACCCAAACGGGTGTAACGGCTGAGGAGTAAACACTTCATAGCCTGGGTTGCTGCATCGGAATGTTCATTTTTTTCTTCTTAGTAGAAATTCAATTTCGTAGCAGGGGAATAGGTAACAACAATTTTCTTCATAAAACTCCCTCATATACTGATTCAAGTTGAATACAGCTTGAAGCACTTTCTTCAAGAAATGCCGGGCGTAAAAAGGAGGAGTTGATTTGAAAACCAGCTTGACTTCCCATAATACAAAGGATGACGCTCTGTGATAATTGGGGACCTTTCGTTTCAGCAGTGAATCATCAGAAAAGTAGGAAAAACTATAGAGCCCAAAAAAGTTCTTGTGAGTGTAATCTGAATAATAATAAGGGTTTGCAAAGTGGGGGACTACGATCTTAAGCATACCATTGGGCTTAAGAATTCTCGACAACTCCGCCATCAGGAGCCCCACGTCATCGACATGTTCGAAGAAATGGTGGGAGTGAACTTCATTAATAGACGAATTCGAAACCTCCTTTAGCACTTCGTAGACATCTCCCACGATATCCACACAATCATAATCGATGACGTCGATGGCAACGGAATTTTCAACTCGCTTCCGATTTCCGCAACCCAGTTCCAGCGTGACATCTTTCAAATTGGGCAAGAGGTGCCTCTTATCCAAGAGGGTCATTTCCAGCCTTTGGCCAGCAGATAAACAATCAGTTGAGAATAACCCCTGATGGTTTCGTTGAACCTTGACATAGAAAGTGAGAAGATGGCGAGGGACATTCGCGCCATCAGTTCGAGAGTCAAAGTCAACATCAAAAGAGCCAGAGCCTCAGGCAACGAGAAATGTTTAAACCCGTACTGAACTCTACTTCGGAGGGAATAGAAGAGTCGTTTAGCTTTTGCCTTTTCTGAACTTCCGCCCCCTTTGTGATAGAGCAGTACATCAGAGAGGTAGTAAGAAGAAAATCCTTTCCGCTTTGCTCTCAGAGAAAAGTCAACTTCCTCAAAATAGACAAAGAACCTTTCGTCAAACCCGCCAAGCGAATTACAAAGACTTTTCCTGACTAGGAAGAAGGCCCCAATAACCTGGTCAACCGTTGAGCTATGAAGGCATTCGCCCGAACTCATCACATGACTGGGGAAGACCCTTGGTAGAATTCGAGACAGTCCTGTCATCTTTCCGAAGAAGATTTTTACGGACGGGAATCGGGCGCAGGATATGGTCGTGATGCCAAAATCGTCCACCAAGCGTACTCCGCAAATCCCAACCTGGGCATTTTCGGGCTGCTCCATAAAGTGGATCGGCTTACTCAGAGTCTCCCGAAAGAGGCGGGTATCGGGGTTAAGAAAAAGCAGGTAGTCTGCTTTGCTCCCTTTTGCCCCCTGATTGCACGCGGCTGCGAACCCCCGATTTTCTGGATTGTGGATAACGGTCAAAGGAAGACCTGGATTATGCATGGCATCTAAGGATCCATCCGTTGACCCATTATCCACCACCACCACGCGCGTCAGATCGAAACCGGATTCTTCAGCGCTTCCAATAGACAGCACACACTCGCGGAGAGGCTGACCAGCGTTCCAGTTCACAATGATGACATCTAGGGTAGCAGTCATGCAGTCACTTTTTGGTGTAAAGAAAAAGATCCTTGGCGATGCTATGTCCGCCATTTGAATACCGGTAGTAACGCAAAGTTATCAATTCTCTGATAACTCGGGAAAGGCGATTCAATCGATTTTGTGGCATGTTGCCCCGTGCCAGCAAATGACTCATTTTGGCTCCGATCTTTAAAATGGTCCTGTCATGACTGGAATTGCCAAACTTTAAAATCCGTTCCTTAAGAGCAACAAGTTGATTGTAGTAGGCGGCATAGATGCTGGGTTCTTCCTGCTGTGC
>QHZQ01000108.1:3340-5835 GCA_003224725.1 Acidobacteriota bacterium | reverse complement strand
ATCGCGCCAATCTGGTTTCTGGAGTGTTGGCGATACTTGACCAAAGGGTCGCAAAGGATAGAAAAATCTGAAAAGGCAGCTAGGAGCAGCGCGATCCAACCATCGTGCATCCAATCACACGGAATGGGTAGGACCAAATCCTTAAACTCCGCGCGGAAAGCCAGAGTGGCCCCAGCCACAACATTGTGTTTCAGTAGGACATCAATAGCATTTCCTTGGACAACGCGCTTCTGCTCGGATGAACCAAACTTCAGCGATTGCCAAAGACTATAGCCCAATGGTTGCAAATCGTCGTCGACCATTTCCGCATCGCTAAACACAATCCCGACTTTGGGTGAGGCTGAAAAGGCACCTTCTATTTGCATTAACTTGTCTATGCGCCAGATGTCATCCTGGTCTGCCAAGGCAATAATGTTTCCCCGGCAAAGGCCAATTGCTTTTTCAAAGTTCTTGGTAGTACCCAGATTGTGCTGATTAATTGTGAAACGTACTGAAAGGGGAGCTTTCGAAATAAAGCAGCGGACGATTTCAATCGTTTTGTCCTGGGATCGGTCATCGCAGATTACTAACTCATCGGGAATACGGGTTTGAGAGGCAAGGCTCTCCAGGTAGGCCTGTAAATTAGGTGCACAAGGCCACAGATATAAAGTGTCCAGACATTCTGTTGCCATTCATGGATGACTAGCGTGTTGGCGCGAGCTCACGACCGCTTATTTAGAAGCCAATCTATTCCGTATGCTACGTTCCAGCCGGTATAGAAGGCTCTTCTGGTAATGATGCCGACCGGCAGCGCGCAACCAGGATGTAGCGCGAAGCCAAGGAACGGCACCATGTGTGGGAAGCGCATGGAACGGCGCGACAAAATCCTTATCCAGTAAGCAGGCTCTTTTGGGCAAAAGAAAGCTGTCTTCAATACCGTGCTCAACTTGATAAAGCAGGGATGGCCTGATATAACCCTTGACGGCATGCTCTTTGACGAAGCCGGTCGAGATGAAGCCGTTTTCAACTGCCTCGAGTAAGTCTCTCATCCAGAGATAACCAAAGGGATTATCTCTGGAAATCCATGGCTGAGTGTTCATATCCGTGTAATGGAGAAGGGCAGTTTCTCCGTTGACGTATCGCTCAAGAGAGTTCCAAGCTGGATCAATGTCCGCGCGAAACCTCTCCACGATGGACATCTTGTACATGAGCTGATCATAAGTGAGCTGCCCTTCGTCAAGTGCCTTGACTATGGCTTGAATGTCCCAGTGCAATAACTCACAATTCAGCAGCATGACGCTGAATTGAGGCCGACGTTCGCTGTCCCTATGTTCGCGAGCCGCAAGCAGAGCAGCTCCGTTAGATGGCAAAGTCCAAAGTGAACGAATATCCTTGAACACTTGCATGTCTGAATCTAGATAAATGGCCCTACCTTGATAACCCTTTATTGCCGGAATCAAGAAACGCTGAAAGGAAAACGGGGTACGAGGTTGATTGTGCCGGCTTTTAGGTAATGGTATCTCGATATTCGAATGATGCAGCGGGAAGACATCAACACTCATACTTGCATGTTTGCGGATTGAGTACTCCAACACTCTGACAGATAGCATCTGGGCTTCAGTGGTCGCCACAAAGATACGAATAGGAGATTCGATATCCAGAGGCGCATAATCGATTCCAGTTGTTAAGATCGTTCTGGCAATTTCCGCAAATTGCCGGTCAAAGCTTTTCCATTTATTAGCAAGGAGAGTTTTGTCTTTCAGATCATCAAAATCGTCGCTATAACTCGCCCCACCGTCAACTCCTAGAGAGCGAATCAGCCGAACGCCGGCTCCGGCCAGTAAATTGAGCGCCGCTTCGGCACTGAAGAATCTTACCGGGATGACAGGAGAATCCCCTTTTTTCTGGAGTGTCGTGCTCAGGTTGTACCATAAGAGGCGCCCTTGCTCATCCATGAGATTCAGGAGAGAGTTCTTCTGGGCTAGCTCACTGAGGTCTTGAGAGCCAGCTCTGTTGTTAACATGAGGGACCCAAGGCATCACCAAGAATTGAGCATTTTTTTCAATTGCGTCTCCACAGGCGTAAATGACGTCCAGATCGATGATGTGGGCGATCGTCACCGCTTGTTCCCGGACAGCATGGTTGAGCGATAATGTGTTATAAGCACTTAAATCAAATTGGTGCCGCTTAGAAAAGCTTGGTCCCTTGCCAAGAATTAACCAGGGCTTGGTTTTTTCTATCTCGGAGGTTTGAAAACAGTCGAAAAAGTTTCTCATGCTTATTTAGCGTTGAATCATTTCTTGACTTTTTTGTGCAATCATTAGGATCCTTGGCCCGTTACGTTCGTTTCTGGTTTCGACAATTTCCACGTTCTTAAAGCCCGAACCTTTCAGGATGGCAACGATATCGTCGATCGTCAGCCACTTTGAATGGTCATACATCCCTGAGAAAACATCCTCATGACCCGCTTCCTTGTACCGTTTGTATCGGTAAGTCTTGCCGTTCGCAGTAAGGCT
>QHZQ01000108.1:2408-3327 GCA_003224725.1 Acidobacteriota bacterium | reverse complement strand
CCCAGGTTGAGTAGATGCTGGACAGGATTTTTCAGGTGATACAAGACACCAACGTGGTGCGCGACATCTGCTGCTATCAGATCTGTATTGATCGACTGTTCCTCAAGATTGCACTTGAAGACGGTCGGATGCACCCCAAAGCAAGCGCAACGGACTATGGTCTTAACAACGTTCTCCATTCGAGAATCAATAGCAGTTACTTTGCGAGCATATTGTGAGAGGCCAATGCTATGAATCCCCTCAAAACAACCGACTTCCAAGACATGTTTGGTTGTCAAATCAAACCGCTCATGCATGAGCAAAATTCTTCTGTCTGGGATGATTTGCGGCTCACAGCGTTTTCCCTTCCAGGCTGCATTGCCGAATCTGCGTCCTTTACGGTCGACGGTGAAGCATTTCCACTTCAATAGAGTGTTGAGTTCGATCAGATCAGCATCACTCAATGGGTCGACAAATGGAGTTTTAAGGAGTTGTTGCTGGAAACCTTTCAGCGGCAGCGCACTTTGAAATCTTGCCTTCCCTACGAAAAGGGTCTCTTTAGCTTGACGGAAAAGGCTCTGAATAGGTTTCATCGTTGTGTTCGAAGATCATCCGCTCAGCTTCGAGAGAAAAGCGAAAAGTAGATATCCCGCAACTTGGCAGCTTGTTTGGCAACATCATATTCAATCTCAATGTGACGCCTGCCTAAGGTCAACATCTCCCGCCACGACTCAGGATGCTCGACATATCGACGCAAGTGCTTCGATAGACCGTCGACGTCGCGTTCCGCAGCCAGTAGACCTGTTTTCCCATGAAGGACAATGGATGGGATGTCGCAATGAGTGGTACTTATAATGGGCATACCTGTTGCCGCCATCTCGATAAGCGTCACTGGAGCGCCTCCTTCAGTGTCTCCGTCTCTCGCCGTGATGCTTGGCGA
>QHZQ01000108.1:0-2327 GCA_003224725.1 Acidobacteriota bacterium | reverse complement strand
TGGCCTTTTCTGGATGACTGCGCGGATCTTTGCTGGCGTCGCCGATGATTGTGATCTCCAGAGCAGGTAGCTGGTTCTGCAGAAGGCCGAGCGCGTATAGCGCATAAGGGATGCCCTTTTTTTCCCGGAAAGAACAGGCGATGAGCACACGCAAGGGCCCATCCTTCCAAATTCGTGGCCTAAATTCAATCCCATCGAGGTCAACCCCTAAGTGCTGAACACGGACCTTTGCGGGAGGACATCCCAGCTGCATGATACATTGGGCCATATGGGGGCCTTCGCAAAGAACCAAGTCGACCTGTTGAAAGAGATACCGGTAACGCTTTCGCCAAATCGAAAATTGGGGGTAATAATTTACATCTTTTCCATAGAAGGTAACGACATGACGCAGACCGGACCTTTTGGTTGCATGAACATCTCGCCAGCCAGTGTCTCCCCAGTGGGACTGAAGGATACGGGCATGATGGTTAAATGCAACCTGTTCCAAAAAATCGAGGTAACGGCGCGACAGTAGCTTCTGTAACCGGAGTCTTCGCAATAATCCTTCGGGGACCAGCGAACTTCGCGGTTGGTCTTTCAGGCAATGAATGTTTGTCAAACTGAACTGGTCAAGATTTTCGGTTGTTTCACAAACGACCTGGCTCTTGATTTCAGAAGGGAGGTGACGTACTTGGTTGTGCAGCCAGGTCGCAGTCAATGGCAGCCAGGTCGGGAGACTATGTACAACCGTTAACCTCGAAGTGTCTTGATCAGAAGTCACACATTTCCTTGGTTGAATACAAGTTGTGTCATATCCTTGATGAATGGTTTCTTTCGATACCACGCCAGGGCGAAATAGAGACTCGCACCGACCACAATCGACACAGCCAGCAGCCACGGTGGCGACAAACGGCTAGACAGGGTTGAAATCGCCATTGTTGGCAGAGCCATAACAATGCTCATCCAGAAGGATGGCCAGATCTGCAGAATATATTCCTTTAAACAAGGACCCAGCAACTTGCGAACGAGGATGAGATAGTTGAGAGACAAATAAAGACACTGCAGCACAGCAAAGGCAATGGCGACTCCCAGGGCGCTTCCGGAGCGAACCCCCAAATAAATGCCGGGTATTTGCATCGCAGCAATGAGTACACTCCACTTGAAGCCTAGGTCAGTTCTGCCTCGAGCCAAAAGGAGTGGCCCAACGGTTCCTGCAATAGAACGAGCCAACCCAACAACGGACAGAACCTGCAACAGTAAAACGCTCTGATGCCAGGAAGGACCAAAGAAAAGAGGAATGGCCAGGGGTGCAACCACGGCCATTCCGAACAGGATCGGAATATTCACCATCGAAGTAAATTCCTGCATGCGCAGATAACCGCTCTTTAGCTTTCCAATATCATCTTGTAATCGAGAAAATACAGGAAAGAAAACTCGAGAGATTACGGCATTGATTTTGGAAGAAGGCAGATTGGCGAGGTTGTAGGCCAGCGTGTAATACCCGAGAGCTTGGGCCCCAAGAAATCTCCCAATTAGCATAAAATCGATGTTAGCTGAAATGTAATTAAATGATCTCTGCCCTGCATAGTTGAAACCAAAAGTCAGGTACCCTTTTACATCTTGCCAGCCAAATTCCAAGGAGGGTCGCCACCTTCTAAATCCAGTGAAAACGAGAATCAGAGTCCTGGCTCCTGTATTGGCTAAGGCACCTCCCACAAGTGCGAACGCCCCTGCTCCAGCCCAACCCAGCCAGACAGCTGTCAAAACTCCAAAGCCAGCCGCCACAATCTCGATTTTGGCCAATTGGCCAAACTCCAGCTCTTTTTCCCTCAGTACTTGGAATTGTTGACCAAATGCAGCAATCAAAAAAAGAAGACTCGCCCACACCAGCAGTGGGCCCAGTCGCGGCTCTTTGTAGAAGCGCACCACTACAGGCGTAAAGGAAAGCAACAAGCCAAATAAAACAAACCCCACCCAGACATTTAACCAATAAAGGGTCGATAAGCTCCTCCGGCTGACATCCTGTCGCTGGATGATGGCGGCACCAATTCCCATATCTGCAAAGAGACCCGCAAAGCCGACGACTACGTTCACCATGCCCATCAGGCCAAAGTCCGACGGCTTTATGAGCCGGGCCAAGACAACCATTTGGAAGAAGTTCAAAGCACCGATGATGGCTGTGGACGCGCCTGTGAATGTGATACTTTTTACAGATTGCCCCTTTAGCGTCATTCGTCATCCGATTACGTCAGTAATGTCCAATTTCATGGTTGATGGATTTCTTGCTTAGGTCCCTTTTTCTTGCCACTACACTGTACATCCAGGTCCATTGTTCGGCCTTGTCGATT
>QHZQ01000283.1 GCA_003224725.1 Acidobacteriota bacterium | reverse complement strand
GCCTCTTTATTCAAGCACGACGATCGACACTCTTTTCTTGGATGAAAGTATTTTTCTTGTCCTTTGCTGTTCTACTACTCTGTCTTGTATCCTACCAATACCTAACCCTGCCTGATGTCTCCGACCTGAAAAAAGAAAACCCGAAGCAGACCGCTTTAATGCGCCAGCGAGCCCAGGAAGCCCAAATTGCAGGCAGGAAGCCCAAAAAAAATCAAATCTGGGTCCCCTATCATTCCATTTCCAGCTATCTGAAAAGCGCCGTCCTGATTGGGGAAGACGATGCCTTTTATCAACACGAAGGTTACGATCTCGAACAAATCAAAGAGTCGTTCATTAGGAACTGGGAAAAGAAGAGTTGGGTCCGAGGCGGCAGTACCGTCACCCAACAACTGGCTAAGAACCTCTATCTTTCAACCTCCAAGAATCCGCTGCGCAAGCTGAAGGAGTTTTTGATTGCTCGCAGGCTGGAGGAGGAACTCAGCAAACGGCGCATCTTTGAGATCTACCTCAACGTTATTGAATGGGGAGACGGACTATACGGAGCAGAAGCAGCGTCCCTGGCCTATTTTGGGAAATCGGCTCGAGATCTAAATGTCAAAGAAGCGGTGTTATTGGCCGCCGTGATTCCCAATCCGCGCCGTATGAGTCCTCTTCGCCAAACTAAACGCCTTCGCAACCGGGTGGACCTTATTCTGTCCCGGATGGTCCAGTATCACCACATCAGCCCGGAGGAATACCAGGCAGCGTGTAACACGGAGGAGGAGCCGCAGCCATGAACGGTTTTCTTGTCGTGGCGGGTGGTACGAGGATTACTTTGACCCTTCGGATTTCTTTGGTTCTTCAGTCTTCTTTTTTTCTTTTGCCTTGTCCAAAATCCCTTTCAACAACTCTTCCAGAGGCGAGGGCTTTTTCTCGGGGGGTTTTTCCGTTGCCTTTTTCTCGGAAGTGTCTGCCTTGCTGGCTCCTTGGCCTGAAGCGGAATCAGCCGGCCCCTTGGATTTGAAGACATTTTTCAAAGCCTCCAGCGCCTTGCTGGGCCCCTCTTTCATAAATCGATTTTTCAAATTCTCCTGAACGACCTTCTTATCCAAAGCAAAACTCGGGCTGGATATGTTCCCTGTCATCCGCAACGGCACAACCACATTTCCTTGTTCATTTTTAAAAAAGGTGGCTCCAGCCAGATTGATGATTTGGCTGGCCAGGTCATAATTTCTGCTGAAATTGTTTGGCAGTTCGGCCGTGATCTGATAATCCACGCTCTTGTCCAAGCCAAAGCTTCCTGCCGCTTTTATGGTGGCATTAGGAGTCCGCAGTTGCAGCAGGTCGGTAGACACACGGCCATCAACGATCTGAAAGGAAGCCGCCAGGTTATTGATAGTCGTACCGGCGTGTCCAGAAGAAAATCCGGCGAGCTGGCCCAGATGAGCAATCTTCTCCATCAGGTCAAAAGAGGTAACTCGACCATTGGTGAAGTTCAACTTCCCCCCGCCCTTCAGATTCTTGGTGATGTCATTAAACCCGCTGCCGGTTCCCCTAAGGTCCATATCCAGCGATAGCGTTCCGTAGATCAAGTTCTTTAGAGAAGTGTTCTGGGAAAGAAATTCATTGGAGTCGACGTTTTTGAATTTTGAGTTAAATGTATAACGAGGCTGGGTTCCATTGAGGTCGAAAGAAGCCTGGCCGCTGTGCGTTCCCCGGTTCATCTGGAACTGAAGATCTTGCAGCTCCAGCAACTTGTTTTTCATTCTAATTTTCGAAGTGGCATTGCTGATCAGCCAGGTGTCATGTTTCAGTTTTTGGATGCCTACTTGACTATCCGAGATGACGAGGTTACCCAGGGGATCCCGCACGGGGCCAGCCGGCTTGGCTTTGTCTGCATACGCGTTGCCCACTAATGCCCACTCGACGAGACCTTCACCACCATGTAGCGCCTTTGCAGCAAGACGAGCCTGGGAAGGGTTGATCATGTCGCTGAAGCTCATGAGATCCAATTGATCGATATTTAATCCAAACGTCAAAGTGGGCGCCTTGAAATTCGACAGTCGCAACCTGCCGTTGAGGCTGGATCCATTAAGAACGGCTGCCAGGTTGGAAACGCTGACAGAGGTGCCGGTGAAATAAAGGTCAGCCCTTTTAATCTCAATGGGCAGTTTCAGTGCCGGTACTCGTAAGAGGTTTGCGCGCAGGAAGGCTTTTCCACTGAGAATGAGATCTGATGTGGTCCCGAAAAGCCGTTTCATTCCCACCTGCAGGCTTACTGTGCCGTTCTGAACGGAAAAGCCCTCCGGTAAAGTCACTCCGAACGAGGAGCCAATAGCGAGCAGGTCACCAACCGAAACTGGGTCCTGGCTACTCACATCAAATGACAAAAACTTTTCGGCGCCAAAATTACCTGCCAGTTCGGTATTCAGTCGCGTCCGTTCACCCACAGCAATCTGAAATTCATTGGAGGAGATGCCGGCGCCTTTGAATGTGAGAGACAGAGGAGACAATGCGATCTTTTCCTTCAAGCCCGGATAAACAATCTGAAAATCGCGAAGGTCTGACTGGCCAGCCATTTCCGGTTTCGTGGTCGTGCCAGTGATCTGTAAATGAAATTGGCCCCTTCCTGTGGCCTCAACTCCTTTGGGCGGCCCCTGGCCTAACACGGAAGCCAACTGTAAGAGATCATTCACGGACAATTCTTCCGAATCTAACTTAAGGTTGAGAAGGCTGCTCTCTCCCTGATTTTTGATACTCCCAGTCAAATGCAGCTTGGAGTTGGGTAATTGGAGTTCAGCGCTCTCCACCTGCATTAAGTGGGAGTTGAATTGGTAATTGAGCTTGTAGCGACCCCCTCCTTTGATCTCGGGGCTTGACTGGTTCGGCCGTTTGGCGCTGAAGCCGTCAAGGTTTGCTGTGCCCTCGAGATACAAGGCCTGGCCAAAGTTCCCTCGAAAATGTGTCTCACTCGTTAATTCCCCTTCCCAAGGGAATTCATTTTGATTTGAAGGTGAGAATAAGATTCTCAGGGCGGCAATCGGGACTTCTGAGAACCTGATTTTGCCGTCCACCGGTATTTTCTGGAGGTCATCTTTGTTGACGGGACCCAATTGCCCACTGGCTCGCAGAAAGCGCCTGTCTGCGCCTGGCGTTTGAACTTCTACTGAGAAGGTGGTGGGTCTTTTATCGGAAACGTCGGCCAATTCGAGGTTGATATGCTCGTAACGAGTTTCCTTTATGGCTGACCGAGAGCCTTCATCATAAATGGAGAGAATCCCTTCTTGCAGGCTCAATTCAGGAATCGCCCAGGAGCTGGATTCTTGGGATTTGGTCGGTTCGGCGGGCTCTCTGATTCGGATCTTCTCATCTGTCTTTTTTGACAGAGACTCGAAGTTCCAAACACCGGTGGCATTTCTCGCAAGATGAACAACAGGCTTTATCACCTGAATAGAGCCGATCTCGACTTTTCCCCTGAGCAGAGAAAGCAGCCTCGGCCGAGCTCGCAACGATTCGAAGGACACAAAGGGAGTGGACCCAAATCGAGGATTCTCCGAGATCACAGCATTTTTCAGCCGAATTCCGATTCCGCTAAAAATGGTAATTTCTGCCTCCTGGGCGGTAACCTCTCGCTGAAGCCCCGATTCAAGCTGGGCAATAATGACATTTTTGATTCGAGTTGTATCAATGAAAAGCGGCACTATTGCCAGAGAAGCAATGATTAAAGCAATAGTGGAAGAAAGAATGAGGACAAGTTTTTTTCGCTTTTCCACCCAGTTCTCCATAGAAACCTCCGGAAGATTATACCATCTGGGGATTTGCCCAACGCTTTGGGTCCCCGCGCTGAAGCGCGGGGGTATCATTTAAGGAATCGTCGTCGTTCTCGTCCTCGTCGTCAGGCTCGGCTTTTCGATTTCGAGGGCGGCTATGAGCACGATGTACTGGGATATCGAGGGCGTCAACCCTTGACTAGTTGGACCCGCATGAGCCGTGACAGAGATTCTGATCGCACAGCCGGCGGCCCGCAATGGCACATCACGTTTCACGTCTTACGATGGATTATCGGCTATCCACGTCCATTTTTCATTGACCATCTAATTGGAATGTATATACTGAGGCATCGTCCATCTCGCCGAAGGGATTCAAATGACTGAACTGGCTGTCATTGCTGATTACGGAGATCTTTGCGGTGAAAATCCCCTCTGGGACGAACGCACCCGGAGCCTTTACTGGACGGATTGCGTGGGTCTCAAGTTTTACCGGTATCATCCAGCCACTGGAAAACATGAGCTGATGAAAGACGGGCTGGAGATCAACGGGGCCGCCTTCAATCAGCCTGGCGGTTTTGTGATCTCGAATAACAGCGGCATCTGGCTCTGGGATGGTGCTGACAAAATCGAGTTAGTCGTAAGTGAGGTGGACGGTCACAAATGCCAGATGAACGATGCCATCGCCGATCCGGCTGGGCGTTTCTTGGCGGGCTCCTGGTTTTACAACCCCACGCAAAAATACGATCTGGGCAAGCTGATCCGCGTGGACACCAACGGCAAGGTCAGTATCGTGGATGAAGGCTTTCACTTATCCAATGGACTGGGATTCTCGCCCGATTGCAAGATACTCTACTTCACCGACTCCGCGGCCAGGTTGATCTACGCCTCCGATTACAACATAAAGACCGGAACCATTCGAAATCGTCGCGTATTTGTAAAGGTCCCGAATGATCAGGGACTGCCTGATGGTTTGACGGTCGACGCGGAGGGCTTTGTCTGGTCAGCTCAATGGTATGGCAGTTGTGTTGTCCGCTATGATCCCGACGGTAAGCTGGAACGGAGGATCCTGACGCCAGCCAAGCAGACTGCGTGCCTTGCCTTCGGGGGTCCAGATTTGACCGATATTTTTATTACGACTGCGGCAAAGTCCGAAGCCATGCCGGTCATGCCTCCGGGCTACGACCCCAATTCCGGCTATTTTGGCGGTCAATTGTACCATCTTAACCTTGGAATACAAGGCAAAGCTGAATTTACGGCGAACATCTCAGTGTAACGACTAGCTAGCCCCGCAGCCAAGATTCATAGTGAGCTCCTGGACGTGCTCGTCCTCATACTCGTGCTCTTACTCTTCAGCGATGAGAGAGCAAGAGTAAGAGCATGAGCAAGAACCAGCTGCTGTAGGGTGG
>QHZQ01000272.1 GCA_003224725.1 Acidobacteriota bacterium | reverse complement strand
CCAAAAGGTACCGCTTTCTCGGGAGATTGTAAAGGAGAAGCTGCGGGTGAAACAGATCCTGCTCGTCGATCCTCATACTCGTCCTCGAAATCCAAAAGCCGAGGACAACGACGAGAACGAGCACGACGACGATTCCAGATCTGCCGCTGCACATTTGGTTGCTTTATCCTAGATCGGCAGTCGGAATTGCCACGGAGTCACGGAGAGCAAAGAGCCAGTGGAAAAGCGGGCGGCTCTTCAGATGCTTTATCCTCACCCCGAGGGTAACCATTTTTCAAGACCTTTTGAAGATGTCGCTCCTTATGTGCCGCCTCTGTGATCTCGGTGCCTCTGTGGCTAACTGCCGTTTTTAGGTTTATCAGATCCGGATATTGGCTTCGAAACCACATTCTTATATGATGTTGGGGCTAATAAGATCCGACTCGAGAGGCTCCCTTGTCTCCAACTCGAACCTTCGTGGCCCTTTTTCCTTTCCTGCTATTGACGGCAGTAGCTCAAGCTGCGGATGAAGGGCCCGGCTCTCCGGAATTCTTTGAAGCACGCATTCGACCTCTACTCGCCAATAACTGTTATGTGTGCCACACCGGCTCCCGGATGGGCGGTCTTCAATTGGATTCCAGGGAGATGATCCTCAAAGGCGGTCACTCTGGTCCTGCCGTAGTGCCGGGCCAGCCCGAACAGAGTATCCTGATTCAGGCCGTCAACCATGCTCACCAGCGCCTGAAGATGCCGCCCCAAGGGAAATTGAAAGCAGAGGAAATTGCCGACCTGACCGCCTGGGTAAAAGCAGGAGCAATCTGGCCGCAAGCTCCCCTCTCCAATAACACCGCGCCAAAGGGTAACGATTACGTCATCAGTCGGGAACAAAGGGCTTACTGGGCTTTCCAGCCAATTCGCAAGCCGGCCTTGCCGAAAGTAGAAGACAACTCATGGGTCGTGTCTCCAATCGACCGCTTTATCCTCTCCAAGCTGGAGTCTCAGGGACTCAAGCCGGCCCGGGCCGCCGACAAACGGACTCTCATTCGGCGTGCCACCTTTGATTTGATTGGCCTTCCTCCAACCCCTGAGGAAGTGGAGGCTTTCTTGCGTGACACCTCACCGCATGCTTTTGCCAAAGTGGTGGATCGTCTGCTGGCGTCGCCGCATTACGGAGAACGTTGGGGGCGATACTGGCTGGACATAGCTCGTTACTCTGACGACAAGCTAAATTCGACTCAAGACGATCCCTATCCCAATGCATTCCGCTACCGGGACTGGGTGATTCAAGCCTTCAATGAAGACATGCCCTACGATCTGTTCGTGAAAGCCCAGATCGCGGGCGATCTCCTGGATGTCCGGGATCCCAAGAAACTCGCAGCCGGTCTGGGCTTTTATGCTCTCAGCCCGGAATTTCAGGATGATCGAGTGGACGCTACGACGCGCGGATTTCTCGGTCTAACCGTGGCTTGCGCTCAATGCCACGACCATAAATTCGATCCCATCCCAACCAAAGACTACTATTCGTTGCTTGGCATTTTTACCAGCACCGAATCCCATGAATTCCCTCTGGCTCCTGAACCCGTGGTGGCGGACTTCCAGAAACACAAGAAGAGAGTGGAGGAGCAGGAATCAGCTATCAAGGAGTTCCTGGAAACTCAGAGCATGCAACTGGCTGAAATCTTCGCGGCTAAGGCATCCCGCTATATGCTGGCTGCTCGCAACATCCTCAGTGGACCAAAGCAGGGAGTAGTCGTGGTGGCACAGCAAGAAAGTCTTGACCAGGAAACCTTGGACCGCTGGACTAAGTACCTCCAGGTCTCTCCGCGAGAGCATCCTTACCTGAAGGGTTGGGATGATTTAATTTTGCAGGCCGGAACCGATGAAGCTTTTAAACAAGAGGCCGGGAAATTTCAGGAACTATTACTCTCTGTGATGAAGGGGAAAAAATCAATTGATGAGCAGAACTTCATCCTGCTGGGAGGTTCCAAGGACCGGGAGGTTCTCAGCCAGGCTAATCTGGTATCACTGGAAAGGGACAAGTACATTCTGTGGCGAGATTTCTTTTCGAATCAAAAGATAGATGGCCCAGTCAAGTTCGAGAGCGGGATCCTGCGCTACACCGACAAAAGGATAGAGCGCTTTCTTTATGGAGAGTGGAAATCTCATCTGGAAGCGATGCGTGCAGATCTGGAGGCGCGGAAAAACGCCTTGCCTCCTCCCTATCCTTTTCTTCACACCATCAAGGATTCCGCCAAGCCGGCGAATGCGCGGGTTCACGTCCGCGGCAACAGTGAAAACCTGGGGGCAGAAGCTCCGCGGCGTTTTCTGGCCATCTTGTGCCAAGGGGAACCGGTTCCGTTTACCAAGGGAAGCGGCCGATTGGAATTGGCCGAAGCCATTGCCAGTGCGAAGAATCCTCTGACGGCCCGGGTCATGGTGAACCGCATCTGGCAGCATCATTTTGGGACCGGCATGGTGCGCACAGCCAGCAACCTCGGTCAACTGGGTGAACGTCCCAGTCATACGGAGCTGCTGGACTATCTGGCCAGTCGGTTTTTAGAAAGCAGATGGTCCATCAAGGCGATGCATCGAGAGATTATGCTTTCAGCCACGTATGCCTTGAGCACGGAATACTCGGATAAGAATTTTGCCGTCGATCCGGACAATCGGCT
The DNA here is from genome assembly GCA_003224725.1 of Acidobacteriota bacterium. Taxonomy (GTDB): domain Bacteria; phylum Acidobacteriota; class Terriglobia; order Versatilivoradales; family Versatilivoraceae; genus QHZQ01. The sequence goes on along the minus strand of QHZQ01000272.1, from coordinate 2,897 downwards.
GTTCTGGCGCGCTAATCGCAAAAGGCTCGATGTCGAGGCCCTGCGGGACTCCATTCTCTACGTCTCCGGGAATCTGGATCTCACTGTGGGTGGAGAACCAGTCCGTTTGACCGAGGAAAAGAATAACCGTCGCACTGTTTATGGTTTTGTCAGTCGCCGAAAGCTCGATGGCACGCTGGCTCTGTTTGATTTTGCCAATCCCAACAGTACCAGTGAACGGCGAGTTGATACGGACACGCCATTGCAGCGTTTGTTCTTCCTCAACAGCCGCTTTGTGTTGCAACAGGCGGAGCTTCTGGCCAACCGTCTAAAGGTCAATCCGGAAGAGGCTGACGAGTCAAGGATCCGCACAGCCTATCGTCTTCTATTTGATCGAGAGCCCAGCCAAACGGAGCTGCAACTGGGACTGAATTTTCTTGGTAAGGGCCGAAAGGCCTGGCAGCAATATGGGCAAGTCTTGTTAAGTTCGAGCGAGTTCATTATGGTGAATTGAAACGTGAAGCGTGATACGTGAAACGTGACCAAGGAACGTTTTTCACGTTTCACGCGTCACGTATCACGTTTTAGCTTGGAGGTTTTCATGAATCGCCGCGATGCTTTACGGATCATGGGTAGCGGGTTCGGCACGGTAGCGCTGGCCCAAATGGTCGGGCGGGCCAACCCGGCTGTTTCACTTCCTGGCCCGCTGGCGCCAAAGCCCACTCATTTTCCGGCCAGGGCTAAGCACGTCATCTACCTCTTCCTGAACGGAGGTCCATCTCAAGTCGACACCTTTGATCCCAAGCCAATGCTTACCAGGTATCACGGACAGCCCGTTCCGAGCGGGAACCTGAAGACGGAGCGCAAGACCGGGAACCTGCTGCGCTCGCCATTTCAATTTAAAAAATGCGGTCAGAGCGGCATCGAGGTCAGCGAGATTTTCCCGCTGCTGGGTGAACGGATCGACGACATCTGCGTAATTCGTTCCATGTATACCAATCGTCCCAATCACGAACCCTCACTATTCCGGCTGAATTGTGGGGTCCCGCTTCCCGGCCATCCCTCGATGGGGTCCTGGCTGACGTATGGTCTGGGCACGCTGAACCAAAATCTGCCGGGGTTCGTGGTGCTTTGCCCGGGCCTGCCGGTGGTGGGTCCACAGTTATGGAGTTCCAGCTTCTTGCCCTCCGTGCATCAGGGGACCTACATCCCTAACAATGAGAGTGACCCGGAGAAAATGATCCAGCACCTGCGCAGCCCGCAGTTTGATCTCGCCGAACAGCGCCGGCAGCTTGATCTTCTGGGCACTTTGAACCGCTTATATTTGGGGGCGGAAGGTCCCGACCTGCAGCTTGAATCGGGTATCCAGTCTATGGAGATCGCTTACCGTATGCAAACCGAGGCCCTGGAAGCTTTCGACCTCCGCAAGGAGAGCGAAGCCACCCGCGCCCGTTATGGAGAGGGTGATTTCGCCCGAGGGTGCCTGCTGGCGCGGCGTCTGGTGGAGCGTGGCGTTCGCATGGTGCAGGTCTATTTCGGAAACATGCAGCCCTGGGACAATCACGACGACATCTTGATTCACCGCAAGCTGGCTTTCCAGGCGGACCGGCCGATTGCCGCGTTGCTGGATGATCTGAAATCCACCGGACTCTTCAAGGAAACCATCGTCATGATCGGCGGAGAATTTGGCAGAACCCCGGCCGTCGAAGTCAGCGGCTTGGTAAGCGTCCAGAATGGTCGAGACCATAATAACCACGGCTTCAGCATGCTGTTAGCCGGCGGCGGCGTCAAGGGCGGCATGACCTACGGCGCCACGGACGATTTTGGTTTTAAGGCCTGATGTGCACGCTACGGTACTCCATCTACTGGGTCTGGATCACACCCGGCTTACGTACCGTTACAGCGGGCGAGATTTTCGACTAACTGACGTAAATGGAAACGTGATTGAAGAGATCATCACCTGAACGAAATCGAGCAAGCCACTGAGACTCAGCGCGGCAGCCGGAACCAAAAATCAAACCGCCAAGGACGCGAAGAAGATTTCAGGTGTTAGGTGGCAGGTGCCAGAGCAACAGGAATAAGAACGCAAAAAATACGTCTCATTTTCCGAAGCTGCGCTGAACTTGGCCTGACGAAAGTTTACGAGATCTTGTTAAAGAAGTGAGAAAAAAAGCGGAAAGCGATCACAAATCACGGCCAAATCGCCTTGTTGTTGGACTCCTCCCTGGGAAGGATAGTATGAGAAGACCTAAGACCTTGGGCCAACGGAAGCCAATGATCAAGATCTGGTTGAAGCTCCTTGCAATCATCCTTGGTTTTATGGTTGGGGTGGGTTTGGCGCAAGGTGTAGATGTTCGGGAGGATCAGAGCGTTGATCTAGAGGTCCCTGTTGACTTGGTTCTCGTTCCAGTTACAGTGGAAGACAAAGGTGGGAAACTGATCCACAGTTTGCAAAAGAATGATTTTGAAGTTTCTGAGGATGGGATAGTTCAGAATCTTACTTATTTCTCGGTTGAGCCCTCTCCTCTCTCCATAGCGTTCTTGCTTGATAGAACCATTGATGATCGCGCCCAGGAAAGCTTCAGACAAAACATGCGGGCTTTAGTTGAAGCCTTTAGTGGTTTTGACGAGATGGCATTCTACGAATTCCTTGCCGTAACAAAGAAACTTCAAGATTTTACCTTTGAGAAGGACAAGCTCGTGAAAACGATCAGTAAGGTTGACTTCGTGCCCGTCGTATTGCCCGGCCTTTCCAAGTTGATGCCGGTAGTAAATAGCTCCGACCTCGATAATGCCATCATGACAGCAGCCTATGAATTGCAAAGAAGAGCCAGGAATCGAAGGAAGGTGATCTTTGTGGTGTCTAATGGCGTCGTCTCGTTCAGTGAGAGACATGACCAGCCTGAGACAAGAAGTTT
>QHZQ01000107.1:39043-39921 GCA_003224725.1 Acidobacteriota bacterium | reverse complement strand
AATGGCATGTCAGACGAAGAGGGGCTGGAGAATTGTTTGATCGCTATCAAGCAAGTGGTCGGCGTGGCAGAGAAGAAAGGTGTCAACGTCTGTATGGAACTACTGAACAGCAAGGTCAATCACAAGGACTACATGTGCGACCACACGGTCTGGGGAGTCAAGCTGGTCAAGCAAGTGGGCTCTCCTCGTTTTAAGCTTTTGTACGACATCTATCACATGCAGATTATGGAAGGGGATGTAATTCGCACCATCACTGAGAATTGGGACTACATTGCCCACTTTCAGACCGGCGGAAATCCCGGGCGCAACGAGATTGATGACACCCAGGAATTAAACTATAAGGCCATCTGCAAGGCGATTGTCGAAAAAGGCTACACTGGATATCTCGCGCAGGAATTCATCCCCAAGCGAGATCCGATGACGTCTCTAGCCCAGGCGTTTCGAATCTGTGATGTTTAGACCGACTCGAGCCTTTTTCTAAACCCCAAACTCAAGTATACCGGCATGTCCCGAGCTTTTGGCCGGAGAGAGTGCCTCAAACGCCTCAGCCAGTTCTCTGTTCTCAGCTCGACGATTTCAGTGCTGTCGAACGGCACTTCGCGGGCAGAAGAAGAGTCTCGTCCTCAGACGGCTCGGATCATTGATCCGCATGTGCACGTTTGGAAGAATGATCCTCGTTACCCCTGGGCCAAGGAGACGACAGACCTTCCCAAGCAGGACGCACTACCTGAAACGTTATTGGAATTAATGAAAGCCAATGGGGTTTCGGGAACCATCCTTATTCAGGTCATCTACTACCGCTGGGACAACTCCTATGTGTTTTATGTTATCGAGAAATACCCTAAGTCCTTCCGTGGCGTTTGCCGGATCAATCCGGA
>QHZQ01000107.1:27676-39010 GCA_003224725.1 Acidobacteriota bacterium | reverse complement strand
GCAAGAAGTCTGGCTTTGCCGGGGTTCGGCTGAGTCCTGATCCTGGTCCTGAAGGGGATTGGATTAATGGTCCCTTGATGGAGCCACTGTGGAATCTCACTCGGAACCTGGGGAGCACCATGACTATTCTTACGGAGACGACGCGGCTTCCAGATGTCGCCAAACTGATTGGGATGTTTCGCGACCTGGACGTGGTTATCGATCACATGGCGGATTGCCCCATTGACAAACGTGAAGAACTGCAAAAGCTCTTAGACTTGGCGCGCTTTCCGAACGTTTACATCAAGATCTCCCATATGTGGAAGGTTTCCAAGCAGAATTATCCGTACGTTGACACCCATGACATGGTTCATCGTATCTACGACAAATTCGGCCCTAGACGCTTGATGTGGGGAACCGATTGGCCCCTGGTGGAAGACTATTGCGGCTATGCCAAGGCGCTTTCTCTTGTCCGCGACGAGCTGAAGTTTCTTAACACGGAAGACAAGGAGTGGATCCTGGGAAAAACCATTGAACGGGTGTGGTTCTTTCCACTTTGAAGTTGTTGTCCTCGTAGCCACATTTGCCTTTTGAGTCAGCCGCCTTCGCTGGACATGTGAAATGGGTTAGATGTCCATGGACAAGCGTGATCCCATGACCTTTCTAGCGCAGGCGTTTCGAATTTGTGATGTGTAAAGGAATGAAAAGTGATGCGGGATAGGTGAGGATGAGACAATATTGAGATTTTCAGGCTTGTCACGCTTCATGTATTACGCATCACCTTAGCGCGCGTGGGCTTCTTCCAGATAGGTGTAACCGTAGAGGCCGGATTCGTAGAACTTCAGGAATAAGGCTGATTCTTCCAAGGTGATCTTCTTATCACGAACGGCCCGTTCTACGTCTTTGCGCATGAGCGCCAATAATTCGTCGGGATTGTATTGCACGTAAGTCAAAACCTCCCGGACGGTGTCGCCTTTCACAACGTGATCAACACTCACCGCGCCATCAGGCTCCAGGCTGACGTGCACGGCGTTGGTATCCCCCAGCAGATTGTGCAAATCCCCCAGGATTTCCTGATAAGCTCCAACCAAGAATGCTGCCAGGTAATAGTCCTTGCCAATGAAGGGATGAAGTGACAAAACCTTTTTGACATCGTGCAAATCGATAAAGCGATCAACCTTGCCGTCGGAATCACACGTAATATCCGCCAGGATGGCTCGCCGGGTGGGTTCTTCGTTTAAACGGTGAATCGGCATCACCGGAAAAAGCTGCCGAATCGCCCAACTGTCGGGCATGGATTGAAAGATGGAATAGTTACAAAAATAGGTATCAGAGATCTGGCTCTCCAGGTTCTTCAATTCATCTGGAATATAGTCCAGCTCGATGACCAGCTTCAGCACTTTGCTGCAAACGGTCCAATAGAGGCTCTCCGTCACACTGCGTTGTTCCAGGCTGAGATATCCCAGGTTAAAGAGATTGAGTGCATCTTCGCGAAGCTGCACCGCGTCGTGATAAGCTTCCACAAAATTCTTCTTGGATATATTCTTGCTGATCCAAAAAAGGTCCGTCAAAGGCTGGGGGGCGTTTTTGGGAAGGGAATCCGGGATCTTAAAGCTGTCAAAACCAGAAACCCCCAAAACGCTGAATACCAGGACACTGTGATAGGCTACAACCGCGCGGCCCGATTCTGAAATGATGGTCGGATGCCTAACATTAGCATCATCGCAGACCGTTTTGAGACGGAAGACGATGTCGTTGGCGTATTCCTGTAGGGTATAGTTTACCGACGACTCAAAATTGGATTGGGAGCCGTCGTAATCGATCCCGAGTCCTCCGCCGACATCGACATACTCCATACCGGCGCCGGCTCGAATGAGTTCGACATAGATACGGCCGGCTTCGGTTAAAGCCTCTTTAATTTTGCGGATGTTCGTGACCTGGCTTCCCATGTGGAAATGCAGTAACTTCAGACAATCGGCCATCTGGCGCTCGCGCAAATATTCCACAGCCGCCAGGACTTCGGTGGATGTTAGCCCAAACTTGGAACGATATCCCGCCGAGGATTCCCAGCGCCCGGATCCTCGACTTGCCAGCTTCACTCGAACGCCGATTTGCGGCTTGACCTGCAGCTTCTCGGCGTATCTGGCAATCACTTCCAGTTCGGTAAATTTCTCCACCACTGGAATTATGTTTTTCCCGATTTTCTGAGCCAGGATGACCGTTTCTATAAACTCATCGTCCTTGAATCCATTGCAGATAATTGGGACCATCCCATTGGTGATCGCCAGCACAGCCAGTAATTCCGGCTTCGAGCCAGCTTCCAGGCCAAAATTGAATTCGCGGCCAAAGTCCAAAATTTCTTCCACTACGTGCCTTTGTTGGTTGACTTTGATTGGATAAACACAACTGTATTTCCCCTGGTATTCAAACTCCGTAATCGCTGCCTTGAACGCGTCATGGATCTCTGCTACTCGGTGTTTTAGAATGTCCGTAAAGCGGATCAGGATTGGAAGGGGTATTCCGCGAGTTTGAAGTTGATCCACCAATTCTTTCAGGTCAATCGAGTGATCAGAGCGTTTGTCGGGATGAACGGAAACGTGTCCCTTTTCGTTGATCGAAAAGTAATCCTTGCCCCAGTTCTTAATATTGAAACACTCGATCGAATCCTGAATTGTCCAGTTTTCCATTGACACCCTAAACCTCTGACTTAGATCTGTAAGCCACTCCCGATGGGAGAGGCTGGATTATGAATTCCACTACTCTTACACCTTATCATTTAAAACAGGAATGATCTTCACAGCAACAAAAAAAATGATGTTGCCTTAATCTGGCTGGCGGAGAAGGCAGGGTGAAGCTCCTCCTGCACGCCCGAAGCGAAAAATAGTTTTTTCTCCGCTTAATACCGGGCCATCATTCCTACGCCAGCGACTGCGGTAGTGATTGCCCCGACCACAAAATACAACCCGACAATGACGATGGCGGAGACCACCATGTACGGGATGACTTTATCCCCAGGAGTTTGCATCAGAGGCGGCAACCCCAGGTAAAACAAATAAACTCCATAGAGACCAGCCAAAATGCCCAGAAGGGCAAGGGGGGGAAACAAGCCCAACACCCCAGCCACCCAGGCGGGGGTCGAAGCGTAAGCCACCAGTTTTAGGGCTTGAATTGTGCTTCCTGAGGATTGAAAGGTAGGCGCCAGTTTCTCAATAATAAAGGCTGCGAGATAGGCGGCTACCAGGGAAAGAATGTACCTCACCAACAGACTGGTCAAACCTGATCCTACTGAAACTCGATACGAACCGAAAAAGGGAATTGGGACTCCAATAACAGTCATTCCTATGAAGCTGCAGATCGCAGGCACCGCCGCTAACAAAACGATATACTCTTTGTACAGAGTCGCAACATCGGTTGATTCACCTGCGATGACAGGCCACTCCTGCTTGGGTTTGGTTAAGATATTGGTTACCCTTGGCACTAGATCCATAGAATTCAACTCCTTCCGCACCTTGACCGTGCAAAGATATCGATCTTTGTTTTTTAGGTGAAAAGTAGACGCGACAAATCGACAGAATTAAACCACTTAGAACAAAGAAATGCAATGCTTTTATAAAAACTTTCCGGCGTGGCGATGCACCCTATCGCCGTGTTGGCACAGCGTCTTGTATTCTTCCGGTGTGGGAAGTCTCCAGTCCTTTAGGAGCTTCAAATTCTCCAGGAGCTCTGGCCGGTTATTAGGCGCCATCAATGCGACGGAAACTGCCGGATGGGCCAGCACGAAGCGATACCACTCGCGCGCCGGTGGGGGAACAAAAGTTTCTGGATCTTCCCTGGTGGAATGTAACAGGGCTTTCCAGCGTAACCCCGTGAACGTCACCAACGGGAAATTTATGTGTTGGGCTTGCATAAAAATCTCTCTTTCGGCACCGCGATGGGCTGCATTGTAACGCACCATTAGCAGATCTAGAAGGCGACTGGCGAGAATCCGGTTTGCCAGAGCCCGTTGATGGGTGGTCAATCCGATCATTCGTAGCAAGCCTTCCTCGCGCGCCCTTGCTATGGCCTCCAAAGCGCCACCAGAACCGATAATTTCGTTCCACTCTTCGTCAGTTTCCACATAGTAAAAAGTGATGACGTCCACATAAGTCGTCTTTAGTACCTCGAGTCTCCGTTCCAGCTCTCTTCTTGCTCCCTCATTGTCGCGGGCACTTAACTGCGTGGCAACGACTACGGTTCTCCTCAGCGGTCCTGACTCACGGATAGCCTGACTCATTCCATCCTTGTGTCCACACCAATTCCAATAATTAATGCCCCGCTCCAATGCCAGCCAAATGTCTTCTGGGTTAAGATGGGTGTTCCCTCTGGTGGCCAGGCCTAGGCGACAAACGGGAATGTTGCATGATTCGAATCTGACAGAAAATGGCATCGACAGGGACATCATTTGAATTATATTAGACTGTGAAGAAATTCTAACCGTCGATCCCAATTTTCTTCCATAGGAAGATTTAGATTATTATGAAATTCGATGGTTCCAGCGCCAATATCTTGTTTCAGGTTTCGGGCTGATTGAGGGCAAATCAATGACGTAACGAGACAACCCACTTCCTTATAAGGAGAATCCCCAGACGGTAAGCCTGACAACAGGAAAGGAAGTAGAAATCCTTCTATGTGGAATGAAGAACTCCCCTTGGCGATCCTTGCTGATGACTTGACCGGGGCTTGTGATACCGCCTGCCAATTCTGCCGGTATGGTTTGCAGACCGTCGTCACCCATTTTTCTCGATTAAATTGGGAGGGCTCGGTGCGGGTTCTCGCCGTCAACACCGACTCTCGCAAGCAAGGTACCACCAAGGCGCATCAAAGCATTTACACCGTCTCCAAACAGTTAATCGAGACGGGCCGCATTCCCGTTTACAAGAAAATCGACTCCACCTTGAAAGGAAATTGGTGTTCCGAGCTATCCGCCTTGGTCAAGGCATGTCTCCCGGACATCATCCTGATTGCCCCTGCCCTTCCAATTTGGGGAAGAACCACTGAGAATGGTATCCAGCAGCTGAATGGCCATCCCGTTTCTGAACTGCGAACGCATCATGAAGGGGAGAGTGATTCGGGTAACTGCGCCAATCTCGTGGAAGTACTTCAGCAACACTTAGGATGGAGAGTCAAGCTAATTAAACGAGCCGCGTATCGAAAAGGACCCGAATGGATTGAGCAACAGATTTTGTCGCACCGCTCCAAGGGGTGCCAATTTCTAGTGCTTGACGCCACTAACGATGAAGATTTGAAGAACATTTGCTTGGGCGGTTGCCGTCTTGATCAGAAAGTGTTGTGGGTAGGATCGGCAGGATTAGCGCGATTCCTTCCGCTAGGCTGGGGATACCAACCTACAAAGCCCGTTCCATCAGAAGAAGCCTTCTGTCCAGAGATTTGGCCAGGGAAACCGGTCTTGCTCGTCATTGGAAGTCTCAACTCTTCCAACCTGGCGCAGTTAGAGCACCTCGGCACAAGGAGAACCCTATTTATTTTGAACTTGGAGGCGGAGGACGCGGAGGCAGGTCCCGTCATGCAAGCAAAGTTGAGCCGAGCGCAGCAATCTTTGCAGCGAGGACTTGATGTTGCTCTCAATATTTGCCCCCGGAAACCGTTTCACTCCAGAGGACATTTGCAGGGTCTGCATGACACCCTTCAGTTTCTCAGTGCAAAATTAATTGATTCGAAGCAAATCGGAGGGCTTATCATTGTGGGTGGGGACACTGCCATGAAAGTGTACGAGAAGACAGGCGCCTCCGGAATTCGAATGATCGGCGAAGTCCAGCCTGGAATCCCTTATGGCCAATGGATTGGAGGCCTGCTGGACAATCAACCTGTAGTCACCAAGGCGGGTGGGTTTGGGCAAGCCGACACCTTGACTAGGGCAACGGAATTCTTAAGAAGATTTTCAAATGAATTCCCACGCCCTGAAGAGAGGTTATGAATCAAGAGAAACCCAAGATCGGGATTACTCTGGGGGATGTCGCTGGAGTTGGTCCCGAAGTGGCTATAAAGGCCTTGCTAGAGCCATCGATTGAAGATCGCTGCACCCCAGTGCTAATTGGTGAATTTTCTACCGTGAAACATTACGCAGATCGACTGATGCCGGGACGTAGCATCCAGGTACTGGAAGATCCCTTCCAGCCCGCTGCAAATCCAGCGACTGTTAAGCTGATCGATTTGAAAAACATTGATTTCACTCGTGTCAAGTTAGGGCAGGTGGACAAAGGATGCGGCCGAGCGGCCTTGGAGTATATCCGGACCGGTGTGGATTTGTGCCTAAAGAAAAAAATCGACGCCCTTGTGACTGGTCCCATTCACAAGGAGGCTGCACAAATGGCCGGGATCAATGCTCCGGGGCACACAGAATATCTGGCGGCACTTTGCAAGACCCGGGAGGTGCGGATGCTGCTGGTGGTCAACCATCTCAGAGCGATGCATATCACCACCCATTTAAGCTTACGCCAAGCCCTGGTCCTGGATACGATTCATTACGGCGTAAAGGCTTTGAGGCAGCTCCATGTTGACACCGGCAGGATTGCCGTGGCGGGCCTCAACCCCCATGCAGGTGAAGGCGGTATGTTCGGCAGCGAAGAGGCTGAGGAAGTCGCGCCAGCTGTTCGTCAAGCCCAGAATGAAGGTCTCAATGTCGCGGGTCCCATTTCTCCCGACACTGTGTTCCATCGGATGAATCAGGGTGAGTTTGATCTTGTCATTGCCCTCTATCACGACCAGGGGCACATCCCTTTGAAGCTGATGGGATTTGACAGCGGCGTCAATGTTACCATCGGCTTGCCCATCATTCGCACTTCGGTGGATCATGGCACGGCGTTTGACATTGCTGGAAAATTCATAGCCAACCCAGAAAGCATGGTTAAAGCCATCCAGCTTGCTTGCCTGATGGCTGGGAAAGACTAAGGCTAAGTCCGCCCTTTCAGAAATTCGGTGAAGGATTTCATTTCGGTCTGACTCGTGCTCTTGCTCCGTTTGCCGCCGACTATTCGAGTAAGAGCGCGAGCACGAGCAAGAACCATAACGGGTAGTAAGCGAGGGAAACGAACCAAGCCATCACCCAATATCCTCGTATTTTTCTCCCCGCTCCGCTCTTTTCTTGTTCAACACTTCCCGGTTGATCAGACAGGTGGGAATCTCACCTCGGAGGACTTGAGCCACCTGGCGGGCTGCTTTGGCGCGGACTTCCTGATAAGCCTCTTCACTATAAGAAGCGTAGTGGGGAGTGAAAACGACGTTATCCAGATCGAGCAGTGGATCCTGGGGGTGGGGGGGCTCTTTTTCCAGCACATCCAGTCCAGCTCCCGCGATCCAGCCTTCCTTCAGAGCCAGATAGAGCGCCTGTTGATCGACGACAGGACCTCGAGCCGTATTAATTAAAAAAGCGGTGGGTTTCATCATCCGGAGCTGGGGATGGCTGATCATGTGACGAGTCTCAGCCGTCAGAGGAGTATGTAGCGAAACGACATCCGAACGCATCAGTAAATCTTCCAAAGCGACAAACTCAACGGATAAATCCACAGGATTTTCGGTCTTCAAGTAAGGGTCATAAGCCAGGATCCTAAATCCAAAGGCCATGGCTTTCTTGGCTACAGCTTGCGCAATCCGGCCAAAAGCAACCAGGCCCAAAGTCTTGCCACGGAGTTTGTAAATCGGATAAGCGCGACCCCGATCATATATCCTCTGCTTGACGAGCTGATGCATCGCCACCACCTTTCGCGTGACCGCCAGAATCAGGCTCAGCGCAGTGTCCGAAACTTCATCGTAACAAAAGTCAGGAACGTTGGTGACGTAAATGCCGTTATCGGTGGCAGCCTGCAAATCGATAGAATCGACGCCGATGCCATAGCGAGCAATGACCTTCATTTTACTCCAAGACCCCATGATGTGTCGCGTCAATGGAGTCAAGGAAGCTAGGATGGCATCTGCGTCTTTAGTATGACGAATGACCTCTTCTTCTCCTTGGCATTGAACGGCAACAAGATCAGCTCCCACCTCGGCCAAGATTTCCCATTCGACCGTCGGGGGGAATCGATCTGCATCTATTGAAACCACCTTAAACAAATCTTGACCTCCCGTTCAGAGCCAATTGTTCAGGTTCCCACGCTGTGAGAACGACAGCTCACCCAGGTCTTCCAAGACTTTCAGGTTTGCTTTGTTCTTGATTTCTTCCAGCAAAGCTTCAGAGGCGACAAACTGATCAAGTTTGAGGGTGTTCTTAATCCAAACCATGCGGCAGGCTTCGGAGTTGCTGGCACCGCTGGTCAAAATGGCTGTTTCCAGGGCTTCTCTGTCGGTGTCAAAAGTAACCGGAATGCGGGCAGCCTCCACATTGGTACTCGTAATCGCATTAATGTAGGTTGGCTTATAGTCTATTTTTTCCACAAGCCTCCGGGTCACGATATCTGCCAATCCCACCCCTACCGCGTTTCCGTGAGTTTCCTCAGAAAGATCGCGAACAAAAATTCGAGTGAAGTTGGGCTTCAGCGCGGCGCGTTCTCTCTGGCTGACGGTTCTTCCAATCACATTCGTGTCCATTCCGGCACCGCTGATGTTTTTTCCCATTTCGTCAACCACCAGGACGTCGCCTTGGTCAAAGGGAATACGCGCCAAAGAGGACCTGGCAATTTTCAGGAGCTGTTTCTCTTTTGTCTCAATGTCTGAAGGGAGAATCCCCTCGATAATAGCAGTTTGATCGTAAGCGTTCTCAACCACTCCAAGGCCAAAGAGGATCTTGCACTTCTGTTTTACCACCTCGGCGACATTCGTGATGACCGAATAATAGCCATACTTAATATTGGCTCGATGGTAGTGGATGGCTCCTGTGTTCTTTCCCAACCCGATGGCCATCATCTTGGTTAAGCCGCTTTCAATGTCACCGTCAAAATCGGTATGTGGCTTGATGCGATTCAGCACGGCAATATGGTCTGCTGAAAGCGCATTATTATCGACGAAAACTGGGATCCCTTGTCGAGTCTCCCCGACCTGGGTTGTCTCCATAGTGGCTTTAATGGGGACACCCATGGAACTTTCAGTAATGCCATAGTACTCCAACACGGCGCGTTGGCCTTCTGCCGTTGCCCCACCATGGCTGCCCATCGCGGGAATGACATAAGGCTGAGCTCCCCTCTTTTGTAACTCCTGCACCACACTTTTGATAATCATTGCGATGTTCGCCACCCCCCGACTGCCCGCCGTCACAGCTACCGTATCGCCGGGTTTGATTCGCTTTTCTAGACCGAGCTTGCTCATTTCTTGGGCTATCTGGGCGGGAATGTGGGTGATGTGAGTCGTATCAAAACTTTGTTGGAGCCTCAACACTCTTGGAAAACGCATGTGGTACCTCATTCTTCAAAATTGGAGCCTTACTATAACACGAATCCCGGATGCAATAGGGAAGAGCTGGATTACTTTTTAGGTGGGGAGAGAAGAATAGTGTCTTGAGCCGCTGTGCCTTGAAGCTGTATTTACGGGGTTGGACGGTCTTCTGGCAAGTGACCCATTAAATCGAGAAAAGCCTTGCGTTCGTCAGGATCTAACCTCTGCCAAAAAGGTATGTTGGAAAGAGCCTTTTCCCTTTCTTCGGGAGGCAAATGCTGCAGTCGTCTAAATCGTTGTGACAGCCTCTGTCTCCGCTCAGGAGGGAGATTCTGCCAGCGTCGATAAAATCTGCGTACCCGCTGGCGTTGTTCAGGAGTCAATTGCTCCAAGAATTCCTGGCGACGCCGTAACGTTTCCCTCTGTTCCTCCGGCAGATTTTCGAATTCCCTCTGGCGTCGGCGCAGCCTTTCCTGCTCCTCCAGTGAAAGCTGTTTAAAGCGCTCATATCTTTCCTTGAGCTTTTTCTTCTCTTCCGGACTTAGCTGCCGGCTTCTTCGTGGCGGGTTTTTCGGTCTACCTTTGCCATTTCCGACTTGAGCGAAAATCTCTCTCAGGCTAATCAGCGTTATGAGCAAGCAAGTCAACAAGAACATCAAAGCTGCTTTTCGGTTGACGCACTTCACCATTTAGTTTGAGTTCACCTTTGGTCGAGTTTCGCCTTGCGGATCGGCAAAGTCAAACTTCTTTAAGAAATCATAGTTCTGGAGGAGTTCGTAATTCTCAACTACCGCCAGATCTTCGTCCGGAATTGCCTCCTCCTCGTTTGAGGCAGACTCGAGATCGGTGCTGTTATCAGGAGCAGACGAGGGATTTTCCGTTATTAATGGGGGAGAAACCGTCTGGCCGGTGGATTTTCCACTGTTATTCAAGTACCTGTCCTGAACTTTGAGCACCTCTTCCATCGAATTCAGCTTCCGGGCTTGCTGGTGACGAAAACCAACCCAGACGCTCACCGTAGTAATCAAAAGCAGAACAAAACTCAAGGCGTAGCGGTCCTTCAACCAGAACACTACACCACCCAGCCAGGTGTGCTGCTTTTCCAGGCCATCGAGTTTAGCGTTGAGTTTCTGGTCGAAGTAAGGTGAAGGCTCAATTTCACCGAGTCGATCTAATTCAATATCCACTTGTTTGTAACTCTCAAACTCAGAGGCACAAGACGGACAGGTTCTAAGATGATGGGACGTTTGCAGCATCAAGTCTGCAGCCAGTTGGGTGTGTTGATACTCCCAAAAATTTTCTTGAACCTTTTGGCAATTCATAATGACACCTCTGGAATGAGACGGCTCAACGCCGCATTTTTACCGTTCGGCTCGGAGCACGTATGCCCTAGACCCCCACGACTGCAATCAATTTCGCTCGCAGCGTACTATAGGCACGAAAAATAAGGGANNNNAACTTCCGCAGTCTGCTTGAGTGAAAGTTCCTGGTACTTCGTCAAGATCAAGGCCAATCGCTGATTTTCCGGCAGGCCAGCTACCGCTTTGCGAATTTCATCTACTCGCTCCTGTTCAATCAGTTCGTCTTCAACCAAACCTTGGGCATCTCGAATCTCACCATGGTAATGACCGCTTCCTTCTTCTAAACCGCCTTCGATGGAGCAAGACAATTGCGGCTTACAATCGCGAAGATGATTGAGCGCGGCATTGGTGGCAATCCGATACAGCCAGGTAGAAACCCCAGCCTTAGGCTCGTACTTTGGTGCGGACACAAATACCTTGAGAAAAACTTCATGAGCCAGATCTTCGGAGTCTCCCGAATTTGAAGTAAAACGATAGATAAAGTTGATCAGTGGTTTACGATAGCGTTGCACCAACACACTAAAGGCCTCACGATCCCCATGCTTTACCTTCAACATCAGTTCGACGTCCGATGGATGTCCTGCCATGGCCTCAACCTTTCAAACACATAAGAATGAAAAAAGTCGCGGAAAAA
>QHZQ01000107.1:17733-27662 GCA_003224725.1 Acidobacteriota bacterium | reverse complement strand
CCAGTAGGGCTAAGGATTTTTGTTCCTTCCAGGTATCGAGATCATTCCTGTTAGGGCTCACCCATTACCCATCTTGGCTATGATTTCCCTCGCCCACACCTGAGCGGCTTCCTCGCTCCTGGCTTCGACAACAATGCGCATGATAGGTTCAGTGTTGGAAGGACGGATATGAGCCCACGAGTCAGGGCGCAGGATCTTGAGACCATCGGTTAGATCCATTTTTTCACGGGAATAAGTTTCCTTCAGTAAATTCAGGAACGATCTCACGCGGGAAGAAGGGCAGGGGACTGTTTGCTTAACAAAATAATAGCGGGGCAGATCCTCAACCAGAGTTGAGAGCGGGCTTCCCGCCAACGCCATGTAATGCAAAACCAGGGTGATTCCCACCATACTATCTCGGGCGAAGTTAATCCTCGGAAAAATAACTCCGCCGTTGCCCTCACCCCCGATGATGGCCTCCTCCTTTTTCATGGTCTCCGTCACGTTGACCTCGCCAATCTTGGTTCGAATCACCCGGCAATTAAAGACCTGGGCAATATCATCAATGGCCTGAGTGGTGGAGAGATTGGTTACTACGGTGCCTCGTTCCTGACTTAACAGAAATTTCACGGCCAAAGCTAGAGTGTTGTCTTCTCCAATGGGGACTCCCTTTTCAGAGACGATGGCCAGCCGATCTGCATCGGCGTCTTGAGCAAAGCCGACGTCAGCCTCACTCTCCTTGACGAGTCGGCAGAGATCGGTCAAATTCTGCGGCACTGGCTCAGGCGGATGGGGGAAAATTCCATCCGGGATAGTATTGATTGAGACTAGGTCACATTCCAGCGAATGGAGCAACCTAGGGGTCATAAGCGAACCGGCCCCATTACAACAATCAATGGCGACTTTCAATCTGCGACCCTTCCACTTGACAGGTCCATAATGTTTCAAAATCTGCTCCAGGTGAGATGGAATTCCCAGAGTGTTTCTTTTGATTTGCTTGATTTTGTCATTGCGAGCCTTCCTGAAGTCCCCTTGGTGATAGATACTTAAGAGTTCTTCGGCTTGATAAGAGTTTAGAAAGCATCCGTCGCTCCGAATCAACTTTAAGGCGTTCCATTCCACAGGGTTGTGACTGGCGGTAATGGCAATGCCTCCCCGGGCGCCCAGTTTGCGAACCATGAGTTGGACGGTGGGCACCGGGCAGATATCTAAATCCACCCCCTGGCAGCCAGTGGACATCAGTCCCGCGAATACCGCGTGTTTCACCATTTCTCCCGAAGTTCGTGTATCCCGCCCAACAACGATTTTCCCGGAGTTGAGATAGGTTCCGAAACTTTCCGCAAACCGGGTTAGCAGGGGTGGTGACAGCGAATCGCCAATCACACCGCGAACGCCGGAAATGCTAATCTTGAGCGTGCGTATCGGCTTCATTAGTCACTCACGTCTCTCAGCCGCAGCCTGGACTGAGCCCAATCCGCCAAGGTCTCGGCCCGAGTACGATCTCTGGCTTCGGCAATGATCCGGATCATCGATTCCGTATTGGAATCCCGAATGTGTACCCAGCCATCCGGCCAGGAGAGCTTAATTCCATCTGAATAATCTACTTCCGATCCTTCTGCGTCCGTTTCGATAGAGTTTCGTAGTTCTTGGATATTGGCGTAAATCGTGCTTGGAGAAGCAGCCAAATTCCGCTTGACCATGAAAAACAGCGGAATGTTCTCGGCGAGCTTCGAGATGCTTCTCTGCTCGAGAGCCAGGAATTCTAAGATGCGTCCGATAGCTGCGATACTGTCGTGAGTGAATTGAATTTTGGGAAGAATCACTCCCCCGCTTCCTTCGCCGCCGACGACGGCTCCGACTTCCTTAACCGTCTCGGCCACGTAGGCCTGACCAATAGGTGTTCGAATGACGCTTCCACCGTGGCGGATGGCAATCTCGTCAATGGCTTGAGTTGTTGAAAGGTTGGTTACCACGACCCCGGCTTGCTTGGACAATTCAATTTCCGTGACAATCGCCAACGTATATTCCTCGGACAGGGGAACCCCCTGCTCCGTAACAATTCCCAAACGCTCCCCATCCGCGTCATGAGCAAATCCGATGTCGGCACCGCTAGCTTTTACCAAAGCTCTTAGTTGTTGCATGTTGGAAGGCGTTGGATTGGGGTCGTGCGGAAATCGTTCCTGAATCGAGTCATTAATAGACACGACGCTACAGCCAAGTTCTTCCAGAAAACGCGGGGTCAGCTCTGAACAGGCTCCGTTACAACAATCCACCGCTACCCGAAACTTTCTCTTCCGAATAGCCTCGCATTCGAGATTCTGGCTTAGCTTGGAGAGATGGCGTTCAATCGCATCGTTTCTTTCCTCAAGTTTAAAGAGCCTATTCCAGGGCATCTTGCTGAACTCTCCCTGATGATAGACATCCAGTAGTTCACTAGCCTGTAACGCATTCAAATAGATGCCATCTTCCCTGACAAATTTCAGGGCATTCCAGTCTTCTGGATTGTGGCCCCCACTTATCGCAATCCCTCCCCTGGCATTTAGATGTGTGAGGAGAAGCTGCATGCTGGGGGTTGGGCAAATCCCCAGGTCGATAACCTGGCAACCTGTTGAAATTAATCCGGAGATCACAGCAGATCGAACCATTGCCCCAGAGGGGCGGGTGTCGCGGCAAATTAAAATCTTCCCGGATTCCAAATAGGTCCCGAAAGCCTGTGCAAAATTTACGGCCAGCTCCGGCGTGAAAGTGGCCCCTACGATACCTCGGACACCTGAGATGCTTATTTTCAAAAGATTCATTGTGGATGGTGGTGACACTCAGACGGCGCCGCAACAATTATCCGAACTTTCCTGGGGAGCAATTCCAGCGCCGTCGGAAGTATTGCAGACGTAGATCTCAGCAGCGATTCCGATTTCTAATTGGTACCTTTCCTGCACTTGCTTGACAAAAAGGTTGACTGAATCGTTGCGAACCAGATTGACGGTGCAGCCGCCAAAACCGGCGCCAGTCATGCGTGATCCCAGGACCCCAGCCTGCTGCAGGGCTATTTCGACCATGACATTCAATTCCTTGGAGCTCACTTCATAATCTCGTTTGAGACTTTCGTGAGAAGTAGTCATCAATTGTCCAAACCGCTCCAGGTCCCTAGCCCGTAAGGCTCCCACTGACTCCAGGACACGTTCATTTTCAGAGACCACATGGCGGCAACGCTTGCGAATAAGTGGGTCCATTTGGGCAGAGAATCTTTCCAAATCGGATGAATGAACATCTCGTAAAGCCGACACATTTTCGATCCGCCCCTTAAAGAAGTGAACTCCTTGATCGCATTCGTAACGGCGCTTGTTGTACTCGGAGCTCGCCAGTTCTCGTTTGACGCCAGTGTTGCAAACAACGATCTTCACGGAATCGGGCAAAGGAACCTGCTCATAGGTCAAAGTACGACAATCCAGGAAAAGGGCATGCTGGCGTCGGCCTAAAGCCGAAATAAACTGATCCATGATGCCACAATTCACACCTACAAAGTCATTTTCAACCTCTCGACAGAGGCGAATCAGGTCGATCGGGCCCGGCATTTCAGGGGGGGAGACGGGTCCGGACTGGTTAACCTCCACGCCACCTCCTTTCCTGCCGGCCACTAAAAGTGCCCAGGCACTGGCCAGTTCAAAAGCGGCTGAAGAACTTAATCCTGCTCCCATCGGAAGATCGCTGGTAATCAAGGCATCCAAACCGCTGAATCGATGGCCCAGTTTTTGGAGGAGGTAGGCAACTCCACGCGGATAATTCGACCAGGGTCTTAAATCATCCTTGGCAATTGATTCCAAACTAAACTCATTCCGAGAATCGTAGTTGCAAGAATAAAGAACAACTTTGCAATCCCGACGCGGTGCTACGGCAATCACGACTCGCTTATCAATCGCGATCGGAAGAACAAATCCTTCGTTGTAATCGGTATGCTCCCCAATGAGATTAACTCGACCCGGCGCTTGAACCACATACAAGGGTTCGCGACCAAAATGCTTCTGAAATAATTCATTGAGAGATTTCATGGAATTTCCTTCTATCCATGGGAATCCAGCTATCATGTGTATTATAGGGATTATTCAAGCGCAATGGTATACTCGTGCAAAATGAGGGTTAACACAGAAGACCTGCGTTGGTAAGCCAACGGCCGCTAACGGGGGAGATGCACTACTTTGTTGCGGAGCTCAATTCTGACCACGAGCAATGACTCCCATTAACCTCTTCCGTAACCATTTGAACCTTGATATGAATTTTGAATATGGATGGCCAGATTACAAAAAGCAAACAAAGAAAGCGAGCCGGCTGAATACTTCAGTTCCCTTAACCCTCTCGACGGAGGCAATATGCTCAAACATCTAAATCCAACCCTTGTGGTCTTAAATTCCTTGTTTCCCTGGGTCGCCCTTTCACCCTTGGCATTACTCAGTTTTGCCCAGGCGAGACCCAAAGCCGCAGATCGAGTCCTTAAGAACGGATCGCCGAATGAAGCAGGGATGTCTGCCAGTCGACTGGAACGGGCTGCCCAAATCTTGGAAGAAGAAACAAAAAGTGGGCGTGTGCTTGCAGCCTCGATTCTCGTCGCCCGTCACGGCCTTATAGTGTTACATCGGGGCACGGGGAAGCTCTCTCCCGAGCCCGCTAGCCCGTCTGCCAAGCCCGATACCATTTACTTTTTGGCATCCATCACCAAGCCAGTTACAGCCGCTTCATTGATGCTCTTGGTGGAACGAGGGGTGGTGTGCCTTTCTGATCCTGTTCAAAAGTTTCTCCCCGAATTTAAGGGATTCGAGAAAGAAAAAGTCCGTGTTCAAGACTTGCTGAGCCATGTTTCTGGAATGCCCGATATGCTGCCGGAGAATGTTCAATTACGGCGAGCTCATGCCCCCCTGCGTGAATTCGTAAAGCACGCGATGACAACTCCACTTCTCTACACACCAGGAACTTCTTTTGGTTACCAGAGCATGGGAATACTGTTGGCCGCTGAGATCGTGGAACGGCTGACCAAACTTCCGTTGAGGGAGTTTGAAAAAAAAGAACTCTTTGAACCCTTGGGAATGAAAGACAGTGCTTTAGGTCTCATGGGCCGAGCCGTTGAAGAGACTGCCTGGTGCCAGGGGAGTCCCACCTATGCAGAAAGTGAGGATGACAACAAACGATTTGGGGCTAACAGTTACTACTGGCGGGACATGGGCCACCCTTGGGGAGGAATGCATAGCAGCGTGCTTGATTTAGGAGTCTTTCTACAGATGTTTCTCAATGACGGCATTTATCGTGGGAAAAGAATTCTCAGCTCACCTACTGTAGAGGCTATGACTTCCGACCAGAATCGTGGAATAGGTGCTCCTTGGGGCTGGGGCTGGGCCTTGAAACAATCCAAAGTCTGGAATTTCTTCGGCGATCTGGCATCAGACCATACCTTCGGGCATGTGGGCGCCACCGGTACGGTTGCCTGGGTTGACCCGGAACGTGATCTGCTTTGTGTGATTCTTACGACGAGGCCTGCCAGCGAGGACGAGGGACTTCTGCTGCGACGCGTCTCAAACGCCGTTCAGGCGTCGGTTGAGTAGTGACTGAGAGATGAACGAATACAACAAACATCCATCCTCGAACCAAGGGCAACTCCAGCCGGTAGCCAACATGTACTATGTTCTCCCGTGAAAATCCCCTCTCGGGAGGGGAAAGAAGGCTTCAGCCTTCAGGGGTGGGTCCTGCCCGTCCGTAACAACCCACCCCTACACCCCTCCAGCGGAGGGGAATCCCATTTTTATGCTCTGTGGCGCCGGCCAAGCCGGCACGGATGGCTCCTTCGAAATTGCAAACGTGCGCCATGACTGATTTGTCATTACGATGCTTCCTTGTGAAAGCAGTTCCCTGGCCAGGGGCAACCGCTTGGCAGCCCGCTGGCTGATTTGAAATCCTGTCGGATCGAAGGTATCCTCATTATCGATGGTGAGATTCGGATGGGCTTCGTGGTTGATTCGAATTTTCAATTTCTATTAGGAGAAGGCAATATGTCTGGACTGGCAGCTCGAAATTGTGTCCCCTGCAAGGGCGGCGTGCCCCCCCTTAAGGGCAAGGAGATTCAACCTCTGATTGGCCAGTTGGAGGGGTGGGCTGTGATGGATGAACACCATCTAACCAAAACGTACAAATTCCCGAATTTTGCGGAAGCACTGAAGTTTGTAGATCAGGTAGGCGAAATCGCGGAAAGAGAGTGGCATCATCCGGATATTTATTTAGCCTGGGGCAAGGTGAGAGTCGATATCTGGACTCACAAAATCGATGGGCTGACCGAAAGCGATTTCATTTTGGCGGCAAAGCTCGATCAAGCCTATTCCGCAAGAAGTTGATTTAGCGTGCTAATTCCAACCCCGAAAGGTCGACCGTCAGAACCCACTACTTCGAGGAGGATCCGCAAAACAGCTTTCTGGTTAGATCGAATGTCATTAGCCTCCCAGTTTCTCGCATTACGAGTCTCGAAATTGAGGACTGTGTTGTCATGACTTGTCCCTTATAACTTCCCTTACATGCCAACGGCTTACTTGATTTCCAAGAGCTGTTTTTCGACAGCTTCAAGTGTCGTCTCCAATAGTTGACGATAGCGAGCGTTTTCAGTGGTCTGAATGTCCCTTAGTATCCTGGTTCTGGCCAGTAGTAGGGATTCTCGCTGTTGGGAGGGGCGGGTCGTTTTCGAAACGGGTTTGACTTGTTTCTTAGATGAACCTGCTCCAGACGAATTCTTTGCTTCCAGAGTGGCTTCGATTTGTTCTTCGACAGATTTACTTTCCCAGCCTCGGGCCATGGAATTTGATTAGAATTTTATAGGTTTGAAAAGAGAGCAGGAATCTTGACCATGTGGGATCCTGGGGAAACTGGTATTGACATCTCTATCAGTGTGGAACAAAGTCTATTTCAAATTGTATTATACAACAACTTCATACAAGTTTTGTGGTAATGTTGAATTTATTAATGGGTGACTGATTAATACAGAAAAACTCTATGCGTGACTATCTGGAGATAGCCGTGGAAGCAGCCAGACGCGGTGGCGACGTTTTGAAACTGCATTATGGGCAGGCCAAGAGCATTGAATACAAAGGTGAGATTAATATCGTTACCGAAGTCGACCGGCGATCAGAGAAGCTCATTGTTGACCATCTCACCGCTCGCTTCCCAAAACACTCTATTGTGGCTGAAGAGGGAACTGCTAAAATTCAGCAGTCTGAGTTCAAGTGGGTGATTGACCCCTTGGACGGCACTACCAACTACGCGCATGATTACCCTTTTTTTGGTGTTTCGGTGGCTCTTGAAAAAAGTGATGAAGTCATCATTGGAGTTGTTTACCATCCGATTTTTGAAGAACTCTTTGTTGCCGAGAAAGCCAATGGTGCGTACCTGAATGGGAGAAAGATCGGTGTCTCCAAAGTGGATAGACTGAGGCAGGCCTTGTTGTCTACAGGTTTTCCCTATGACGTACAGGATGATTGCGGCGAAGCCATGAAACATTTTGAGAATTTCATTCACGCTGCCCAGGCCGTCCGCCGGGACGGATCAGCGGCACTGGACCTTTGTTATCTGGCCATGGGGCGTTTTGATGGTTTTTGGGAACTGAGACTGAAACCTTGGGATACGGCTGCGGGCTCGCTCATCGTGACCGAAGCCGGGGGCCAGGTGACGGACTTCACCAGCGAGAATTATTTCTATTTACCAAGATGAGATCATGGCGAGTAATGGCCTCATTCATTCCCAGATGAAGAATGTGTTGGATCTGTATCGTAAAGTCGAGAGCACCTTCAAACGATGATCCGATAGCCGTCTCGAGCCATTAATCTAACGTGAAGCCGTTTGGAGTCCCATGCGTCTCGAAAGCTTTTTGGCCCAATTTCGACGGTCAAACGAGTGGACACTTTTATTAGCGCTTTGGTCCTGTTTCGCAGGTTGGGTGGAGAAATCGGCGTTGGCTCACACTACCAGCATCAGTTACTCTGAAATTCGAATTCTCGAAAAAGAAGTTGGAGTTCGATTGCGCCTCAACTTGTACGAGCTCAACTTTATCACTCCAATGGATAGGAACTCCGACCGATTTCTAAGCGCTCAAGAAGTCGAAGACGGCTTCTCTAGTTTTGCTCCTCAGCTGTTCAACAATTTTCAAATTAAGGGTCAAGGCGAGTTCGGGAGACCGAGTTTGGACACATGGAACTTCACGGCCGACACAGGGGAAATTGAATGTTTTCTAACTTATTCTTTTTCTCAAGTCCTGGAGGATGTCCGATTCAAGGTAACCCTGCACAACATTACTGATTCAGGCCATCTGGATCTGGCTCTGCTACAATATGATGGTCAGCAGGAACAGCGGTTTTTTAATCTTGAGAACTCCGAAGCTGGACTAGAGGTTCACCGCGGATGGATGAGCTACCTGAGACTGGGGACGCGCTTCTTGGCTTTGGGTGGAAAACGAATTCTTACTGGTTATGATTACCTGGCCTTTCTCATTGGATTGTTTCTTGTCGGAAACACCTCCAGTAATCAGTTAAAAGCGGCGGGTGCTTTTGTGTCATCTCAGGCGTTGACCTTTCTGATAGGGGCCCTGGATATTGCCGCTCTTCCATCTAAATTTGTCGGATCTGCGATTGCTCTGAGTGTGGCTTACATCGCGGTTGAGAATCTATTGCTTAAGGAAATAGCCAATCGTTGGTTGGTCGCCGGTTTTTTCGGATTAGTCTATGGGTTTAGTTCTTCCACGATTGTCAGAGAATGGGGCATTCCCAGAAAGGACCGGCTCGCCTCTTTGCTGACCTTCAATCTGGGAGCCATTTTGGCCGTCGGTATCGTCGCTGGGCTGATGTCCCTGGCGTTTTTTTACCTGAGCCGCTTTCACTGGCAGAAAAAAGTCACCACTTGGACTTCGCTGATTCTGATGTGCTTTGGATTTTACTGGTTCATTCAGAGAACGTTTTAACTCACTTGGGATACAATCTTTATTTGAAAAGTGATTAGCGCATCTAGTGGAAAAATCAATGCGTAATTGGTTGTATTTGGTTGTTCTCGTCTTTGGTTTAGAGGTTGATTCTCAAAGCCAAACCGCAAATCATAGAGTCACTCTCGCGAAAAAAAGTCAGATCAAAAACAAGAGTGGATTAACGGGAGTTATATTGAGAACGGGAACGGGCAAGATCGAGATCTTGGTCGCCGGCAGTCCATTTACGACCTATTATTTTCAGGGGTATAACAAGCCAATATTCTATCCTTTGCGCGCCGCCTCTGGAACGATCGTTACTCGAGGCTACCCCATGATTCAAAACATCGCTGGGGAAGCCAAGGACCATCCGCACCATAAAGGGCTTTGGTTGACCCATGGGGACGTCAACGGAATTGACTTTTGGTCTGAAACGCCAACGAGCGGCAAGATAATCCACCGTAAATTCGAGGAGTTGAAAAGTGACGACCATGTGGGAATACTGAAGTCTCGAAATGATTGGGTGTCACACGAAGGCAAGAGAGTTCTGGAAGAAATTCGGGAGGTCAAGGTACACAACCTGCCAAATGTTCGAGTGATAGATTTTGATTTCAAACTCAGAGCCATCGAAGGTCCGGTAAAGTTCGGCGATACCAAGGAGGGAACCTTTGGCATACGGCTGGCGCAGCCCTTTTCGGAGAATCAAGGAGGGCGTATTGAAAATGCGCGTGGTGGCATTGGCGAAAGGAGTTGTTGGGGCAAGCAAGCGGAATGGGTTGACTTCACAACCCAAATTAAAAATGAAAACTTGGGCGTTGCTATTTTCGATCATCCGAGCAGTTTTCGGCATCCCACTTACTGGCATGTTCGCGGCTACACGTTGTTTGCCGCGAACCCGTTCGGTCTGCATGACTTCTACGACGACAAGACTAAAGACGGAAGTTATACCCTTCAAGCAGGTGCATCTTTAGTCTTG
>QHZQ01000107.1:17158-17675 GCA_003224725.1 Acidobacteriota bacterium | reverse complement strand
CAGCCTAAAGGTCGATCAGTAGCAGCGACTCGTGGCCTGGCTAAACTGGGGAAAACAAAACCAGTTCATTCAACCCATTGGACAACGTCTGTTGGCCGGAATTTACTTTGTTACTGCAGGAGGAGATAGGCGCTCAGAGAGATGACATCGACCAAGCTTGTAATATTGTTGCTCGGACTCGAAAAGCCGAGGGCGACGAAAAGGACAATCACGAACACGAGGCTCTCTATCCTCAGGCTGCCCAAGCCCGCTTTTTGCGCAGCTCCGTCTGCGAAGAAGCCCAGTTTGTGGCACGGCGAAGAGATTAGGTTGGGAATCCTTTCACCAGAGAGCCGACGAGGAACAGTAAACAGATGGTGGAATTATAGGAAAGGTGGATAACAAAACTGGGAATGAGGGAGTCTGTTTTGGCGCGCACCGTTGAGAGTGTAATGCCTACTAGAAGAATCAGGACAATGCCGCTCCAACTACCCCATAACTGGGTCACGTGGACGGTGGTAAATAGGAGTGCCGTAGC
>QHZQ01000107.1:0-17076 GCA_003224725.1 Acidobacteriota bacterium | reverse complement strand
AAGGGGCGACGAATACTCCCAAGGCCGCAAAAAGAAAGGCCGAGGTAGGGTATTTAAGCAATTCCTCGAGGGGAGGTTTTTTTGGACTCGGCAGAACCGCAGAGATCCCGAGCACCGTCAAGGCTAGCAAAACTCCCAGGCTGAGGTAGGTCAGCAAATAATGGGTTCCCCGGGGAACCCATTTGATAGAAAGCCAAAATGGAGAGCTATACTTCAGGGTGACGGTAAAGTAGATGAACAAGAAGATGAGTACATCCAGCAAGGCCTGAAATGAGAGGAGGAAAATACTTTCAATGGCTGGATGTCGCAGGAATTGAACTGTTGGAAACTTTACCTGCAACCAGTGACTGACGGCTTCACCAAGTGCTCCCACAAATAGCGCGATAAAACCAGTAAAAAAAAATAGGAGTAAAACATCCCACCCCGACCACACCGGAAAAGGTTTTGCCGGTACCGAAGGTTCCGAACGCATTGGTTTAATATCTTCGCTTGGAGGCGGTATCTCAAAGTTCTCGCTCATGAGTTGCTGATTTTCAAGGAAGGAGTGGCAAAGTCTCTTGCGTGAGGGTAAAGGATTGGAATAGTCGTTGCCCCCTATCCTTGCCTGGCCTTTCCAATTGTGGTGATACTAAACTTGGGATTGTATCTACAGGATCTTTATGTCTCTTGGCAAAGCCTTCTCCATTCCGCTCTCTATTAATGATGCCGCCAAGAGGGGGACCATCAGTTCGTGATGACCTGTTAAAGAGACCCCCTGACCCGACTTACTCGTAGGGCGCTTTACGACATTCTGAACTGGGCGGTAGTGTTGTTGGAAATCTAGGTTTACTGTTGTGAAATTTTCCAATGGATAACCTAGGTTTCGGACCATGTTGACGGTCTTTAGGAAGACCTCTGGAAGGATAACCGCGGAGCCGCAATTTAAGAAAACGCCTCCATCGTGAAGGTCTCGAACCAGGGATGTCAAAAGTCGGAAATCCTGAAGGCTGCCTTTACCCAAAGCGCTTCCATCCGCTCCAGGGTGATTATGAATCGTGTCCGTGCCCAGTGCAATGTGAACGGTCACTGGAATATCCTGCGAGTACGCTGAAGCTAAAAGGCTGTAGGTAGCGAATGGGAACCGATCCGGATATTGACGCAGATACGATCCCAAGGATTCTCCAACTCCCAAACCCGCATTAACCCCTTGCTTGATCGCCTCATTCATCCATTGACCTGTCTCTTCGCTGGTGCCGAAATCACCCTCTAGCAACGCCTTTTCCACATCCTCGGAAGTTGATCCAACCATGGCAATTTCGAAATCATGAATGGCGCTTGCTCCATTAATGGATAAAGCAGAGATAAATCCACGCTGCATCAAGTCGATCAAGATGGGGCTGAGTCCGCATTTAACGACATGAGCTCCTAAACCCCAGATTACCAGCTTACCTTTGGATCTGGCATTTAGGATGGCTTCAACGACTGTGCGAAATTCCTGACCTGTAAGGATCTTCGGTAAGGAACGCAGCAGCCCAGTAATCCCACTCCCCTGCTGATAGAGCTGAGCAAATTCGTGTATTTCAACCTTGCTTCTCCTTTGATGGATCGAGCAAGTTCGCATTTTTCCGATGTCCAGAGGCTTGTAACGGTAAGCGCCCATGCAACGCATTATGGGAGGGAGATGTAAATATTGCAACTTGAATTTAAGTCACTGTCAGGCACAATATTCCCCTGTCGTCTCACTGCTTGACAAGGTTTCTCTTTGCTTCCTATGATGCTCGGGACAGACACAGTATCCTATTCAATTGAAGGTAAGGAGAGATAAGAATGGCAAACAAAGAGAGTGTACGGTTAGCGCTTCTGTTGGCTTGTTGCTTTGTCCTCCCTTATGGCATGGCCGAAGGGAAAAAAGTAACGTTGACCGGGTATCTGATTGACCAGATGTGTGGAGGGGGTATTAAAGATGTTTCCAAGGCCAAGGAGCATACCAAAGAGTGCGCGCTGATGGACCAGTGTGCTCAGAGTGGCCATGGGATTTTTGCTGACGGAAAATTTGTAAACTTTGATCCAGCAGGCAGTGGCAGGGCTAAGGACTTGCTGGATAAATCTGCTACGGAAAAGGATATTCAGGTGATAGTCGAAGGGACTCAAGGCGGAGATGTTCTTAGTCTAACCAGTATCCAAGAAAAATAGTTCTCTCATCAAAACTTCTCAGAGAGCGGACTTGCATCCGTTCTCCATTCAGCTGGAATCTCCTCCCTTTGGACAGCGCTTGACGACGATCGATCCAGCAGACCATGAGACAGACTGGCAGCTTTGACTTTCCGTGCGGGGCTAAGATACTATTTGGGCTTTCTCGGAGTAGAGAAAGAGACCAACATGACTTGGTTTAAAAAAGAGAAGACACCTATTATTCAGTTGGGAGATCGCACCGTGCGCACGGAAGGTTTGTGGATCAAGTGCGAACGGTGCAAGCAAATCATCTGGAAGAAGGATCTGGAGTCGAATCTTAACGTTTGTCCTGCCTGTAATTTCCATTTCAAGATATCTGCCAAGGAAAGGCTCGAACAATTGTTTGACAGGGGGGAATTTAGGGAATATGACAAGGGCCTTCATTCCACCGATCCCCTGCATTTTGTCGACAAGAAACCATACAAAGGTCGTCTCAAAGAGATGCACTCCACAACCGGTCTGTGGGACGCGATCATCTCTGCAGAAGGTAAAATCAGTGGTAAGCCAGCCAGTATTTGTGCCATGGAGGTGGCCTTCATTAGCGGATCAATGGGTTCTGTAGTAGGTGAAAAAATCACTCGTGCCATTGAGCGATGTTTAAAGAATAAATTCCCGCTCATCATCATCTCCTGCTCAGGGGGTGCTCGCATGCAGGAAGGGACCCTGAGTTTGATGCAGATGGCCAAGATTACAGGAGCTTTGGCAAGGCTGGATGAAGCCAGAGTCCCCTACATATCTGTTATGACCGATCCCACAACCGGGGGCGTCACTGCCAGCTTTGCCATGTTAGGAGATCTCAATATGGCAGAACCCGGGGCTCTGATTGGTTTCGCCGGCCCCAGAGTTATTGAACAAACAATCCGGCAAAAACTTCCCTCTGGCTTTCAACGCAGTGAATTCCTGTTGGAACATGGGATGCTCGATGCGATTGTGCATCGTAGGGAAATGAGAGACTACTTGACGAAGGCTTTGGATTTCTTTGGGTATTGATTCTTCATTTTGAGCCCACACAGTCTCTTGAAAGCCGACCCAGGCTGTGTGGGTTTTTCTCATTTATGAACTATTCGGAAGCGGTCAATTATCTTTACTCTTTGGGTAATGAAGTTTTGACGGCCAAACTCGGTCTGCGCAATATTACCGCTCTCTTAAATTTCTTGGGAGACCCCCATAAGAAATTCAAGTCCATTCTGATCGCAGGAACCAACGGGAAAGGGTCGGTCGCCGCATTTTGCGAATCGGTCTTAAGAGCGAGTGGATATAGGACTGGGCTTTATACTTCTCCTCATCTGATTCAGATTGAAGAGAGAATTTGTGTTGGTGGCGTGATGATCGCCGCCGATGTCTTCGCTCGCTTAACCGAAGAAATCAAGGACGCCGTCTCCGCACTGATGAATGAAAATGGCAGCACTGCTAAGAACTTCCCATTAGATCGCCATCCCACCTATTTTGAAATGGTCACCGCGATTGCCTTCAAGTATTTCGCTGAACAGCAGATCGATATCGCCGTGCTTGAAGTCGGCTTAGGAGGGCGGCTAGACGCTACA
The DNA here is from genome assembly GCA_003224725.1 of Acidobacteriota bacterium. GTDB lineage: Bacteria > Acidobacteriota > Terriglobia > Versatilivoradales > Versatilivoraceae > QHZQ01. Next base: position 13,321 of record QHZQ01000107.1, on the reverse strand, counting down.
AATGTCGTCGATCCACTAGTAGACGTCATCACCAATGTTGACTATGACCACCAAAAATATTTAGGTAACTCTATCGAGGAAATCGCTGCAGAGAAAGCTGGCACTATCAAGCCCCGATCTTATGAGATGGCGTCCTCAGACTGGGCGCTCAGGAACCCAAATTGGGTGAGAGTTGAGAATCTATTGCCGGTTGTTCTCTGTAATGCCAACGAGACCGTTCTGCAGATCATCAAAAAGCGGTGCCAGGAAACAGGAGCGGTTTTGCTTCGAGTGTTAGAAGACTCTGAATATGAAGCAGAGGCTGATTCATTGGGATATTTCCGGCTGCGCCTAAGTTGCAGTTTGGAGTCTGGAGTCGAAATCGCTCTGCCTCTTCCTGGAGAACATCAGGTCTTGAATGCCCTCACCGCAATCCGTACCTTGGAAATCCTGAAAAGCTTTGGTTATCAAATCAAAAGACAAAATGTTGCAGAGGGCATTGCCAAGACCTGTTGGCCAGGTCGACTGGAAGTTTTGAATTCCCAGCCACGAATCATTTTTGACGGCGCTCATAATCCGGCGGCCGCCCAAAAGGTGAGAGATTATATTAAACAATTCTTCGAATTGAACCAGATTGTGATGATTTATGGTAGCATGCGAGATAAAGCCATTCGGGAAATTGCCCGAGAACTATTTCCTCTGGCCCGCCAAGTGATTTTAACTCAGCCCGAGTGGGAGCGAGCTGCAAATCCGATAGAAATCCAGAATTTGCTTCCCGAGTTTCGGCCTGTGATCCGACTTTCCAGGAGTGTCCGGGAAGCTCTAGACATAGCGCACCAGCTTGCTTCAGAGAATGATACCCTATTAATTGTGGGTTCTTTATTCTTGGTCGGGGATGCGAAAAAGTGTATACAAAACACAGTGCTAGCATGATCTATTTTGACGAGTTACTCTTTCCCTCAATGCCTGAAGAGGTTCCTCTACTCATCCCGAGATTCAAATGAAGGAGAGCCGCTTTGACCAAAAAGCCGTTGATCGGAATCTCTTGCAGGATGAATGTAGGTCGAGATCGGTTTTATTTACGGAAACACTATAGCGAGGCGGTTTTTCATGCGGGAGGGATCCCGGTCTTGCTACCCTTGATTCCTGAGAAGGGTTTTGCTCGAGACTTGATGAGAGGTTTGGATGCAGTAGTACTTTCAGGAAGTAATAGCGACGTGGATCCTCATCTCTACGGAGAAGAGCCCCACCCCAAAATCGGGTCGATCATGACCCGCCGTGATCAGACGGATTTGTATTTAATGGCAGAAGTGTTCCAGAGTCACAAGCCGTTGCTGGCGATTTGCTTCGGAGTCCAAATTCTAAATGTCTTCCTGGGTGGGACGCTGTGGCAAGACATCGACTCCCAAGTGAAAGGCGCCATCAAACACTCCCAGAGTTCATTGGAGGATTACAGATCCCACACGATCAAAATAAAAATGAAATCGTTGCTTCATGACCTGGCACGGGAAAAGGAACCGCGGGTTAACAGCTACCACCATCAAGCAATTCAGAAGGTTGCTTCGTCCCTGATACCGGTGGCTAGGGCGACTGATGGTATCGTGGAAGGGGTCGAGTTGCGAAATGCCAAGCACTTTGTCTTGGGCGTGCAATGGCATCCTGAGATAGGGTGGGAGCAAGATGAACTCTCCCAAAGGATTTTTTCTCGTTTTGTGGAAGCCTCGACTGATAGGCCAAGAAAGAAAGAGTGAGTTAGTAGCAGTCTTCAACGTTTTTCCCTGTCGAGATCAGTTGCAGACTTACAAATTCTGAGACGCAGACAGTGATTCCTTTGGAAAAAAAAGACAAGCTGGCGATTTTTTCCCTTTCTGTCGGGCATTTTATTAATGATGCTTATTCCAATTTCCTGGGGTCGCTGCTTCCTCTATTGATGGTCAAACTTAAGTTGACCATTGCGGAGGCGGGCTGGCTGGGGGCGTTATTGGTTATTTCCTCTTCCTTTACTCAACCCATTTACGGTTATCTGTCCGACCGTCATTTACAGAGGGTCTTTGCCGTTTTCAGTCCTTTGATAACGGCTGTCTTTATGTCCTGCCTCGGGCTTGCTTCCAACTATTGGACTCTGGCGTCTCTTCTCATTTGCGGGGGGATTGGCATTGCCTCCTTTCATCCGCAAGGTGCCGCAATGACAGCTGTCGCCAGTGGACACCGTAAAGGTCTCGGAATGTCGATTTTTGTGACCTCCGGAACTATTGGCTATTCTTTAGGTCCCATTATCATTACTTATGCTGTTGCACTTCTTGGATTAGAGCGTTCTTATTTGGTAATGATCCCGGGAATTATTGCGTTCAGCTCGCTCTATTTCTTTGTGTCTCCCATTGAGCACTCCTCAGCAACTAGCGGAGGGGCGAGTCTTCGTGATTCTCTGGGAAGGTTTTGGCGACCCTTGCTTCTGCTCTATCTGCTCGCAGTCATACGTTCAGCCGTTCAGATGTGCTTTGTAAATTTCCTGCCGCTTTACTTTTCCCAGAAAGGGCTAGGAGCCATTTGGGCAGGCAAAATCACCTCTCTATTCCTGTTCTTTGGGGCGATAGGCGGCTTTAGTGGCGGGACTTTAGCCGATAAGTTTGGCGCGAAGAATGTGATTTCCTTCTCCATGCTTTTCTCCACTCCTCTCCTACTGGCATTCTTGCTGACACAAGGAATCTCCTCCTATGTCTTCTTGGTGATTGGAGGGATTATCTTGCTTTTTACACTTCCGGTTAATGTCGTCATGGCTCAAAGCCTCATCCCGGACCGGGCCAGTGTTGTTTCTGCTCTCATGATGGGGGTGGCGTGGGGAATGGGTGGCATGGCGGTTCCAATCATTGGAAAGATTGCAGACTCAGCGGGCCTAGGTAAAGCGCTAATGACAGTGGTGTTTCTTCCAGTCTTGGGTTTTTTTCTATCCTTTCGATTGCCCAAGCGAAAGGCTTTACAGGAAGGCATGGTTCAGACTTCTCAAATTGCGTAATCGACGTACTCTGGCACTGGAGGCGCTTTAGTCGGTTCGAAGAACATTCCTGCGCCAACTGTCGCGTGAGTTGCTTCGTCGATAACGATGAAGCCCCCCAAGCTTCGATTCTTGTAATACTCATCATAAATCAGTGGAGTCGCCGTTTTAAGAGACACTCGCCCAATTTCATTTAATTCCAGCAAAGAGGCTCTTTCCTCCTCCAGAGAGTCGATATTTATCCGACAGTGCAAATTCTTGATGACCCCTTTAGTCGTTTGCGTGGTATGCTTAACAATGTATTTCCTCCCAATGTGCAGCGGTATTTCGTGCATCCAACAGATCATGGCCTCAGCATCATTACCGAAGTAGGGCAGGTTGTCAGTTGGTACGATTATATCGCCGCGACTGATATCGATCTCATCTTCCAGTAGCAAAGAAACCGACATGGGTGCATAGGCCACCTTCAGTGATTTACCGGCCAGGCTGATATCCTTAATCTTGGAACGCCTTCCTGAAGGAAGGACCATAATATTTTCTCCGATCTTGAATACACCACTGGCAATTTGTCCCGCAACCGCACGAAAGTCGTGATATTCCTCGCTCTGTGGGCGAATGACCCACTGAACGGGAAAACGCGCATCCTGCAGGTTCAAGTCACTAGCAATGTGAACATCCTCAAGAAATGACAAAAGGGACGCTCCCTGATACCAAGGCATATTGACTGATCGCTCCACGACATTGTCTCCGAAACGGGCGCTGAGAGGGATAAACGTAATGTCCCTGATCCTCAGCCGCGTAGAGAAGATTGTGAAGTCATGGCGAATCTGATTAAAGATCTCTTGCGAAAAAGCCACGAGGTCCATTTTGTTGACGCAGAGCACGAGATGTGGGATGCCCAGTAGCGAAGCAATGCAACTGTGTCTGCGTGTCTGCTCAACAACGCCCTTGCGAGCATCGACTAGAATCAAGGCCAGGCTGGCGGTGGATGCACCAGTCACCATGTTGCGCGTGTATTGAACATGCCCTGGGGTATCGGCAACAATAAAGCGGCGTTTTGCGGTGGCAAAATAACGATAAGCCACATCTATCGTTATCCCCTGCTCTCGTTCGGCTCGCAATCCGTCAGTCAGGTTTGCCAAGTTAACCTCGGTTTCCCCGCGCAACAGGCTGGCGCGACTAAGGGCCTCAAGCTGATCTTCGAAAATTAATTTGCTGTCGTGCAAAAGTCTGCCTATGAGGGTACTTTTGCCGTCGTCCACACTGCCGCAGGTGAAGAATCGCAGCAATTCAACTGAATCTTTGTTTTCGCGGATTGTTCCAGACATCAAAAATATCCTTCTCGCTTCCGATCCTCCATCGCTGTTTCTGAGCGCCGATCGTCCGCTCTGGCCCCCCGTTCAGTAATTCTGAGGGTTGCTATTTCCTCGATGATCTCTCTTACACTCGAAGATTTTGATTCGATTGCGGCCGTACAGACAATATCTCCAACGGTGCGGAAGCGGATGGCTTTTCGCTGAATGACCTCTCCAGGTCTTACAGGGAGCAGATCGCAGGCACTCATCCAAAGTCCATCTCGCAAAAAAACGTCCCTCTGATGGCTGAAGTAAATACTTGGTATTTCCAGATTCTCCCTTTCTATGTATTGCCAAACGTCCAACTCAGTCCAATTAGAGAGTGGAAACACTCGGATATGCTCACCGGGAAAAATCTCAGTGTTGTAAAGGTTCCAGAGTTCCGGGCGCTGGCTTCTGGGATCCCATTGGCCAAATTCGTCACGAAAGGAAAAAACACGTTCTTTGGCGCGCGACTTTTCTTCATCTCGACGCGCGCCCCCAAACGCTGCATCAAATTTCAGTTCCTGAATGGCACTCAGGAGAGTCGGTATTTGAAGCCAATTACGGCTCTTATCGTTACCGGGAAGTTCCCTGGCAATGCCGGCCTTGATAGCATTCTCCACGGTCCGAACAATTAATCTTTCACCTAACTCCGCAACACGATTATCTCTGAACTGGATCACTTCAGGAAAGTTGTGCCCCGTATCAATATGAAGTAGCGGAAATGGAAATCGGGACGGTCGAAAGGCTTTTTCGGCAAGCCTGAGCATGCAGATCGAATCTTTGCCCCCAGAGAAAAGCATTGCAGGACGCCGGAATTCAGCCGCCACCTCGCGCATGATGTGGATTGCCTCTGCTTCCAGAAGATCAAGGTGGGATAAGAAATAGCTATCCATTCCACGCCCCAAATTATGGCATTGCCGGATTCTATGACTGCGAAGGCTTAATCGTATTCCCTGTAAAGGAAAATGGGTCGCGAGCAAATTGGTCTCCTCTGCTATGTAAACCACATTCCTTATGTTCCGGGTTTTCCCACCACCAACGGCCGGCGCGAATATCCTCACCCGGTAAAACGGCTCTGGTGCAACAAGAGCAGCCTATGCTCAAGAACCCCTTATCATGTAGAGGATTGTAAGGAACATAATGAGCTTTGATATAATCCCACAGCTCTTTTTCAGTCCAGTTCCAAAGAGGACTGATTTTTGGGAGATCGTTCTGAAAGTCCCACTCAATGACCTTTAGATCTTGGCGGGTCACTGCCTGATCTCTTCTCAATCCGCAAATCCACGCATCCACCCCTTGTAGAGCCCGTTTGAGCGGTTGGAGCTTGCGAACGCCACAACAAAGTTTTCTGAGTTCAACACTCTGGTAGAAAAGGTCTATGCCATGTTCCCTGACCATAGATTCCACTTCCTCAGAACTTGGCGAGTACACTTCGATCTTAATTTTATAACGTCTTTCTGTCCTTTCTATGAGTTCGAAAGCTTCGGGAAACAAACGGCCGGTGTCTAATGTAAAAATGCGAACTTTGGGTGCAGTCTCGGCCAGCACATGAGTGATTACCTGATCTTCGGCACCCAGGGAAGAGGCAAAGGCCAAGTGTCCATTGAACTTTTGGCAAGACCACTCGATCACTTCCCTGAGACTTCTATCCGTAAGTTCAGCCTGCCAGTCATGCATCTGGCTTTTACATTGATTGCTACCATTCAGATCATCAACCATCTTTTTCACCCCGAAAAATGCTTCACCAATGATACCACGAAGTCAAATACATGACTAAGTGAATCAAATTAGTCAATGTAATTTCGTTTTGATGACAAGTCAAGAGGAAAAATCATGCTTTGAATTAAACCTGATGTAGAAATGCCCTGCTCTATCAACTTTGTTTTATGTTGACTCAAAAGATAAAGATTAGTAGATTGACTAAATCGATATTTTTAGTCATGTTTTAACGAGGAACTTATGAAACTTTCCACAAAGGGAGAATATGGACTCCTGGCAATTATAGACCTTGCATTACACTCTCATAAAGGTCCTGTTCAGAGTTTTCAAATAGCCGAGCGACAAAGCATACCCAAGCAATATCTGGATCAGCTGATGTTAACCCTCAAGAAGGCAGGGCTGGTCGAGAGCTCGCGCGGTCGTCAAGGTGGATATCAGCTAGCGCGAGCTGCCAGTACTATATCAATCCTGGAGATAATAACAGCTTTGGAGGGACCTGTAGAAAACGTAAATTTCATTGGCAAAGAGCCTCTGTCCAGGAATACCGCCCGGGACATACTAAGAAGCCTTTGGTCGAATCTCTTCTCCAACACTGTTGAGGTTTTGCGCACGAAAACATTAGAAGAGGTTTGTGACCAACACCAGAAAATGGAAAATCAGATTATGTATTACATCTAGGAGGTCCGGATCATGGCTAAGATTGCAAATAACGTTCTTGAGCTGATGGGATCTACACCATTGGTTCGATTGAATAAGGTGACGGACGGAGCAGTTGCCACTATTCTCGTTAAGCTTGAGTCGCATAATCCTGCAGGAAGCGTCAAAGATCGCATCGGTATAAGCATGATCAACGAGGCTGAGAAAAATAGAGTGATTGACAAGGATTCAATAATTATTGAGCCAACCAGCGGAAATACGGGGATAGCGCTTGCCTTCGTATGCGCCGTAAAGGGATACAAACTTATCTTAACCATGCCTGACACAATGAGCATAGAACGAAGAACCTTGCTGAAAGCGTTTGGCGCAGAACTAGTGTTGACTCCAGGAGTGGATGGGATGAATGGCGCCATCAAAGCTGCAGAAGAAATCGCGGCTAAGACCCCCAAGGCCTGGATTCCACAACAATTCAAAAATCCAGCGAATCCAAAGATCCACAGAGAGACTCCGGCCAATGAGATTTGGAACGACACCGATGGCAAAGTTGATATTTTTGTGGGCGGTGTGGGAACAGGTGGAACGATTACAGGAGTTGCGGAGGTTATTAAACCGCGAAAACCCAGCTTCAAAGCCATCGCGGTAGAGCCGACGGATTCGCCGGTTCTATCGGGAGGAAAACCTGGGCCTCACAAGATCCAGGGAATTGGGGCAGGTTTTATCCCGGAAATTCTCAACACTAGAATGATTGATGAAATCATCCAAGTGACCAACGAGCAAGCAATCCAGATGGCACGGCGGCTCATCAGGGAAGAAGGATTGCTCGTTGGTATTTCTTCTGGGGCGGCAGCTTATGCAGCATTACAGGTTGCCAGAAGGTCTGAGAATCAGGGAAAGTTGATTGTAACAGTCATGCCGAGTACGGGAGAGCGATATTTGAGCACCGTGCTGTTTTCGGATTTGACTGCCACCCCCACCGATGGACCTGAGATTGCATGAATCCAAGAACGGAATCGCCATAAGAACGATTACACTGGAAATGGTTATATGATCCCTGGCTACACGAGTCCTTCAATGCAAGCAGCGCAGAGGCAAGCAATTCCCAAGCTCTCCCTTAAGCATATTTCCAAGAACTTTCATACCAAAACAGGGAAGTTTAACGCGGTTGAGGACATCAACCTTGAGGTCAAAGCCGGAGAGTTTATATGTATCGTGGGTCCGTCGGGATGTGGGAAGACAACGGTTCTGAATATAATTGCCGGACTGGAAAAACCAGACGGTGGAGATGCTCTAGTCGATGGTACTCCCATAAAGGGTCCTGGCACCGACCGATTAGTGATCTTTCAGGATTTAGCTCTCTTCCCCTGGCTGACTGTTTCAAAAAATGTAGAGTTTGGGTTGCGCCTGGCTGGGGTATCAAAGAAGGAGCGACAAGAGCGTGCCATGCATTTCTTGAAAATGGTCCACCTGACACGCTTTAGCAACTCATGTATTCACGAACTTTCTGGAGGTATGAAGCAAAGAGTCGCTTTAGCGCGAGCCCTGGCGATCAATCCAGATATCTTGTTGATGGACGAACCCTTTGCCGCCCTCGACGCACAGACCCGGGATATCTTGCATGAAGAGCTCCAGGAGATTTGGGTGGCCACCAAGAAAACAATCATCTTTGTGACCCACAATGTGAGAGAGGCTGCTTGCCTAGGCGATCGAGTGTTAGTTTTTGCCACCCATCCAGGTCGAATCAAGCAACAATTTCAATTGATGTGCACCCGCCCTCGACATATTGAAGATCCCGGACTGATGGTCTACGCGAAGGCTATACTGGCAGAGCTGAAAGCCGAAGTTGAAAAAGTGGCCAAGGAGGAGTTGGATTATGACTGGCGGACTGTTACGAAAAAGCCTGTTTTACGTCTTGATGATCGTAACTTGGGAAGTGGCACATAGAATCGGGCTTTGGCCAAAGTTTCTCTTCCCCTCTCCCAGCGAAGTGCTGTATACTCTTGTTAACGGATTTCATGACAAATCATTCATCATCGGCATCATTGCCAGTATGCGTCGTATCGTCATCGGGTATTTGATTTCGTTAGTCGCAGGCCTTGCGTTAGGTTTGAGTTTTGGAAGAATTAAGTTCCTGGAAGAAACGCTGGGTTCATTGGCCCTAGGGTTACAAACTCTGCCTAGCATCTGCTGGCTGCCTCTTGCTTTACTCTGGTTTGGCCTCAATGAATCAGCCATTATCTTCGTTGTGATTATGGGAGCATTTCTCTCCATAACGATCGCAACAGAATCAGGCGTGAAAAATGTGCCACCGCTCTGGCTACGAGCAGGACGCAACATGGGTGCCAAAGGTCATCGCATGCTCCTTGAGGTCATTATCCCAGCCGCCTTGCCTTCCATAATTGTCGGAATGAAACAGGGATGGTCATTCGCCTGGCGATCTTTGATGGCTGGCGAGTTATCCTATGCCAGCGTCGGTTTGGGGCATTTATTGACGCTTGGTCGCGAGTTAAACGATATGAGCCAGGTCCTTGCAGTAATGATTGTCATCATAATCATTGGGTTGCTGGTGGACCGTATTGTCTTTGCAAACCTTGAAAGAGGAATGCGGGAACGGTGGGGCCTGGAACAGGTTTGATGTACTTGCGAAAAGTAGATGTACGTTCAATCTGAGGATTGAATGCGATTTTCAGTATTAGATATCAAGAGGTTCAACATTTCTTCGCCGCCGTAATATGCCTCGCATATCAAGAACCAGGTTTAGAGCGATCCAGAATGCCAAAGCGAATGTCACCCAAAAATTTGTGGGTTTAGCTGTGTCAGGAAGATTTGCCATATAAATGATCATTATGGAAAGTGTGATGACGGAGGCCCCAAGGTACGCTATGAAGGTGGCGGTGCTGAGGAATCTTCCTAGAACTCCCAGACTGTTCTTGATAGACTGCCATTGGCTGCCAGCAACCAAGCGTCCCGTCATCAGACCAATAACGAACCCAGGTATTGAAATCAGGCAGAGAGTCGGAAAATCAATATTCATTCATACCTCCCTAGGAGTGCAAAGCGTTTTTTTTACTCTCAACCAAAACGGCTCCCTATAGTTTGATCGAACTCCGGCCTTATCATCACTAAAATCTTGGAGCCCGTTTATGAGTGAAAGCGGCCAATGGGAAAAGCTACTTTTTCGCTTCTTCGGTCCAAGAGAAGGCGTTTATTTGCCATCTGCCATTGGATTTGGAAAGCAGCCAGAGGCCTTCCCCGGTCAGTCCTTTAATTCCCTCTTGATCGTACAGGTCAGATGTTTTTGAATAGCTTGCTTTGACGACTGCAGAATTCTTGGCAATCTTGAGGTCGTTAATTTTGAAATTGAAGTTGATACTATGGCCTAAGACAAACATTTGGTGGTAGTAAATCAACGACCTTTCTAATCCTCTGCTTTCACCGGTATCCTCGACAATCTCGACATACGAATTAGAACAGTCCTTGAATAGCAGGAGGGCATCATGAAGTTTGTAAGCTTCACTTTGCCCTTCCAGTACCTTTCTGATCAATTGACTGTCATCTTGGTCCGAAGTCAAAGTTTTGAAAACTGAATTCTGAAAGGTCACGGATTTTTGCCCGATAAAATATCCGATACCTGCGCCCACCATCAGAACAGCCAATATATATAGGTAGGGTTTCATTTAGCTGTTTACATCTCCAGAGTGGCTCTCGCTCAGCAGGGATTCCAAATCGGTGTCCTCATTCGTAGTTCGCCTGCTACCATAGAGTCGGCCATAGATAGGAACTGAGATTCCACCATTTGGCTAAGACTATGAAAATATTTTCCTGTTTTTGTTATGTGTACGGTAATCTGCCTTTAAAACGATTTCCATGTAAATTGTTGAATCCATGATTCTTTAAAGCATTTCCTTATTTCACTTCCAGTTTTCCTCTTGGAAGCAAAAATGCTGCCTTGGTTGAAAGTAAGCGACTTCGTGTGTCTCGAGCAATCTTAATCAAAGTTATCTATAAGGGCAAGGGAAGCTGAATGACTTATGCTTATGCAGATAGACGTGCTCATTATCGTTTGCCCATTAGGGTGCCTATCTTCTTAAAGGGAATTGACAAATATGGGAACGAGTTTTTTGAGCTCACTTACACAGTGAATGTGAGTGCCAGCGGTGCATGCTTTTTAAGTAAGCGTGAGTTGGAAATTACGGCTGACCTCCTTGTTTCCATCCCAGCGCCAGTTGATATTCATTCAAATGTCACCGAAGACTATGAATTCAAGTTTCCGGCCAAGATTGTTAGGATTGATAATGGCTTGCTGAACTCAACCAAAAAAGTGTCCGTCCGATTCACAAAACTCCTCTACGAAAAATCATAGGAATACCGCTTCGTCTCAAACTACCCTTGGCACGTCCATCAAACATAAGCTCGCAGGAATCCATGTTTCACCATGGGAATCGTCATTCAGAGTATTGTGCTTCCATAAATAGGAAAACCGTTACTCACGAATAGAACAGGATGAAAATCATTCCATATTGGCTGAAATACTCCTGCCTTGATCCTGCAGTCCGGCAACATCTCACCTTTTCAATCAATTACAGGAAGTTTCAAAATAATCAGGCAAATATCTGATCAATGGAGGCTCTTTTGCCATACGGTAATTGAATGAAGTTTCTCTAATTTCTAGAATGCTTCAAAGAATGGGTCTGAAAGTTTAGGAGTGAATATGGAAACAGTGGGACGTGGTTTATTGACAAGAGAGGATTTTGTGGATGGACCTGCTCATGAACGATCTCCTCTTATCTTTGGCAAAAGTGAAAAAATGAACGAGGTTGAAAGGATTGTAAGTCAGGTAGCGAATACTGATATAACGGTCTTGCTCCGTGGAGAAAGTGGGACAGGTAAGGAGTTGGTGGCCCGGGAAATATGCGCACGGTCTTCGAGGAACGACAAGCCTTTTGTAAAAGTTAATTGTGCCGCCATACCCGCTGGACTTTTGGAAAGCGAACTCTTTGGATACGAAAAGGGCTCGTTTACTGGCGCCATAAACAGAAAGCCTGGGAAGTTTGAATTCGCAAACCATGGAACCATATTCTTGGATGAAATCAGCGAATTGCATACTTCATTGCAAGCAAAGCTATTGCACGTACTCCAGGACAACGAGTTTAGCCGATTGGGGGGAGATGAGGACGTTTCAGTGGATGTTCGAATAATTACCGCAACCAATCGCCAGATTGAAAAGGAACTGCAGAATGGGAATTTTAGAGAAGATCTTTATTACCGGATTAACGTGGTAAGTATTCATCTACCTCCCTTGCGGGAACGGAAGGAAGACATTTTGGAGCTTTCCGAGTATTTCCTGAGAAAATATTCAGCCATGTTTGACAAGAGATACTCATGTTTGTCAAAGACAGCCCTCAATACCTTGCTTTCCTATGACTGGCCTGGTAATGTTCGCGAGTTAGAAAACATTATAAAGAAGATTGTTGTTTTGGAAAATGAGGAATTCGCGACCAGGGATATTGGATCAACGTCAAGAATTCCTGTAGGTGAGGGAAATTTAAGTCAGAATTCGGCCCATGGTCGCATTCCACTCAAGAGGGCAGGAAAACTTGCTGCTCAAGAAGCCGAGAAGCAGTTGATTATGGGCACGCTAATGGAGACTCGATGGAACCGCAAGAAAGCCGCAGAGCTATTGGATATCAGCTATAAGGCTCTCTTGTATAAGATAAAACAAAGCGGACTGAGCCGCAAGCGTATCTCCGTCTAATCAATTCTTACCTTGCAATCTCACAAGACATCTCTGAACCGATGCTCGGAAGCAATAACATTTCAAATAAAGAAACTCTTAAGGGTCTCTTGGAAAATGAATTGAAGCGAAGCCTGAGGTACCAAACCTTCACTTCAATACTTTTGTTTGAAGCGCATTCAAGAGATAGCGCTGGAGGGGATGAACATCATTTAGATGTCGCCGAGAGAATGGCTACTCTAATCCGGAAGGAAACCCGTGAGACAGACATGATCGGGAAGCAAGGTGAAAATATCGTTATTGTAGTATTGCTTTATTCCGATAAAAACGTCGCCTATAAAGTAGGTCACCGTTTAAACGCCTGGTTGTCTAACTACCTGAGTTCTAGCGGAAAAGTCTCGCATACTTTGAGTGTGGGAGGGGCCTGTTTCCCTTCGCACGCTACTGATTCGAACTCTCTTTACCAAAGAGCTTTCGAAATGTTGGAACGAGCTAAAGGCCAAAGCGGGAACAACGTGCAGATTCTAGAGTAAATCCGTTAAGGAATCCAGCTTTGATGTTATTTATTGGTGCCTGACGATAGTGATTGAGGAGGAAGCTTGAAGATCAAGTTTGCTATTGCAGTAGGTCTTAGTGCTATTATTCAATGCGCTTTTGGTTTTGGGTCAACTAGCTCAGTTGAAAACCAGGCGGAGAAGCCGAAAGAAGATAAGATGGTCAACAAGTCAGAATCCTCTCCGGTGGTTAAGGGTACGCAAGAATCTGGAAAATCCGTTGGGGAAGACTTCATTATTGGCTCCGGAGATGTCTTGAATATTTTCGTCTGGAAAGAACTTGAAGTTTCCAGATCGGTTCCTGTACGGCCCGATGGGAAGATTTCGTTGCCCTTGGTCAACGATGTTC
>QHZQ01000271.1 GCA_003224725.1 Acidobacteriota bacterium | reverse complement strand
CCGGAAATCCCCAAAATCCTTTGCTTGGATGAAGAAGATAAAAAACGCTACGGCGGATCTCCCTTCGGCGACGCCTGTATCCTGGCACGCAATATTCTAGCGACGGATGCCGGGACCCGCTTCATCGCCATCAACCGCGGCGTGAGCCTGACGCGGCGGCAGTCATAACGAACATTGTATGAAGAATCCTGTTGCAGCTTTGAGCAAAGGCAAGTCGGTAGGATAAAAAGACGGCGACTCTCATTAGATGGTGACGGTTCGAGCCGATCGTGGCGTCGGCAAGTTGGTACCTGAGGTATTCCCTTTCGCTGAGTGGTGTCCTGGATCGACCATTAAGTCAGACACCCCCCGCGTAGCGGGTGGCTTGATGAGTGGGGCTGCCTCAAAGGCAGTTACCCGGTTTTATTGGTCGTCGCGCTGAAGTGCGCCTTAGAGAAGTTTTAGAATTGACCCGCCGATCCATCCGCTGCTTCTTGTTCGCTGATGTATTGGCGAACTTGCTCGAGCTCGAATCCAACGGTTGAGACGGCATAGCCTCGAGCCCAAAAGTGTTCCCCGGTAAAGTTGCGTTCTTTGCCAGACAACTGCCGGGCTATGGCGATACTACTTTTACCCTTGAGAAAACCAATGACCGACGCCACCGGATGCTTCGGGGGAATCTCTAGACACATGTGCACATGGTCTGGCATGACGTGCCCCTCGATAATCCGGCACTCCTTCGGTTGTGCCAGGGCATGAAAAATGGTCCCCAGATGACGACGGGCTCGCCCAAACAAGACTTTACGCCGCCCTTTGGGAACGAAAACGACGTGCTACTTGCAGTTCCATTTCGAGTGAGATAAGCTTTGATAAACTTCGGACATAACATCCTCCTTAAATGTTTGATGGTTCTCATCAAGCCACGGAGGATGTTTTGCCTCAACGGTCAAACCTTTTCAAGTCTCACTGGTCGAACCAGTGGCTTACCTTATGATCAGTTAACAGTAGAACCCGCCCGTATCGGCAATGTCACAAAATCCACGACCTTCATCTTGCGGTTCCCACCATCCTCTGCGCCCCGGTGTACGTGCGCCTATGCCTCCCAGCAGGCTGGATTTCCAGGACAGGTCCGCCTGGTCTCGAACATTTGACCGCATGCGAATCAAGAGAGTACTTGAATACAAACCCTACGGGCCCAGCTAGCAAAGATCTTGTTACCGGCGCTTTTGCTCGCTTTTTGCTATCTGAATAATTACCCGAAGTTGGGCATGATATTTCAGTCTTTGTAAATATTCTTTCCTCTCTCGGATAATTTGCTTGACATCGCCTCTCCGGCCTCGGGAGAATGTTATGAATTACCTCGCTAGAGACCACCTTCATTAAAAAACACGTCTGCGAGTCGATCTGAGGTAAAGCCCACTTTTTTACTCAGCCGGAGAAATCAATTAAAACCAAAACCCCGCGTGAGTGGGGACGGTCTTTGTGCCTGACTGCAGAAAGCCACTTTTTCAGATTCAACTTGGAGGTGTGCCGGCCTTGTTCTAGCAAACGGGTCGACTCATCTTAAATTTATGAGGAGGATTTGCCATGGTTACACTCGACGATGCGCGAAGGATAATTGCCGCTGCCGAAAAAAAGGCGGTGGAAATTGGTCAACCTATGAACATAGCGGTGGCCGACGCGGGAGGGAACCTGGTCGCTCATGTGCGGATGGACGGGGCTTGGCTTGGGAGTATTGACATTTCCATTAAGAAGGCTTTTACCTCCCGAGCCTTTGATATCGCTACGAAGGACTTGGCAATGCATAGCCAGTCGGGCGGGCAATTTTTTGGGATCCATGCCTCCAATGATGGCAGGATCATGATCTTTGCCGGTGGCATTCCGCTCAAGCGAGAGGGAAAGGTAGTTGGCGCCGTAGGTGTTAGTGGTGGTTCGGGC
Source organism: Acidobacteriota bacterium (assembly GCA_003224725.1). GTDB lineage: Bacteria > Acidobacteriota > Terriglobia > Versatilivoradales > Versatilivoraceae > QHZQ01. The sequence continues at coordinate 4,393 of QHZQ01000271.1, read as the reverse complement.
GAGCAAGACCATGCTGTGGCGGAGGCAGGGGCTGCAGCCTTTTAAACAAGGACTGATTAAGGACTGACTAAAGTAAGCTGTAGGGGAGTTAGACTCATGGAATCTTGATGAATTGATGCAGCTGGAGCCATTGAGTGGGACACGGCCCTACTCAACCCTCGTGGGGCAGTGGACCTACCGAGGCGCTCATCGAGGCCCATGTTTTAGTTTGTTTGCGGATCAGTCTCTTATCGACAGGGCTGGAACGAGGTAATTGCTTTGGTCGAACAAGGAACTCGGAGCAAGTCATCACTCATACTTTCCGATTATAAGAAGCTCGACAGGCCTACTCAGTGGACTGTGAAAACCGCTTTGCAGGCTTCAAAGGACGAAGGTGAACAGCTATCTGTCCACGAGGCTGTTCTGGAGTGTGCTGCTCATTTAAATATTAACCTTGGCTTACAGGAGGAGTGTTATGAAGAGGTTATTGATGCTGCTTTTAATCACAACCTTTATGCTACCCGCGCTAGCCCATGCTGGGGGTGGTAAGCTTACCCAGTTACAAGAAGATGATAAACAGTGGGTGATGCCAAACAAGAATTACGCAGCGACCCGATATAGCTCACTCAATGAGATTAACACCGAAAACATCAGGAACCTCAAGGTTGCCTGGACATTTTCCACAGGTGTCTTGCGGGGCCATGAGGGTGGACCCTTGGTGGTGGGAAGCACAATGTATGTCCACACCCCCTTTCCCAACATCGTGTATGCCCTGGATCTGACGAAGGAGGGGGCGCCCGTCCAATGGAAGTATGTCCCAAAGCAGGAGGCGGAAGTGGTTCCGATCGCTTGCTGTGACACGGTTAACCGAGGACTGGCCTATGCCGAAGGTAAGATCTTCCTCAATCAGTTGGATACACACACGGTCGCTCTGGATGCTGAAACAGGGAGAGAATTATGGAAGGTCAAGCAGGGAGACCATAAGAAAGGGATGACGATTACCGAGGCCCCGCTGGTGATTAAGAACAAAGTGATCACAGGCATCAGCGGAGGAGAGTTTGGTGTTCGTGGCTTTGTCACGGCCAATGATATTGAGACGGGCAAGCAGATCTGGCGAATGTACAGCACGGGACCGGAGGAAGAAGTCGGTTATCCGGGATCGGTGGAGACCTGGAAGGGCGATGAGTGGAAGAGAGGCGGAGGCACAACCTGGGGCTGGTATTCCTATGATCCCGAGCTCGACCTTCTCTATTACGGGACGGGGAACCCGGGGACCTGGAATCCCGACCAGCGGCCTGGCGATAACAAGTGGTCAATGACGATCTTCGCGCGGAATCCTGACACTGGGAAGGCGAAGTGGGCCTACCAGAAGACTCCGCACGATGCCTGGGACTATGATGGGATCAATGAGAATATCCTGGTCGATCTCAAGATCAAGGGAGAAATAAGAAAGGTCCTGGTTAACTTCGACCGCAACGGTTTTTGCTACACGCTGGACCGCGCAACGGGTGAGCTGCTCATGGCGGAGCCCTTTGTTTTTGTCAATTGGGCGAAAGGGATAGACTTGAAAACGGGCAGGCCCATTGAGATTCCCGAGAAAAGGACTTCAGCGGGGAAAAACACGAAAGACATCTGTCCCTCCGCCATGGGGGGAAAGAACCAGCAGCCGGTTGCCTACTCCCCTAGAACAGGTTTCTTTTATGTTCCTACCAACAATCTTTGCATCGATTATGAAGGGGTAGAAGTCAAGTACCAGGCGGGCCAACCGTACGTTGGCGCAATCGTGGTCAGTCATGCGGGTCCAGGCGGAAACAGAGGCGAGTTCATTGCCTGGGATCCGACTACCGGGAAGAAGAGGTGGGGCATTAAGGAAGGTTTGGCTAACTGGGGAGGCGCCCTCGCCACCGCCGGTGATGTGGTCTTCTACGGCACTATGGAAGGATGGCTGAAAGCGGTTAATGCCAAAACCGGTGAGCTTCTCTGGAAGTTCAAGACCCCCTCCGGCATCATCGGTAATCCGATGACGTATATGGGTCCTGATGGAAAGCAGTATGTCGCCGTTCTTTCTGGTATCGGTGGATGGTCAGGTATCGGAGTTGCGGCTGAAATGGGTGCAGAGGATCCTACGGCAGGACTGGGAGCACTGGGCGCCTTTGGAGACGTGGCCAACTATAGTAACCAGGGCGGTGTGCTGACAGTGTTTGCGCTCCCGTAAGCGCTGCACCTGACGGGGATTTAACCACAGAGATACTGAGGCGCGGAGAGAGAATCAGCTTCCTAATGGGGAAGAAAAGATCTGTAAACATTTCTGGATTGTTTCTCCTCGTGATGTTGGTGCCGCAGACCTGGACTGCTTTGGGAGAGGAGCAGAAGCAGCTTCGGGTGTGTGCCGATCCTGAGAATCTCCCTTTTTCCAACCAGCAGTTGGAGGGGTTTGAAAACAAAATCGCCGATTTGATCGCCAAGGAACTGGGCGCCTCTCCCACCTATATTTGGTGGGGACAAAGGAGAGGTTTTATCAGAAACACCCTGAAGGCCACCCTCAAGGAGGCGCGTTGTGACGTGGTGATCGGCGTTCCTAAAGGATATGATCTGGTTCGCTGGACCAAGCCCTATTACCGATCGACCTATGTTTTTGTCTATCCCCAAGGTAAGCGATTTCAGATCAAATCGCTCGATGATCCGATTCTCGGAAGACTTAAAATTGGGGTACATCTGCTGGGCGACGATTACGAGAATCCCCCTCCCGTTCACGAGCTGGCAAAGAGGGGACTGGTGGATAATGTGGTTGGTTACGACACCTTTTACTCCCGAGAGAATCCCCCTAGCAGGATCATCGATGCAGTCGCCAGCGGCGAGATCGATGTGGCGATTGTTTGGGGACCTGCCGCAGGATACTTTGCAAAACAACAGCATGTCCAGTTGGAGTTGGTCCCTGTCCCTTCCGGAAAAGGCGATCTGCCCTTTACCTTCGATATCTCCATGGGCGTCAGAGAGGGGGATGAGGAATTAAAAACCCAATTAGAGAAGGTACTTGACAGGAAGCAAGCTGAAATTAGAAAGATCCTGGAAGACTATGGAGTGCCGCTTATGGATAGCAAGGTGGCCGCAAAACAGTGATGAGTCAGCCTGTCGGTTGTCGACTTCTCAAATCGCGGATTTTAAGAGGAGGTGTGATACTCGTCCTTGCAGCGGTGGTGCCCTGGATTCTGGATGACTTTGTTAAGCTTCAGATCATCCGGGAAGCAACAGCGCAGGATTCTTCAGAGGTCTATAAACGCGTCTATGATGGCTGGAAATGGTGGCATGTCTACTGCTACAGATGCCACGGAGTCGACGCAATTGGCACTACCTTGGCGCCGAACTTGACAGATCCTAAAAGAAAACTGGCCTATGAGGAGTTTCTGCGGATGGTGCGCAACGGGACACCCCAGAAAGGCATGCCAGCGTGGGATCAACTTCTCAGTGATAAACAGATCACAGAAATTTATACCTATGTAAGCGCAAGAACCGAGAAATTGTTGCCTCGGGGGAGACCGGATGAGGTAGGGCCCAATGGGGGTCCCTGGACCCCGCCAGCGGGCTGGGTCGCTGCAGTCTCTACCTCTGCTATAAAAGCTCCTGAGGCAATTGCCTCCACCGCATCCTCCGAGTGGACTCCTTACATCCAAGGTAATCCCAAGATTGGCGAAGCGTTATTCCACAATCTTCAAGGCAAAGCTGCGTGTGGGAGATGCCACGTGGTGAATGGGAAAGGAAAAGCAGTTGGGCCAGACCTGACTAACATTGGTAAGAAACCCCCTCCATACCTGGTTGAATCAATCCTGAATCCCAGTGCCCAGATTGTTCCGGGATACGAATCGGTTCAAATCGTCACCAGAAAGGGACGCCGCATCACGGGGATCAAGCAGAACGAAGACAACTCCATGCTGCAGCTGGTAGACTCTCAGGGAAAGCTCTATACAGTGCTGAAAGATGAGATCCAGCAAGACGCAAAATGCACGACTTCGTTGATGCCTGACAATTTCCAAACGACTTTAACTGTTCAGGATTTTCATGATCTTTTGGCCTATCTCCTGATGCTGAAATAAGCGGACCAGAAGGCGGTGGATTTTGGATATTATGGATTCATCCAATGGAGTTTACCAGATGGGTACGGAAAATGGGCGGAATATGTAGCAGTTCAACTTCAGTGCCGTGCTTCAGACACACGGCAATGGAATTGTCGTCGGGAGACACAAGCCAGTTCGAGCCGTGCGGCTGTCTTGAGACCACCAGGACCTCGTCCTCTCTGGCGTCACGGGAACGGCCTTCTGCTGATACATAACACATATTAACCTCCTACCTATTGAGACGAATGCGTTGCGACCAATCCGAGTTCCTGACTGTGCTTCGTCGGTCTTACTTGGCAGCA
>QHZQ01000270.1:16867-19626 GCA_003224725.1 Acidobacteriota bacterium | reverse complement strand
GAAAATGTTGCGCTCACGTCTTTATGAATTGGAGATGGAAAAGAAACGAGCTGAAAATAAAGCCATCGAAGATGCCAAGATGGATATTGCCTGGGGCAGCCAGATTCGCTCGTATGTGCTGCACCCCTATCGAATGGCAAAAGTCCATCGAACGAAATATGAAGTCGGCGATGTCGACCGCGTCCTGGATGGTGACCTTGACCCATTCATCAAGACCTATCTGGTTTCCCGGCGAGATGCTGGAAGATTAGCCGCAGAGACTCCCAGAAACTAAGAGGGAAGTTCCCCGTGGGGCCTTCCTAGTCAAGGGAGTCTCATGGTGATTCGAAAAATGGCGGTTCCCTTCTGGATCAGCCGTTGGCCTTCCGGGGGGTGGCTCAACCCTGCCATGCGACAACTTCCCTGCCGGACCTTCGACCCGGACTTTCCCTTCCTCAACTGAGGAGGGGAGCTGATTTTCAGGAGAGCCATCCATGCCGAACAGCGGCAGCACCAAGGATGAAAATTATTCCCCTCCGCCAGAGGGGTGCAGGGGTGGGTTGTCCCGAACCGGAAAGACCCACCCCGAATGCTGACGCCTTCCGCCCCTCCCCAGAGGGGATTTTCACCACTTTATGCCGCGGTGTCTCCGTAGCTCATAATTCTTTCATGCTCGAACTGCAGACCCCGGTAAAATTCATCAAGGGTGTTGGTCCGCGAAGAGCCGAGGATTTGGCTTCCAAGAACATCTTCACGGTTGAAGACCTGCTTTATAACCTGCCTTATCGTTACGAAGATCGAACCCATTTCCAAAAGGTCAAACACCTCCAACCTGGCGTGCGAGCTTCCATTCTGGTGCAGGTATTGACGGCTGGATTGATGATTACTCGAAAAAGTCGTCTCAGAATTTTTGATTTGGCCGCTCGGGACGAAAGCGGGATAGTTCGCTGCAAATGGTTTCACTCGGAATACCTGGCCCAAAAAAAAATTTTCAAAGCGGGCCAAAAGGTCATCTTTTACGGCAAGTTTGAGGTGGATCCGTATGGAACTGGTAACCTTCAAGTGATCAACCCGGAATTTGAGATCGTGGACGAAGAGGCTTCGGCAGCAGATTCGTTGGAGATGGGCCGCATTGTACCGGTATACGAATCCATTAAAGGGTGTAGCTCCCGGTTGCTGCGACGCATTGTTCATTCGGTTTTGGAAGAGCTCAAGGAGGTTACAGACGCATTGCCTGTCGAGATTCTATCTCGACGTGGACTGATGCCGCGCAGGGAAGCCATTCAAGAGGCCCACTTTCCCTCCCCAGAAACTGCTCTGGACGAACTGAGCCATTTTCGCACTCGCGCTTTACAACGCTTGATCTTCGAAGAGTTTTTCTTCCTGGAAGTCGGAATGGCTTTGAAACGCCGCAAGGCCCGTTCCTTTCCAGGCATCCAATTTCAGACCAGCCCTGCAATACGTGAGGCCATAAAGAGAATCTTGCCCTTTCATCCTACGACCGCTCAAAAGCGCGTGCTCAAAGAGATGGTGGACGACGTGTGTCGACCCATCCCGATGAATCGATTGCTGCAGGGAGACGTGGGTTGCGGAAAGACAATCGTAGCCCTGGAAGCCGGCGCCATCGCCATGGAAAATGGCTACCAGACGGCCTTCCTAGTGCCCACGGAGATCCTGGCAGAACAACACTACTTCAGTACGCGGAGGGTCTATGCGAAAAACGGCTATTCCGTGGCTTTGTTGAAAAGCGGGCTGAAAAAGACGGAGAGGAGAGGACTCCTTGACCGGTTAGCACAGGGCCAAATTCAAATGCTGATAGGAACCCACGCGCTTCTGGAACCGGACGTACAGTTCCAAAAATTAGGCCTGGTGCTGATTGATGAACAACATCGTTTTGGCGTCATGCAACGCTACCAGCTTATGAAAAAGGGCGGAACTCCACACACCTTGGTGATGACCGCGACCCCAATCCCACGCACATTGGCCATGACTCTCTACGGAGACTTGGACGTATCTGTTATCGATGAATTGCCTCCCAATCGGTCCCCCATTCTGACGCGAGTTGTTTCAGAAGAGGAGAGGAATTCGGCTTATCGTTTCCTGCGGGATCAGGTTAAGCTGGGGCAGCAGGGGTATGTTGTTTGTCCGCTCGTCGAGGAGTCCGAAAAGGTCGATCTCAGAGCAGTGAGTAAGACCTTTGAGCACTTGTCTCATAGTGTCTTTCCGGACTTGAAGGTCGACTGGCTGCATGGACGCATGAAGAGCCTGGAAAAGGAGGCCGCCATGCAGCGCTTCACCTCAGGACAGACTCAGGTCCTGGTTTCTACGACCGTGATTGAAGTGGGGGTTGACGTCACTAATGCCAGTGTGATGCTCATTGAGCACGCCGAGCGATTCGGTCTGGCCCAGTTGCATCAATTGCGCGGTCGTATTGGTCGTGGCAGTGCCAGGTCGTACTGCCTCTTGATGAAAGGCGAAAAAGTGAGCGAAGAGGCGGGGCAACGACTCCAGTGCATGCTGGAAACCACTGACGGCTTTAAGATTGCCGAAAAAGACCTGGAGATCAGGGGACCGGGAGAATTCTTTGGAACCAAACAGGCCGGGCTACCTTCCTTGAAAGTTGCCAATCTCTTGAGAGACGCAGATATCCTGGAAACCGCCCGACGTGAGGCAGTAAACTACGTCGATCACCCGCCCTCGGAGGAGGAATTTCGCAGCTTCATGACTCATCTGAAAACAAGTTGGCAACGTCGCTATGGGCTGGTGGCGGTGGGATGAGA
>QHZQ01000270.1:12720-16854 GCA_003224725.1 Acidobacteriota bacterium | reverse complement strand
TGCAATTCTCCCTTAATAAAGAGGAAAGCAGGCTTTGGGGTGGGGTCTCGATAAGACCTCACGGTAGGTCCTGCATCGCAGATCAACGCAGGCCCATCGTTGGCGACATCATCCGCTCATTTGTCATCCCGGATCATGAGTTCTCCATTGTTACTACCTCACACATCGGTCGGCGCTTTTTTGTAAGCTTTGACCTGACAGTTTCCAGCGATTACCTGACCCCGCTTTTTGACCCTGAAACGTTTTCCAATCGAGCGTTTCAGTTTGACGCCATGGCCAAGGCAGACGTGGAAGTGGGTTACAGGTTGCCACTTGCCGAACATCGAAGCCTCCGTTTTTATGGCAAGGTGGAGAACCTGTTCGACCGCATGTATTACGACGGCGGGTATCGCATGCCCGGGGCAACTGCTATTGGAGGGCTACAGTTCGAGTTTTGAGCAGCCTCTTTCCAAATATAAAAAATGAGAAAATTTGCCCTGGGTTGCCTCTCTCTGCTTTTGGTGTTGCTGGCCTACCAGCAGATCAGGCGGAACCGAATGGCTCCTGTCCCGCCCAACGCCAACTTGCGCATCATTTCCCTTTCGCCCACCTTAACGGAGATTCTTTTTGAACTGGGTGTAGGAGAAAGCATGGTCGGAGTCACGACCTATTGCGTTTACCCGCCTGAAGCCCAGCAAAAGGAAAAAATCGGGGACTTCGTTAATCCCAACATCGAGAAAATGCTGTCTCTCCAACCCGATCTGATATTTGCCGAGCGCTGGAGTTCGAGCAAGATCGTCGCCCGTTTGCAAGAGGCGGGATTGAATGTGGTTGAGGTTAGGAGTCCTCACTCGATTGAAGAAATTTATCAGGTGATTCACCAGGTTGGCCAGGCTGTCAAGAAGGATGACCGTGCCCGCGTTATCGAGGCGGACATGCGGAAGAGGATTGACCTCATCCGGGCCCAAGCCGAGAGAATGACCTATCGGCCTAAAATTTATATTGAAATCGATCTTCCCAGTTGGACGGTGGGACGAAACAGTTATACCAGCGAAGCAGTCACCCTGTGCGGCGCCCGAAACATCTTCGAAGATGTGGAGAAACCGGCGCTCCAAGTTTCAAACGAGGTCATTATTGAACGCAATCCAGACATCATTTTATCCTTTGATGCTCCGGCGACGGAATATCTTCAGAGGCCAGGTTGGGCTAGGGTCAAGGCGATTCAGCAGAGAAAGATCATCGACGATGTTGGCCGCAATCTCCTGTCGCATGGAAATCATCGCCTCATCGCGGGTATGGAACAGCTCCAGACAAGGCTCTTACAGATGAGATAGAACAGGAGTTGCTGAGCGGATGCGTTTTCATTAGCCCCGTGTTTCAGCGCGGGGTAAGCGGTCTCGAACACAATTTTTCTGGTCCGGGCCGGCCCGGACGAAGGGAAGAACATAACGACACCACCCAGCGCTGAAGCGCGGGGCCTAATACAAAAAAGGAGTTCTGAGGTCCTCTTACCTTGCAGGCTTCTTTACGCAGTAATTTAATTCTACTGACCATGACCACGGTCATCGTTGCCGGGTTGGGTCTCTTTCTCGGTCCGATTGGCCTGCCCGATCGATATATCCTGCTGAACGTCAGGTTGCCACGTGTTCTGCTGGGATTACTGGTGGGTTGCGGTCTGGCTGGATCGGGTACGGTCTTCCAGGGAATTTTGCGAAATCCCCTGGCGGACCCTTTTATTTTAGGAACCTCTAGCGCAGCCACTGTTGGCGTGTTGGTGGCCAATCTTCTGGGCTGGCACAACTACTACGCCCTCTATTTCATGGCACTGGGATTCGCTCTTTCTTCCATTGCCTTCGTGTATCGCATTGCCCAAACCCATGGTAAAGCTCCCATCCAGACCATGGTCTTGGGTGGAGTCATTGTCAGCCTTTTTTTTAATGCCGTGGTCTTTGTTTTTTTCTCCATTTTTTATCGCGATTCGTTCACTATCCTCTTCTACTTGTTGGGAACATTGACCGGCGGAGACCCCAAATTGATGGTCATCTCCGGAGCTTTTATCTTGTTGAGCCTTGCGGTTTGCTGGGCGATGTCCAGAGAATTAAATGGGCTGACTCAAGGCGAGGAGACTGCCTTTCACTTGGGAATAGAAGTTGAGACCGCCAAGAAGATTCTCTTTGTGGCAGCTTCTGCCATGGCTGCGGCGTCCGTGGCGGTTGCCGGGATGATCGGTTTTGTTGGACTGGTGGTGCCGCACATGATGCGGCTGATTGTCGGTCCCGATCATCGCTGGCTCATTCCTGCTTCAGCCCTGGGTGGCGCCTCTGTTCTAGTTTTGACGGATTCCGCAGCCCGCACGGTGGTTCCTCCCTTGGAAATTCCTGTGGGGGCACTCACTGCTTTGCTGGGTGTCCCCTATTTTTTGTACTTGCTCAAACAAAGACAAGACGCAGGTGAGTTTTGATGCTGAGACTCGAACAGCTTAGTTTCTCTTATCGGACACGTCCCGTACTGCAGGACATCACTCTGGAGATTCCACGCCAGTCTTTTCTAGCGTTGATTGGCCCGAACGGCAGCGGAAAGACCACCCTCTTGCGATTGATGAGTAAGGTGCTGCAACCCAGCGCAGGAAAAATTCTGCTGGAGGATAAACCCTTGTCTAGATTCAGCGCGCGTGAACTGGCAAGGCGAATGGCGGTCATTGCTTCCGATCAGCATTTCGAGTTTCCCTTCTCGGTGGTCGACGTCGTGGCCATGGGCCGTTTTCCACATCTGAATCGGCTGCAGCGCCTGTCCTCCCAGGATTGGGAAATCGTGGACCAGGCCTTGAGATTGACCTGTGTAGATCATCTGCGCCTGCGGCCCATTTCTCAGCTTTCCAGCGGCGAGAAACAGCGGGTTTTGATTGCCCGTGCCATTGCGCAACAGCCTTCCATTCTGATGCTGGATGAACCGAACTCTCACCTGGACATCAATCATCAAATCGCCGTTTTTAATTTATTGCGTTCCCTCAACCGGCAACATCGGATGACCCTTATCATCGTTCTCCATGACCTGACTTCCGCAGCAGCGTTTAGCCAGACCATCGCACTGCTGCATGAAGGCAGACTCATTAAGACGGGCAGTCCCCGGGAAGTGATCACCTCGGAACTGATCCGCCAGACGTACGGAGCAGAAGTGGAAGTTTTCCCAAGCCCTCTAGGCGGATTCCCTCAAGTGGCTTATGGACCTGACGGGTAAAAACCAACACGAGGCACGGTGCCCCAAGGGATGCAACCACAAAGGCCACAGAGTTAAAGCTGTGAGACAGCTTCAAGAGACACAAAGAAAACTTTCCTGAATCCAGATGAAGGCAGACCAACGCAGATTTTTTATGTGAAATGTTGTCAAGAAAACAACACGATCTGGAATAACAGAGACGCGGTGATGGCATACCAACACGATCGAGAAACAGAGGGGGCGACGGCCCGGGGGAGCTTCGCCCTACGAACGTCAGTCTTCGAGGATCGAGGGCAGTCTTCGATCGTGCGATCGTCGATCCTCTGTTCTCGATCCTCGACGCCTTCCCCCAAGAAGATGAATGGGACAACGGATCACCCCGGGACCGACGCGAATAGGAAAGAACAGGATGGACAGGATAACCAGGATAAAAGCCACGAAGCATTTTCGAGGGGGTTCACTTTTCTCAAACTTTGCTCCAGGTATTTTTATGTTGCCCATCCTATCTTTTGGGTTTTCTCAGCTGTTCTTGTCTTGGTGTTTTTCTTCGCGTCCTTCGTGTCTTCTCGGTTCTGGCAGCGTTGTGCTTGAGCGTCTCAGCGGCTCTTTGAACCGGCATTCTTGGGATGGAGCCTACGGAGGAAATCAAGACGAGATAAAAACGGCTCTTGGCAACTGGCTCAAGCAAAACCTGGTACACTCCTATCTATGCGCTCCGCAGTCAAACCTCGTGTTGTTATTGTCGGCGGCGGATTTGCTGGGCTCTATGCCGCAAAGGCGCTCAATCACGCCGATCTTCAGATCACCCTGGTGGACCGTCGTAACCATCATCTCTTTCAGCCCCTCCTCTATCAGGTGGCCACGGCAGCGCTTTCTCCGGGAGACATCGCCTATCCCATTCGTGCCATCTTGAGAAAGCAAAAGAATGTCAGGGTCCTC
>QHZQ01000270.1:7969-12691 GCA_003224725.1 Acidobacteriota bacterium | reverse complement strand
GGAGGGTTCTGCGCCTGAAAGATGGAGAGCTGAGCTTACGGTTTCCTAATTCTGGCAACCGGAGCTCGTCACGCTTATTTCGGACACGAGGAGTGGGAGGTCAATGCTCCCGGGCTGAAGAGTCTGGAAGATGCGTTGGAAATTCGACGGCGTATCTTGCTGGCGTTTGAGAAAGCAGAACGCGCGACCCATGAAACCGAGAGGTGCGCGTTGCTGACCTTTGTAATCGTTGGTGGAGGGCCTACAGGTGTCGAACTCGCTGGTGCCATCGCTGAGATTGCCAGGCAGGTGATGGTCAGCGACTTTCGTGCCATCAATCCGCAGGAAGCCCGTATTTTCCTGGTGGAGGCAGGTCCTCGAATCCTGTCGGGTTTTCCAGAAGAGCTCTCCCGCGCAGCCGAGGAGGCTCTGACCAAGCTCGGTGTTGAAGTCAAGCAAAATTGCCCTGTAACCTCCGTGGAGCCAGGATGGGTTGGTCTTGGAAAGGAGCGATATCCCGCGGTAACGATTCTTTGGGCCGCAGGAGTAATGGCTTCGCCGCTTGCCAAGTCACTGGGTGTACCACTGGACCGTGTCGGCCGAGTGCTGGTGGAGCCGGATTTGACCATCCCTGGCCATCCTGAAGTCTTTGTGGTCGGCGACTTGGCGGCTTTCATCCATCAGACGGGACAACCCTTGCCGGGTGTTTGTCCCGTAGCCATTCAGCAAGGACGGCATACCGCCAGAAATATCCTGCGGGCTTGCGCGGGATTTCCTCTCGAGCCTTTTCGATACTGGGACAAGGGCAACCTGGCCACTATCGGACGCGCCCATGCTGTGGCAGACTTTGGGCGTTTCAAAGTTTCTGGATTCTTTGCCTGGCTGGCCTGGCTCTTCGTTCACATCTTTTTTCTGATTGGTTTCCGGAATCGATTCATCGTCCTGTTTGAGTGGGCCTGGGCCTATTTCACCTTTCAGCGTGGCGCACGGCTGATTACGGGGGACATCGACAGACACAACCGCGCATCATCATTGTAAAAACACCCTTGGAAATCCACTCCTGGAGAGGCAGAAGGGTCATAAACCTCCCAAGGGCAAAAAGCCCCGACGAGAGGCGACGACGCCTAAGGATGCGAAGGCAGATCCCGACATAATAAAATCTCCATCAACCCTCCATAATGAACTTGCGTTCTTCCATCTGAACCTTCGCCATGGTAGACACGTCCTGCCATCAACTGGAAGCCTAACGCTCTCAGTTTCAGCCTCGATCCATAGAACTATCTCAGAAATCCACTGGCACCACTCTTTTCTGAACTAAGCTCGTCGTTGTGCGGATCATCCAAAGCAAGTATTTTGCGCATCTCCGGGCTCAACCGCCGCTGCACTTCTGGACTGAGCAGCTTCTTCTGATACTGTTGCTGCGGCTTATCCCAACGGCAGTAAAAACTGTGCAGTGCTCGACGTGGTGACGAAGTGCGATTAGCCGTAGCTCCATGCCACATGTGCGTGTTCATAATAGCTGCAGTACCTGCGCGGGCTGTAAGCAGTACTTCATTAGTATACGGAGCGTGAGGATCTGGCAGAACGGCTTGAGGTTGGACCCCCCATTTGTGCGATCCAGGCACCATCCGGATCGCTCCATTCTCAGTCGTAAAATCATCCAGCAGCCAAATCACATTGCAGACCCAGTACCCTTTCTCATCGGGGATTGCGCCGGCATCACAATGTAGTGGTTGAACCCAATCCGAGTATGGATTGGCCGAGCGCGCGTTTAAGCTACTGAGTTTAAAGCGCGGCCCAAGTACGTATGAAACGTATTCGAGTACCTTTGGGGCGATAATGATTTGCTGGAATATTTCGCCTTTGTTCACGAGATTAGCTAGACGTCGAGATTGGGGTTCCTGCTTAAACTCCGCGCCTGCTCGCTCTCCTTCTTCAGCAAAGATTTCCTCGATCCGGCGCCGAACAGCCTCAAGCAGTTCCTCTGACATGAAATTCTCAAGGAGAAGATAGCCTTCACCGTCAAGACTCTGCTTTTCACTTTCATTCATAAGATTATGACCTGATTACAAGCTAGCATTATCTGAGAGCTTCAGAAGGCTCGGCAAAAAACAGGTTGAACTGAGCTGCGGGGCGAGAAATTACTCTGTTCCGTGGAGATTGTAAATAGGGAACCGGAAGCGCAGTTACATCTCCGCAAAGCCTTGAGAAATCATAACGCTCACGGTGAGGATAATACACCTGAAAAGCCGCCCTCTTTTCTCTCCGGGACTCCGTGGCAATTTTAACTGCCGGATTTAGGATCAACCCTTCTTCGAGGATCATTAACTTTGTGGCAATTATCTTCGCTCATGCGATATTATTTAAACTAACGCGATGAGAAATAAATTGATCCTGCCTCGCCGCGATGGCCACACCCATACCGAGTTCAGCCCGCACGGTTCACGTGAACCCACCGAGCAATTCATTCAGCGAGCGGTAGACTTGGGGTTTGAGATTTACAGCCTCACTGAACATCCACCGCTTCCTCCAGGCTTTGACGATCCTACCCCGGATAAGACCTGCGGGATTTCCTGGCAAGAACTTCAACCCTATTTGGAGCACTGCCAAGAGTTGAAGACCCAATTCGCCAATCAAATCGAGATTCGAGCCGGACTGGAAGTGGATTACATTCCAGGCTTTGAGCCAGACACCCGCGACATGTTGAGAAAATACGGTCCACACCTTGAAGATAGCTTGCTCTCCGTTCATTTCCTGGAGGGGAAAGGTGGCTGGCGCTGTGTCGATCATAGTCCCGAGGACTTTCAGGAAGGATTAGTTTCAGCATACGGAAGTGTCGAGGCGGTGCATGAAGCTTATTGGCTCGTTGTGAAACAAGCAGTTCTGGCGGACTTGGGACCCTACAAGCCCCGGCGTCTGGGACACCTAAGCCTGACTCATAAATTTCAACTAAAGCATCCACTGACGAATCCCCAGCAGTTCCGTCCCCAGGTTCTGGAGATTCTGGATCTCATAAAATCGAAAAGCATGGAGTTAGATCTCAACGCGGCCGGTCTCTTCAAACCGGATTGCCGGGAGATTTATCCCGCACCCTGGATCATACAGGAAGCGATAAGGCGGGACATACCGTTCGTCTATGGCTCAGATACCCACAGCGTCAAAGGAGTTGGACAAGGTTTTAAAGAGGCCGAGCAAATATTCGCCGCTTCGGCCGGGTGATTTGTCCTGTCTACGATTTCATTCGGCACTGCTCGCAAGGACAGATCTCGCGCAGGTAGCTGAAGGAATAAATTCCGGTGGTGTGTCCGTCGTTCCAGTTGAACTGAATGGCATAGTGTCCGATCTGGGCAGCGCCGGTCACTTTGATCGGACCTTTGCCTAGAATTGGAAAGGGGTCGGATTCTGTCTTAACTTCGGGAGGCTTGTCACGACAGGTAGCACAAGGACATTTCTTGCGCAGATAAGCATAGGAGTAAGTTGCCTGGTGACCGTCGTTCCAGGTGATGGCAACACCGCCGGGCGCGGCGAGCTTTATCGAAGTAGGGACAAGATCCATGGAGAGCGCTACTCAATGGAGACGGTTTGGGGGGCGTTGTAGTTGGCAATGCTGACCTGGGCCGCGACCGCGCTGGCCACATCGCGAAAAACCTTGGCATACTGACTATCACCCTCATCCAGAGCGGTGGGCTCGCCACCGTCGCTCCGGCTACGGATGATGGAACTCAGGGGTATTTCTCCCAAAAAAGGATAGCCCAATTTTTGGCTGGCTTTACGAGCGCCGCCATGACCGAAGATTTCGTCTCGCTGGCCACAATGAGAACAGACGTAGTAACTCATATTCTCAATGACTCCGAGAATAGGGGTCTTTAACTTCTTAAACATGGCGATGGCTTTGGAGGCTACCTCCAAAGCCAGGTCTTGAGGAGTAGAAACAATGACCGCTCCTGTCAAGGGGATGGTCTGGCAAAGGCTGAGCTGAATGTCTCCCGTACCGGGTGGCAAATCAATCACCAGGTAATCGAGTTCCCCCCATTCCACCTCACCTAGAAACTGTTGAATCATCTTGTGCAACATGGGACCACGCCAAATGACAGCTTCGTCTTTCGGCAAGAAATATCCCATAGAGATCAGCTTCACACCGCGAACCATTGGGAAGCACCCATTAAAATTGGAATGCTGGGACCGTAAACGTCAGCATCCATCAAACCAACCTGGGCTCCAAATTTCATCAAAGCGACTGCCAGATTGGCAGCCACTGTGGATTTACCGACGCCCCCTTTGCCGCTGGCCACCGCAATGGTGTTGCGAACATGAGGAATAAGGGCTTTGGCCTGGGGACTTATTTTCGAGGTCACTTTGAAGCTCAAGCTCGCTTCCACTCCAGTCACCCCGGGAAGCTTGGCGACAGCGCTTTGGGCCTCGGCTTTAAGCTGATCTTTCACAGGGCAGGCTGGCGTGGTTAGTTCAATTGTAAAACTCACGTTCCCATCGTTGATTCTTAAATCCTTGACAAAACCTAAGCTGACAATATCCCGGTTTAAGTCAGGATCGTTAACAATCCTGAGGGCCTCAAGGATTGAACTCTCTTTAACAGCTTCGTCTTTTTTGAAGAGCCCCATGCTGTGCCTTTCCGCCCCTAAAATTATGGGCTACCAATCATTGTAACACCAAGGCAAACCGGAGACCTAAAACCCAAGACGTGCGCAACAGAGTTACATGGTGTCTTCAGTTTCCGGACAGATT
>QHZQ01000270.1:7152-7891 GCA_003224725.1 Acidobacteriota bacterium | reverse complement strand
TACGTCACGGTCTTTCTGAAATGGTGGACTAAGCTACAGAATTTCAGCGCCGAGACTGCGGAAGACACAAAGGAACAGAACAGAAACCGAAGACGTAATGTGCTGACGGCCGGTCTCACTGTGACTTCCCCCGAGCTGCGATTGGCCAGATGTCCTCCACTCGGTCGGCTCGGACAACATAGAGACGATCGTACAAATTGACCGTCGGATCACAATGTGGGGTTAAGAATTCCAGGCGATCACCCAGCTTAATTTCCTGGCCGGGGTCTCCTAGTTCCAGGATGCCGTGCTCGTCGCCCGCCCAGCGAAAGCTCACGCCAGTGATGTTCTTGAGTTCCGGTGTGAACGGCTTATCGGTCGCAAAGGCCTTAAAGCCACCATCCACTGTGGCCAGATTTGGATGCGATTGGCTAATGACCGTCGCCACGACGGTTAAAGCAAATTCAAAATCGAGGAACACTTTGCCACGGTCACTCCCAATGCGGCGGTAGTCCAGATCCATGAAAATGTAGGAACCCGCCTGCAGTTCCGTAAAACCTTGAATTTGGCTATCAATATTGTAAGACCCGGTGCTTCCCCCCGTAACCATCTCAATGGGAAAACCGTACTTTTCGATAAGGGCTTTGCTTTCCAGCGCCCTCTCCAAGGCTTCTTGTGAACTCTTCTTTCTGGCCTCGAAGCCAACAGTGTGGGCCACATGCCCGGCATAACATTGAATGCCACACAGCTTGAGCCAGTT
>QHZQ01000270.1:0-7025 GCA_003224725.1 Acidobacteriota bacterium | reverse complement strand
GACTCGGACACTGCCGCGCCAAGGCGATGAGTTGTTCAATTTTGGATTTGCTCACGATCTCAGAAGTGATCAAGATTTCTTGAATACCCTCGGCAATCATGACTTCTGCTTCGCTGAGTTTGGCGACACAAATTCCTTTGGCTCCTCGCTCAAGCTGCTTTTTGGCAATGACCGGGCATTTGTGAGTTTTGGCGTGAGGGCGGAAATCGATGTGCTTCTGATTTAAGAAATCCGCCATTTTATTCAGGTTGCGCTCGAAAAGATCCAAGTCCAGCAAAAGAGCTGGCGTTGGGATTTCGTCTTTATAAACGGGGGAATGGAACTCCTTCGATGTTGCCAAGAGAAACCTCAATTTGCGGGAATTGGATCAGCAATTGCGAATCTGACCACCTATAACAGAAACACGGTTCCTATTTCGCGAAGAAAATATAATATAGTTACCGCCAAATCGCCACTTCTTTGAGGACTGCCCAAAGGAACATCTCAGCCTTGGAAAGGTCGGTATGACAGAAGCGGAAATCTGGGTCTGTTCCCTATTGGAGAGGAAGGTCTGAAAACACTGCACATGACTTCGGCTTTAAACCAAATGCTCACCACCCTCTCACACGACCTGGCGAACGCTTCCCAGCGTTGGCCCCTGTTCAGCAAAGCTGAGGCGGACGGGGATAGCGTGAATTTTTTCAAGACCTGGACTGGGAGTCAGCTATGACTAAAGGAAAGAAATTAGCAGTGCTGGGCGCTGGCAAAATGGGCGAAACACTGATTTCAGGAATGCTGGATGGCGGAATTATTACCCGGGATAAGGTGGTGGCCACAGCCAAGCACTCGGAGCGCTTGGAACTCCTGAAAGAAAAATACAAAATAGCCACCACGACCAGTAATCGCAGAGCCGTGAAAGGTGTCGATATCGTTTTATTAGCTGTCAAGCCACAAGCCGTTAAGGAACTGTTGGAGGAGATTCGAGCAGAACTCAGTCGTGCACAGGTTGTCGTTTCTGTGGTTGCTTCGGTAACCACGGCTTTTATTGAGAGGAACTTGAATATGCCCATTCCTGTGGTTCGCGCTATGCCTAATACTCCCTGTTTATTGCGCGCGGGTATGACGGCCATCTGCAAAGGCCTTTACGCCGAAGAACAACACTTAAACGAAGCTCAACGTATGTTCGATTCGGTTGGTCGCACGCTGATCTTAGACGAAAAACACATGGACGCTGTCACTGGCTTAAGTGCCAGCGGGCCCGCATTTATCTATATCATTATCGAATCCCTGGCTGAGGCCGGCGTGAAGGTGGGTTTGCCCAGGGCGGTTGCTACGGAGTTGGCAGCGCAAATGACGCAGGGTGCAGCCAGGATGGTTTTAGAAACGAAAGAACATCCCGCCCTTTTGAAGGACATTGTCACCACCCCGGCCGGTTGTACCATCGATGGCATTCTCGAACTGGAAGAAGGGAAATTGCGAGTCACTTTAATCAAAGCTGTCGTGAAATCAACCCAGCGCGCGGCAGAATTATTGGAGAGCTAGCGATGATTTCCCGAAAAATGCGCATCGGCGTAATGGGTGCAGGGCAATGCTCAAAGGAAATCTATTCTCTGGCGGAGCAGGTAGGGCAATTGATTGCCCTACACGGCGCCATTCTAATTTGCGGTGGACGCGGCGGTGTCATGGAAGCAGCCGCTAAAGGAGTCAAAGCAGTCGGGGGCATCACGGTAGGAATTTTGCCAGATGAGGACGATCTCGGGGCAAATCCTTATATCGATATCCCCGTCGTTACAGGCATGGGTAACGGGCGCAACGTGATTAATATCCTTTCTTCTCAAGTGATCATCGCCATTAGTGGTGGTTATGGAACTCTCTCTGAAATTGCCTTGGCATTAAAGGCTCAAATTCCTGTCGTCGGTCTGTGTACCTGGAATTTCTCGGCCGAAACAGAGCCAGCCAATAAAAAGCATCTGTTTTTCCGGGCGAACACCGCCGAAGAGGCGGTAAAAAAAGCGATGCAGCTGGCGCAATGATATGACCAACCCTGTGATACAAGACTGCCGAATCTTGTTTTCCGAAAAATTTTGGGAAGAACGACTTTCCGCCCGGATCAGGGAAGCGGTGAAGAAATTGAAATCGCCGATCCTCTCTTACGATCGGGCTGCTGTAAGTCGCTCCAAATCCGTACGGCGACCGTCAGGCAGCGGCCGTTTCCGACACCGATTTCTTCGCACCTTCAGGAGGATGACGGGTCAATTTCGGTGGATCGTTCCCATAACCGGGCTCCCGTGAGAGTCCCCTCTCGGAAGGGGCAGAAGGCGTAGCCTTCGGGGTGGGTCCGTCCGGTTGGGGACAAGCCCTCCAGTGGAGGGGACTAATTTTCATTGCCCGTGGTGATCCGAAGGATCATGAAAAGCTTCTCCTAAAATAGGAGGGGAAGTTTGGTTGCGGCCACAGGCCTCACTGCGCTCTTCATCTCTTGAATGGAGCTTTCCACCATGATACTCTACTTCAATTCTAAATCTTGGATCTCCGGATCATGGGCAGGTTGAACATGATCAACAGGCAACTCGATAGTTCAATTGGACCAGCGCCCTTATCCTGGGCTCGCCAGTGAGGGCGTCAGTTACCTATCGAGGCGCTAAACCTACATAATAGGAGGTACTCTATGGCTCAAACCAGTACCCAGAAGCAGGCTACAGCGGGAACGTTTCAGGATGCGGAAATCATCCTGAGGCTTTATGATCTGCGGCGAGAAGATAAAATGCGCAAGGCGCGCCATTGGTTTCAAACCAGGTTTAAGGCCAACAATCTGGATGAATTTCAAAAGCAAACCGCCACCGCTGAAGCCAATGCTTACTTTCGAAATGTCATCAACTATTGGGAAATGGCCTGTATGTTTGTTGCGCGAGGAATCCTTAATGAGGAGATGTTTTTCGAGATTTGCGGGGAGTTGCTTTCGGTCTGGGAAAAAGTCAGGCCCATTCTCCAGGATGTGCGAAAAACCCGCAAAAACCCACTCTTCCTTAAATACACTGAGCAGGTCGCCGGTCGTTACATTGATTGGGTCAACAGTGAAGCGCCTGGCGCTTACGACTGGATCGTCAGCCTCAATAGACCGCAATAGCTTGACTGGATCAGGGATGAAGGAGGACGATGAAAGGAATATGGAAGAATATATATTTTGGCGAGCCCCTTCCGTCCATCCACTCCTCCGCCTTCACCCCTAACCTTCCCTCCTTCCTCCAAGATTTCGTCTGAAATGGCAATCCAACTGCTTCATTTCCTTGGGTGGGATTAGTCCCACTCTCACGGAATCGATTTACCTAATCATGCTGTGTGCCTTCCTAATTGTGAAAGGGAACTTCTCAGATCAGTCAATCAGTGTCAGCTCATGAATGACCCCTCGGAACCACTTCCACCTGGAAAATTGGAAATCTCAAAACTCGTCATCTTGAATAAGCGGGAGGCCAAGGATGCTCCTTCAGAAAAACTACCTTGCTGGATTACTTTTTTTGATCCTGAGAAAGACCCATGGGTTCGCAAGACCTATGGAATGACAGGATTGA
Organism: Acidobacteriota bacterium; assembly: GCA_003224725.1. Classification (GTDB taxonomy): domain Bacteria; phylum Acidobacteriota; class Terriglobia; order Versatilivoradales; family Versatilivoraceae; genus QHZQ01. The sequence continues at coordinate 3,477 of QHZQ01000270.1, read as the reverse complement.
GACGTCATAAGCTGTTGAGAATCACCGGGGAAGTCTATGAACAATCGATCAGTTTGAACCAAGAGGTGGTTTCCTCCGATCTTCTCGGATGTGGGATTAGAACCTTACAAAGAGATATTATACTCTTTGCCTCGTTGGGGGTCTGGATCCCATTTCAACACGTTTCCAACCCGAACAGAGCGGGAGGGTATACTTATAAGGTTGCGGTGGTGAAACTATATCTGGAAGGGATGACGAAGGCGGAAATCACTTCCAGTCTTTACCATGACCCGGAGCGAATCGGAAAGTTCATTGAAGATTTTGCGAGGTTTACGAAGTTGGCGCAAAGCGGACTCAGCATTTACCAAATCAAGGCCGTTTTGCTGTTGCCTGAGGTACTTCTGGAAGAATACTGGACACTTTTCAAGATTTACAATACCCCTCAACTTTTCAAGAAGCTTGATTTGCTCGCCAAAGCTGTCAGGTGAACCGACTACCTGAGTTCCGTAAGCTCTCTAGCCGCCAGCAATTGCGGGGATAATAGAAACTTCATCGTCGTCTGAAATTGGGGTTTGGAGGTTGTCCAGAAACCGAATGTCTTCCGCGTTAACAAATATGTTAACAAACCGTCTCACCTTGCCGTCTGCTTCACAAATGCGATCCTTGACCCCGGGGTATTTCCTTTCGATATCTTCGATGATCTCCAATACGGACTTGCCACTGGCACTGACGACCTCTTCCCCGTTCGTGAGGGTTCTCAATTGGACCGGGATTCGAACTTGAATTGGCATAATGCCTCCCTGAAAGAATTAGTGTGGTTTCAAAATTCCCCTGGCGACTAACAATTCTGCGTTAAGAATGGCTGCCCCGGCGGCGCCGCGAATCGTGTTGTGCCCCAGCACATCAAACTTATAGTCAAAAATGTTGCAAGCACGAATGCGACCGACGACCGTTGCCATTCCTTTTTCTGCGTCACGGTCCAAACGCGGCTGCGGCCTGTCATGACCTTCCACATAGACCACCGGACGACGGGGTGCACTGGGTAAGTCGAGTTCTTGGGGTAAAGAAGAGTAACTTTGGAGGGACTCAATCAATTGTTCCAGTGTCGGATGATGTCGAAGCGCAACGGAAACCGCCTCCAGGTGGCCATCTGAAACATTCACCCGATGACAGTGGGCGCTGACGCTGAAATCTGCCAAAATAATTTTTTCGTCTCGGAATTTGCCCAGAATTTTGCGGGGTTCGATTTCTACTTTTTCTTCCTCGCCTTCGATATAGGGGATGACGTTGTCGATGATATCGAGGCCGGCTACACCCGGGTAGCCTGCGCCCGAGATCGCTTGCATCGTAACCACATGGACTTTTTCCAGGCCAAATTCTTGGTGCAGCGGAGCTAGGGCCAGAACCATTGCCATGGTGGTGCAATTAGGATTGGTGATGATATAACCCTTCCCATAGTTTTGCTTTCTCTTCTGGACAGCCAACAGTTGCAGATGCTCATGATTGATTTCAGGTACCAGCAGGGGGACATCCTCATCCATGCGATGATTCTTAGAATTGCTCAGGACCGGATAACCCGCTTGGGCGAACAGACTCTCCACTTCCCCGGCCACTGAAGAGGGCAGCCCCGAGAAGACCAGGCTACAGTTCAATTCCGGAATGCAATCTTTAACCACAAAGTCTCGAATATATTGCGGCATGGGCCCGGAGATTTTCCACAAACAGGCCTGGTGGTTCCGATGCGGCAATGTCGCCCACTTCGAACCAGGGATGATTCTCCAATAGTTGGATGAAGCGCTGTCCTACCGTGCCCGTGGCTCCAAGAATTCCTACTCTTATTTTTTCCGTCATGTTCCTTTCCGCCTCAGAATTCCATCAAGATGATCAAGCCCCAATGTACTTGGCATAAAGGGATCTAGCCACGTTGGGGTCTTTCGTACCCCTCACAATGCCCCGCCCATCCTGGAAAACAGCAATCTCGAAGTTGTCCAGGTTAAACCGGAGGAGAAACTGGTTGAAATGAACCGCGCCCAGGGGACGCAATCGCTTGGCCAGTTGTTCAAAGTCCAAGCGATTCTCACGGCCCTGATTAATCTGTACCGAGTTCCGCCCGCAGAGTGTGGTTACCGTCGATCCTTCTTTACCCTCCAAAAACTCAAACCTTCCAACCTGACAGGCCGGGCACTCTCCCTCAGACCTGGCACTAGCGATTTCATATTGCTTCCAGGAGCTTTTCCACACATCAAAAAAGATCAGTTTTCGATTGATACAATGCGAATTCCCCGTCAAAATCTTTATCGCTTCGGCCACCTGGATCGAAGCAATGACATTAACTATCGGAGCAAGAACGCCGGCGGTGTCACAAGTTGGGGATATTCCGGGTGGAGGCAGCGACTCAAAGATACACCGCAGACAGGGCGTTTCAAAAGGAATCACGGTCATGGAAAGCCCATAGCTGCCAACCGAAGCGCCATAGATCCACGGGATCTTGTATTTAACCGCAACGTCATTGATCAGGAAGCGAGTCTCGAAGTTATCCGTCGCATCCAGGATACAGTCAGCCCCCTCGACGAACTGCTCGATATTCTTATAATTGACATCGGCTACCAAGCCTTCGACTCGCACGCTAGAGTTGATCTGGCGTAATCGGTTCTCCGCTGCGACGGCTTTTGGTAAGCCCTTTTGCACGTCGTCCTCGCTAAAAAGAGTTTGCCGCTGCAGATTACTCTCTTCCAGGAAATCTCGATCCACGATACGAAGGCTTCCCGTCCCCGCTCGGCAAAGGGCGTCGGCTTGGACCGTACCTAGAGCCCCGCAACCTAAAATCACCACCTTGCTTTGAATGAGCCGCGCTTGTCCTTTCTCCCCAATTTCCGGAAAAAGCACTTGGCGGGAATACTTTTCCAAAAGTTCTGGCATTGAGTTTTCTTTAAGGCTCCGGATTAAAGGGTGGCTGGTTGCTGAATATCGTGTTTTCGAATTCGCTGAGTTTGGCACTAATGACCTGAGGCCTCACCAAATGATCCTGAATGGCTTCTTGTGTCTTCAATCCATTGCCGGTGATGGCAATCACGGTGACATCGTCCTTTTTTATTTTACCCTGCCTGATGAGCTTCTGGGTCACAGCCACCGTCACGCCTCCGGCTGTCTCGGTAAAGATCCCTTCATCCTCGGCCAACATGCGTATGCCTTCGACCACTTCCTCATCAGAAACATCCTCTGCCCAGCCACCCGATTCCATCATGGTTTTGATGGCATAGTAACCATCGGCAGGATTCCCAATGGCAATGGATTTGGCAATGGTGTGGGGCTTGACCGGCTTGATGAAATCTCGCCCTGCTTTGACGGCTGTCGTGATAGGAGAGCAGCCCGTAGCCTGGGCGCCATAAATTCGGCTGTGATTTCCGTCCACCAAGCCGAGCTCCTTAAACTCATTAAAGGCTTTGTAGATTTTGGTAATTAGAGACCCCCCCGCCATGGGCACGACGACACAATCTG
>QHZQ01000263.1 GCA_003224725.1 Acidobacteriota bacterium | reverse complement strand
GGAGAGGCATGGGAGCTTTGAGAAAGCTCCCTGGGTGAGGGGACCGCAGCTTAACAAATTTGACCGAAGTTTGAACTTCTTCGCTACCAAGTAACCCTAGGGCCACCGAGTCGAAGCTGTGAGAGAGCTTCACGAGGCGCCGCGCGGCCGAAGCGCGAAGACACGAAGGCCGCAACGAAGACCACGAAGACTCAAGCGGCAGGTGGCCGCAACCAAAAAACAAACCGCAGAGACGCCGAGACGCGGAGAGAAAGCAGCATGCACGCAGATGCTGGTTTTACTACGTCAACTAGTGATGAATGTTCTGGTCCATCATAACTATAAGAACACTGGCACATAAAATCCTTCTAAAAAAAGAAGTTAGGGTCTTTGTATTACAAAGAGGGCTTAGAAACAGAGATAAGAACGCGAGCCAAGTGTCGTCGTCCTAGACCGTTGAAAAGGAGGATTATGACTACTCCGAGATACCAGTCAAGAAATTTCTGCGCTATTCAAAGATTGTCAAAATTTCCCCAATAGGGTGCGCACAGTCGTTGACTGACGGAGGCATCGGGAAGACTGAAGACATTGCAGCAGCCGAGCGGATTTTACCTGGTTGGGAACGTTTGTCCTGCTGGAAAATCAGGGTCTGAGGGACAATCAGGCTATGGACCGACCCAAACGGCCAGGTAGCTTGAGACTTCTCATTTCTACCCATTCCTTCCGTAATGGAAATTGGCAACTTGCCCTCCGCCGTGAAGGCAGATCACGAAAGTCCACCGGACAAGACAGATTTGCTCAGGTTCAGCTCAGGAATTTTCAAATTGTCGTAATGCGTCAGTTACGGCGGGCGTTTGGGGGTGCAGTCTTGGTAGCCACGGTGAGCGCCTTTCTGCGCGACCGCCGTCGCTCGCCGTGGGCTTTTCCGCGCAGGTAGACAAACCCACGACGAATTAGAAAGCAAATTCGTCGTGGCTATCAAAGCTATTTCTTCGCCCCCACTAACAAACGCATTACAAATTGTCTGAAATTTTTATTGACATTTCAACGCGGAAAAGTATAGGCATCTTGAGTCATTTTGCTAAATCTGACCAGCGATACCTAACAGAAACAGGAGGAGTGTCATGTCGAAGAAATGTCGTCGTAGAGATCTTCTAAGGTTGGATTGGGAACCGCTGTCACGGCTTTGCCCAAGCCTGTCACGGCCCGCATAATTCAAAGGAGGCATCTAAAATATGTCAAAGTCGATTCTGGAAAGGTTGAAGGAGGGGGTAGTACTCGGCGACGGGGGTTACCTGTTGGCCCTGGAAAGTCGGGGTTATGTTCAGGCAGGACCCTTTACACCGGAGGTCACCATCGAACATCCCAATGCTCTGCGCGCTCTCCATGAGGAATTCTTGCATGCAGGCGCAGAAGTCCTACAGACTCTCACGTTTTACGCGAGTGAAAACAAGCTGGCGCAAATTGGCTATGCTAACCGGCTGGGAGAGATCAACCGAGCGGCCGTGAAAATCGCTCGCGAGGCCGCCAGCGGCAAGGCTCTTGTCGCGGGCGACCTGTGCCTGACCTGGAAATACAAGGAAGGGGATTCGAGGTCAATCGATGACTGCCGCCGCCTGTTTGACACCCAGATCGGTTATCAAATGGAAGTCGGGGTGGATTTCTTCATTTGCGAAACATTTCTGTGGGTGGGCGAGGCCTTGATAGCTCTGAAGTGCGCGAAGAAAACAGGTCTTCCAGTCATGGTGACTTTGGCCTTTGAAGGCCCGAAGACGCGAGATGGAAAGACCCCGGGAGAAGCAGCGAAAATACTCGAAGGAGCCGGTGCCGATATCGTGGGCACCAATTGTTGGAAGGATCCCTATTACATGTTGCCCATTGTGGAAGAGATCCGCAGGGCCGTAAACTGTTACGTCGCCGCCCAGCCCGTTGCGTACCGATGTACACCCGAGGTTCCCTTCTTCACAGGGTTAAAAGCTTTTCCTGACAAACTCGATCCGTTCCAACTGACGCGCTATGAGCTGGGCGACTTTGCCAAGCGAGCCCTGGATCTTGGGGTAAATTACATTGGGGGCTGCTGCGGGTGCGAGGGGTCGCACATCCGGCAGATGGCCCGAGTCCTTGGGAAAGTGCCCTTGGAAGAACGGGAGTGGGCCATCGATTACCAGCATCCCCAGTCGGCGACCGAGGCCTATAAAACCCTTCGAGAAAGGTAACCCTCAGGATCCCAGACTTGAAAAGGCGTAAGGCGCAAGGGTTCAGGTATCAAGATTCGAAACTAAAAAATCATCTTCGAGCGACAAGTGTAGTCAATAGGCGCACTGCTGTGCTAAGACCCAAGCAAGGCTCCGTGTGACGGTGCCAGATCTCTTAGCCGCTGGGTGTGTAAGCGCTGAGTCATTGTTGGCTTATTCTTTCCGGAAGCGCTAAATATTTCTGAAATCAGTCAAAATTTTCTTGACAAAATGTCTTGTGCTCTGATAATTAAAATTCGTTAAATTCAATGTTCAAAACCCGCTTGGAAGGAATTTCTCCGTAGAGATCGCAGGATAATTTCCCATGCAGAGAATTCTAGGAATCCAAACTACTCACCCGTTCTGCCCTGATTCCTACGTGTCCAATGGGAAGCGTTAGTCAGACTACGAAATCTTGAATGCGAAATCTTTCATTACCCCTCGCCCCCAGTCCCTCTCCCTGAGGGAGAGGGTGGTCCGCCGAACGCCGGACCGGGTGAGGGGATTGCTCGACTCAATGTATCCGTTTGTTCGCAACTTGCTATTAAACCTTTCCAAGAGTTCTGGCTAAGTTTCTTACACCAATTTGAGCGCACACCGTGACCGACCTACCTGGAAGGAGGTTAATTATGATGTCCGGACGCATCGTGGTTAGAGTTCTGAGCGTAGCTTTTTTTCTTTCCTGGACCGTGCCGCTGGAGGCCCAGATTAATCGCGGGGTCATTGAAGGGATCGTGACTGACCCTCAGGGCGCGTTGGTGCCCAGTGTCAATGTTACGATCACCTCGGTCGATACAGGCGTGGCCACTCCCACAAAAACCAATAGCGCAGGTTCCTATCGGGTTATTGATCTGGTGCCTGGCAAGTACAAAGCCAAGTTCGAGGTGTCTGGTTTTTCGACTTTGGAGCTGACCGATATCGAAGTCCCTGCGGGAAAGGTGACCCGGGTAGACACCCAGCTAAAACTTGGGGAAACCACCCAGCTGGTCGAAGTCACAGCTGAAGTTCCCTTGCTCGAAACAGGCGCTTCCAACTTCAGCACCACGCTGGAAACTAAGACTATTGAAGAGACGCCGCTGGCAGGCAGGGACTTAATGCAGTTAGTATTTCTCGTTCCAGGCATCGTCAATGTGGCTGGCCCTCCCGGAAGCAATTTTGGTTTCAACAGCCAGTTTGGTACGTTTCCGGATCCGACTTACACCCAGGGCTCCAACTTGGCGGTCAACGGTGGACAAGCTGGCGCCAACGCTTGGTACCTGGATGGAAACCTGAACCTGTCAAGCAATGCCGAAAACGTGGCAGTCAACCCCTCACAGGAGTCGGTTGCGGAATTTCAGACCGTCACCAACGCCTTTGCGGCCGAGTATAGCCGCACCAGCGGTGCGGTTTTCAACGTGGTGCTCAAGTCGGGCACTAATAACGTGCATGGCAACATTTATGAATTCCATCAGAATGACTACTTTAATGCGCGCAATCCCTTCACCTCGATCGATGCCGAAGGCAATCTGCTCAAGGCGCGCCAACTCCGCTTCAACAACTTTGGTGGAACTGTAGGTGGGCCAGTCGTGATTCCCAAGTTGTACAACGGGAAAGACAAGACGCACTTTTTCTTTTCCTGGGACACCCAGATCCTGCGTCTGCTGGGCCAGCAACGGTTCACAGTGCCGACGGCGCGGATGCGCCGCGGCGACTTCAGCGAAGTTCCGGGTGCCGCCCTTAACGGAATTTGGGATCCCTACACGACGGTCGGTCCGGACGCCAATGGTCTATTTGACCGAAGAGCCTTCGGGACACCTGTAGCTGGGAATCCTTTTGGTGACAACGGTTGCCTGGCATCGTCAGTGGCGGCTGGCAGGGATGGAGGTTTTAAGACCTGCAATTTTGCCACCCAGATTCCGGCGGATCGTCTCGGCCAGAGAGGGCTTTTCTTTACAGACTCCTTCCCCTTGCCCAACTCCAACGATCCTTTTGGAAGTTGTCCGCCTGGGCTGGACGGGTTCACCATCTGCAACAACTTCATCGGGCCGGTGGGGGGCGAGCAGAAGCCGCATAACATCTCCATCAAGATTGACCATCAGTGGAGCGAAAAGAATAAATTCTTTTTCGAATACCTCTATAATCCGGTCAGCTATAAAAATTACGCTGTTCCGTGGAAAGGTCCTGCCTTTAGGTTCGTAGGCTACGGATCGAACGTGCCACTCAACGTCCGCAACCGAATTTTTGCACTGGGCAATACTTACAGCTTTAGTCCGACCCTCATTAACGAATTCCGTTACAACTTCAGCCGCCAGTTCATTTCGACCACCAGCGGTGTCCAGGATTACTTGAACGCGTTTGCGGCGCAGGACAAAGTCAACGAGATCATGGACCCGGTCAAGCTGCCCAAGACCAACTTTTATCCTTCGCCCAGCTTCAGCGTCTCCATGCCAGTGGGATCAAGCCTTAGCTTCGGCCCTCCCGCCTGGTCTGAGATCGACCAGCCCGCCGAAGCTCATACGATTCTGGATAATGTCACCAAAATCATCGGCAAACATACTCTAAAAACGGGCTTCCTCTATCGACTGGAGCACGCGACCTGGGGTAGCACCTATCCTACCGGGATCGGGTTTTACGGCCAGCTTGTCAGTGATCCAGTTTCGGGTCTAGGAGGAGGCGGTGGCTTAGCCCAGTTCCTGTTGGGAGCTACCAGCGCGGGAGATTACAATTACTTCGGCCTCTGGCCGGGCCTTTACATCCGTTGGAGCTATTGGGGAGCCTACTTCCAGGACGACTACCGCATCACCCCAAACTTTAGTGTCCATCTCGGTTTGCGGTGGGACATGTATGAGTGGATGCGGTCCCGCTATGAGCCC
>QHZQ01000262.1:5859-6381 GCA_003224725.1 Acidobacteriota bacterium | reverse complement strand
CTTGCTTGATCCCAACAGTTCCGTGCAAGTTGTGGTCTACGACGAGCAGAACCAGATGCGTGGAAGCATAGCCCTTTCCAGCCCAAGCCCCATCAGCTGGCAGACAGCACTTCCCAATCTCATCGGGGCATCGCTGGCTCTGGGCCGCGTTGAATTTCGAGTGACCCAAGGACGCGCGGCCGGCTACACGGCAGTGGTTGACAATGTGACCGGTGACGGCATCGCTGTCCTGGCCGAGCGTGTGGACACTGGAGCCACAGACTTCCTGTTAGATGGCGTGGCGCGCACTCCCGGAGCCAACAACACCCACTGGAGTACGGATGTCCGGCTGTTCAATCCCAATGACACGTTGCTGGACGTCAGCATTGACAGCCTCGGCTTTTCCTCTGGGCGCCCAACCCTCGCACGCTCGGTCCCGCCCTTGGGTCTGATCGAATGGGTGGACATCTTGGGTGCCGGCGGGTTTGGTTATTCGGATGGTGTGGCGGGTGCGCTGCATTTTCGCGCTGCCAAACCGTTCCT
>QHZQ01000262.1:0-5806 GCA_003224725.1 Acidobacteriota bacterium | reverse complement strand
CCTTCAGTGCCTTCGAACATGCCGTGCCTAATGGAAGTGGGTTCATTTCCGCTCCCAATCTGGCGACCTTTGTGGGCATCAACCACAACAATGGTAGCAGCGGATTCAGGACCAACCTGGCTTTCCTGGCCGGTTCCAACGGCGCCTCTGGCAACCTGGTTCTGCGCGATCGCCTGGGTATTCAGGAAACGATCTCAGCTTTTAGTTTCATGCCAAGTCAATGGATTCAGCAAAACGCCGCCCAATGGTTTCAGGGAGCGAGCATCCCTGCTGACGCCCGTGTGGATGTGCAGCTCAACGGCGGCTCCCTCGATGGCTACGCCTCACGCATCGACAATGGGACGGGAGATGCGATAGTAATTCCACTGGCGCGCACGCCAGCGGGCGGGACCAGCGGTGGCCCCACGATCGCAGGTTGTCCCGTCTTTCCTCCTGACAATCCTTGGAACCGCGACATCTCCAATGATGCGGTCGATGCGAACTCGGCCAACTATATCGCCCACATGTGATACGACTTACGGAATTCCCTACGTCGTCGTATCAGGCGCACAACTTAAGGTTCCCATGACCTTCGACTACGCCGACGAGAGCGATCCCGGTCCGTACCCAATTCCTCCCGACGCTCCCATCGAAGGCGGGACTAATTCCACAGGCGATCGTCACATTTTGGTGGTTGATAAAGACCGTTGCCTGCTTTATGAAACCTATGACTCGCACTTTGTTGGACCAGGCTGGCATTGTGGCTCCGGGGCGCTCTTCGATCTCAGGTCCAACCATCTCCGCCCGAATTACTGGACCTCTGCGGACGCTGCGGGTTTGCCTATTCTTCCAGGGCTCGTTCGCTATGACGAAGCGGTGACGGCCGGCGAGGTCAGACACGCGTTGCGTTTCACGGTGCAGTCGACCCAGCGCGCTTTCATCCACCCCGCCACTCACTACGCCAGCAGCAACACCGATCCGAATGCTCCTCCCATGGGCCTGCGTCTGCGTCTTAAAGCCAGCTATGATCTCTCCCGCTTCACCGGGACAAGCAAGGTGATTCTGACAGCGCTCAAGAAGTACGGGATGCTCGTTGCCGATAACGGCTCCGACTGGTTTATCACCGGGGCAACAGATTCAGGCTGGAGTGATGAGGACCTCAATCAGCTTAAGACCGTGCCGGGAAATGCCTTCGAAGTCGTTCAATCCAGCCCGATCATGAAGTAAGACTGGCGGCGGGAAGCGCTTCCCGTTGAGGTAGTGACTACCATTGCCGTGAGCTTTCGTTTGTCCCAGACGGAATAACGGATCTCAGCACAAAAATAATCGAGGATTTGCAGTCCCACCCTACATAATTTCCGCTTTTTGACATGAAGAATCGCTTCGCAGTCAACCTTCTCTGTTTCGGGACCAGGGCCCCGTCAAAGTCCCCGGCCCTCGCTCACGGTCGGGCTACTGAACGGGCCGAGGCTCAAGTCAGTAGCCGCGCGTCAGCAAGGGCTGGGCCCCAACGCAGCGACTTATGGAACTTTGACGGGACCCTGGTCTCAGGACTACCCCTCTTCTTTCCTCCATTTGACAAATGACTTACACGAAGATCGGGCTCGCGTTACAAATGTGAGCCCGATCGCCACTCGCCCAGAACCTCGATTAGGCGGGCGAATTGCCAATTTAGACAGTGTAGAGTTTTTCAAGGAACCTGAACTGGACTGGCTTCCATTCCTTTGAAGTGCTTGACCGTTCAGCCAAGGCAATGAGCCGGATATAGTCTTTGGATGTTGGATTGCCGTCTACCGATGAAAACGGCCGTGGTGCCTCTGCACTCTCCTAAAAACATCCTCTAAGACTGAATTCAGGCTCAAATTTGCTTGTGTTTGGAAAGAATTGTAATCAGCGCGGGTGCTCTATTAGCTCCAAAAGTGAGGAACAAAAATCGAACCATAAAGCTGGAAAGTCCTGAGGATGGGCTACTTAAAGAGAACTAAATACAACTAAGGGGAAAAACCAACATGAAAACTTTTGTCTGCCATTGTGCAGTGCCAGTTTTGAGAGGGCTTAGGAATATCGAGAAAATGGCCGCAGTTGCGTTGACACTTCTGATTCTTTTGGGGCTCTCGGCGCTCCCATCTGCCGCTGCGGCTCCGTCGACGTCGCCGGGAACAGTAAAGGCCTGGGGTGGTAATTATTCAGGCCAGTTGGGCGACGGCACCAAAACCAACAGTCTTACTGCCGTTGACGTTGGGAGCCTTACTAACGTGGCGGCCATCTCCAGAGGGGTCGATCACAGCCTGGCATTAAAGTCTGATGGCACCGTCTGGGGTTGGGGTTACAACGCCGTTGGCCAATTAGGCAATGGCACCACTATCAGCAGTTCCACTCCCGTACAAATGGGAACCCTAAGCAGCATAACCGCTATTTCCGGGGGCGACTATCACAGCCTTGCCTTAATGTCTGATGGCACGGTCTGGTCCTGCGGTTACAACAACTATGGGCAGTTGGGCAACGGCACTACCACAAACAGTTCTAATCCCGTGCAGGTCAATGGCCTCAGCGCAGTCGTCGCCATCGTGGGAGGCGGCTACCACAGTATCGCGCTGAAGTCCGATGGTACAGTGTGGACATGGGGCTTAAATCTTTCCGGCCAGTTGGGCAACGGGACTACTGACAACAGTTCCACTCCGCTGCAGATCAGCGGTCTCACGGGCGTAGTGGCCATCGCGGCGGGTCGTTGGCACAGCCTGGCAACAAAATCTGACGGCACGGTCACGGCCTGGGGCTTTAATCCTTATGGTCAATTGGGGAATGGCTCCACCACGAATAGCTCAACCCCCACGCCGGTCAGCGCTCTTACTGATGTGGCGGCCATTGCCGGGGGCGGCTTTCACAGTATGGCTCTGAAGACTGATGGGACGGTCTGGACTTGGGGGGATAACCTCTTCGGCCAACTGGGCAATGGTAGCACCGTTAAAAGCTTAGCCCCGGTTCAGGTGAGCAACCTTACGGGTGCGAAAGCCATAGCCGGCGGATCATTTCACAGCCTGGCGCTCAAGTCTGATGGCACCGTCACAACCTGGGGCTATAACTCTTATGGCCAATTGGGCAACGGCACCAAGGTGAACAGTCCGATCCCCGTGGCAGTGAACAATCTTACCGAAGTGGTGGCCATAGCAGGCGGTGCTTCCCACAGTCTGGTGATTGTCTCCTCACATGCACTAGACGCCGATGCGCCGACAACCACCGCCACCCTATCGCCGCTTCCCAACCTGGCGGGTTGGAACAACAGTAACGTGATGGTGACACTCAGTGCAACTGATAACGAGGGCGGCTCGGGCGTCAAGGAGATCACTTGCAGTGCCACCGGTGACCAGCCTATGGCGTCCACGTTCGTGAGCGGCGCGTCCGCCTCGATCCCAATCAATAGCGAAGGCCAGACGACCATCACTTTCTACGCAACGGACAACGATGGCAACAGCGAAACGGAAAAGACTGTTACCATCAAGCTCGACAAAACGCTGCCCAGCCTGACAATGTCCCGCACTCCTGCTCCTAACACTTACGGCTGGAACAACACTGATGTAGTGGTCAACTTCACCTGTGCTGACACCCCATCGGGTGTGGCCTCCTGCTCAGGTCCGATGAGCCTGACGGCCGAAGGGCCGAATCAGAGCGTAACAGGCTCCGCGACCGACAACGCCGGCAACAGTGCCAGCCTCACCGTGAGTGGTATCAATATTGACAAGACCCCACCTGTGGTGTCCTTCTCCGGAAACAAGGCAGCATACGCTTTGGACGAGACGGTCAACATCACCTGCTCGGCCACCGACAACCTATCCGGCATTCTCTCCAGCACCTGTAAGAACATCACCGGTCCGGCCTTCACTTTTCCGCTCGGTACCAACACCTTCAAAGTAACTGCCACTGACAAATCCGGCAATGTGGGTCAGAGCTCGATAAGCTTCACAGTGACGTTGAGCTTTGACAGCCTCTGCATTCTGACTCACCAATGGATCTCGAAGGCGAGTGTGGCTAACTCGTTGTGCGCCAAGCTGGATGCTGCCAAGGCTGCGGCCGCGCGCGGCGACTGGAAGGCCAAGGCCGGGATTCTCGCGGCTTACCTCAATGAGGTGTCGGCGCAGAGTGGCAAAAGCCTGACCGTAGAACAGGCGGCTCTGCTAGCACAACTGGCCAGTGGTTTATGAATCTTGAGTTCCGAAGGTGGAACAATAAAACGTAGCTCAAGTGGCGTCGAAAGCCGGCCCTCATCTAAGTAACCTAAACACCAAACCTGCAATTCTCATTGGCCCCGCGCTTCGGCGCGGGGACTCTTTCGATTCTTGATATCTCTTCCTAGGAGGGTTGCCGCCCTCTGGACGGCGGCCCTGCCCCGAAAGGAAGGAAGAAGGCGCGCATTCCATTAGCCTAGCCCCGTACTTCGGCGCGGGGTGAGCGATCTCGCCCACAATTTTTCTGGTCCCGGGCTGCCGTGCCCATCGGCCAAGGGAACCGTGAGATGGGAAAGCTAATTCCGACGCACTACACTAGCAGTAGCGAGCAACCTCAGACCGCCGGGGAGTGCGGCTCTGTCGGACACGGACCCCTCACCCGGCCTTCGGCCACCCTCTCCCATTGGGAGAGGCATGGGAGCTTTGAGAAAGCTCCCTGGATGAGGGGACGGCAGCTTAACAAATTTGGCCGAAGTTTGAACTTCGTCGCCACCAAGTAACCCTAGCCCAACCACCGCTCCAGCCACTGAAAAGCTTCTTCCTGCATCGGGACACCAAAGCTGTGAGGCACATCATAAAATTTTGATTGAAACCGTTCCGGGTGCTTGAGGTCTTCGTACACGCGGCGGATTTTATCCGACGCTTGCTCCATGCCCGCTCGGGTGAAGAGCTCATCACGGGCGCACTGTTGCACGAAGGTCGCGCAGTCGGGAGCGGCGAGCGAAGCAATATCAGGATGGTCCAGGAAGGCGTGCAGGCCGAACGCATCCGGCAAGCCCCTGTGCGAATAATCGGGAATCTCGAGCATGGTGGGCAAAGAGGTCATCCATCCCACAATCACAGCAGCGCGAACTCTGGAGTCCACCCCGCTCAGATAGGTGCTGCGATAGCCCCCGACCGACAACCCCAGGCAACCAAGCCGTTCCTTGTTGACTTCAGGCAAGGAGCTCAAAACATCCAAGCTCCGGCGGTCGTCGTGAACGATGATCCCCATCCAGTTGGCGCCGCAAAAGGCCAACCAACTGTTGAGTCCAAAAACTCGCTGGCTCAGGTAAGTGTTGACCACATGGACATACTCGGCCTGATCAGGTCGCAAACCGGCAAGACCTTTGGCGAGGTCCGGCGGTAATTGCTGATATTGCAGGCGACGGTCCCCCCAGTAGAAGGCGTCGGCCACCAATACGACAAAACCGCGTCGTGCCAGCTCGCTGGCGAAAGAGCGGTTCCCATAATATTCCTTCTTGAATTCCGAAAGTGCGGGATGCTCGGACTCCATCTCGACAAGCTTCTCCTTACCATGGTAGTAATAGCCGCCATGATCGTGAAGTGCAAGCACGCCCGCATAGGGAGCCGTTCGCTGCTGTGGCACCAGAAGAAATGCCGGGACCCGATAATGGGCAGATCCGGCAAACGAGATGACACGCAATGTGTAGCCGCGGCGTTTTAGGGTGTCGTGGACCTTGACATCAAGGGGAACCCGCTTGGCAGAATACGAAAGTGTTCGCGCGATTTCCTCTCGCCCACGGCGACGCCACTCCTCCAGGCTCAACCGATTGCGTTGTGCATAGTCCATTGGAAAGCCTGTCTCTTTCTGGATAGAGGCG
>QHZQ01000106.1:16215-44846 GCA_003224725.1 Acidobacteriota bacterium | reverse complement strand
CAGCTCATGGATACACGCATCGCGAGGGTATTTCGTTTCGGTTTGGTTCCACTTCACCAGGAGCTGATGCCGTTCTTCTGGGGTGAGCATCGGCAACTCGGATAACCGCAGCTCCGGATTCTCGGCAATACCTTCCAGCACACTCCGAAAATGTCGTGCCATCCGCGCGATCGCTTGCGCTTCAAACAACCTGGTGTTATAGACAAACAACCCATGGAGGCCATCGTCGACTTCGGTGAGGTGGACTTCGAGATCAAACCGGATGTTTCGATAAGCCGCAATCGTTGATACTTTCAGACCGCTGAAAGGCGGAGAAGGCCGTGGTGTGTTTTGCAAAGCGAAAGCAACCTGAAACAGCGGATTGCGGCTTGGGTCCCGTCGCGGATGAAGTTCTTCGACTACCTTCTCGAAAGGTATGTCCTGATGAGCATATGCCCCGAGAGCAACTTTCTTTACTCGTTTCAGAAGCTCGCGGAACGTCGGATCCCCCGACGCATCCGTGCGCAGTACGAGCATGTTCACAAAGAAACCGATTAACCCTTCCACTTCCACGCGCGTCCGGCCGGCAATGGGAGTGCCGACCACAATATCGTCCTGGCCGCCATAGCGATGAAGCAAGGTTTGAAACGCTGCCAGCAGCGTCATGAACGGTGTCGCGCCCTCTTTCCGGACGAGTAAGTTCAAGTCCTTTATGATCGTTAGCGGAAGATGAATCTCGTGGGTTGCTCCCGTGAATGTCTGCATCGGAGGGCGTGGGCGGTCGGTGGGCAGATCGAGTGTGGTTAGATCTTTTAGTTGTTCACGCCAATAGTCCAGCTGTTCTGCCAAAAGGTCACCCTGAAGGTACTGGCGCTGCCAGACAGCAAAATCTGCATATTGGATAGGTAGCTCAGAAAGAGGCGAAGATTGGCCATGGATAAAGGCTTCATACAGCGTGAAGAGTTCTTGGTGGAGCACGCCCATCGACCAGCCGTCGGACACAATGTGATGGATCGTTAAGAGCAACAGATGCTTCTCCGGTTCCATCCGCAGCAGTTTGGCGCGCAAGAGCGGGCCGGTAACGAGATCGAAGGAGCAAACGGCCTCCTCGCGCATGAGCCTGCGGGCCTCTTTTTCTCTCTGTTCTTCGGAAACTGTTGTGAAATCGAGCTGCTGCAGTTTCAACTCAGTGGGCGGATGGATGATCTGCACCGGAGTAGCGTCTTCGGTGGCAAACGTCGTGCGCAGCGTTTCGTGGCGCCGCGACATCTCTGTCAAGCTTCGTTCAAGGGCGGCGTTGTCGAGAGGTCCTTCGATCTGGATAGCACTTGAAATGTTATAAGCAGGGCTGCGCGGTTCCAATTGAGCAAGGAACCACAGTCGCTGTTGCGCAAACGACAGCGGCGCCGTTCTCGCCATAAACCGTGTATTACGTGTCACATTAAATCGCCTTTCCGGAGCGTTCCGTCGGTTTCGACTGATCTTAGCGTGACGAAAACACGGCATTGCTTACTCGGAGGGGGAGACACTTGTCATGAATCGCAGATGTCCCCGACTTTTCTTTATTGTGGAGCCGGTCGCTTCAAGCGTAGGGAAGCAGTCCAGTGACAGTTTTCCAAGTAGTGTAATCACCCACTGACTCGGGCAGAGTCGCAATTGACAACAGAGTGACTGTCAGTTTTGCCAACACCGAAAAGATCCCGCCGCCAGTATCTTCTTCTTTCGTGGAGGCAAAGCTAGCCTGCGCAGTAGAATCGGCACAAAGGCCGCTCTCGACAGGAAGAAGTCGGTCACCAAACCGCAGCCGATCATCGCGCGCAAATTCATGGTGAGTTCAACAACAAGAAGATCAAACCCCAACACGCCGGAAGCGCTGGTTCATTTCTACTAATTCGTAGGAATATGCGGGCTGCTCTGGACCGCGCAACCAGCGTATTATACGAAGCTGCACGCTGTCGTAAGGTAGAAAATCGTATCGCAGGACCTCCCGGTCCAGGGACAACTCCCGTTCCAATCTAGTTATTAAATGATCACCGGATGTGTCGCGAGCACGGCGGCAGAACCAGATTATTGCTGGCTCCCGCCGCAGCTCGTTCTGTATTACGCCCACCGATTCCTCGTCGAGCACAACTATCCGGACTCCAGGTCTTAGCCGATCAAGCAGTGGTTCCGGAAACGAGCTTTCAATGAGGACAAGCGAATTTGCAGCCGGATCAGTGTTACGGATTATCGCCGCTATCTCCGCATGGGCGTCGCATATCCCGGGTTCAAATAACCAGCCTTATTGAAGTAGTTGTAGGTGCCCAAAATATAAACAGCGGTTACAGCGGCTAAGATCAGAGATTTGTGGCGGAAGTTCTCTTCGATTCCCTTCACCAGCAAGATAAGAAAGAACGGCAACGCATACAGAATATGTGAAGCCGTGAACGAGAACCCCGGCCAGCGGCTCACGCCGACATATCCAACGACAACCGTCCCGGCCACCAAACTAAGCCACCCGGGAGATGAGCGAATAGCGCGCCAGAGAGCGAAAGCGATTATCGGCCAGAAGTGCGCCCAACATCATGTTCGAGTTGGAGATTGTTTCACCAAAACTGAATGAGGTAAACCAATAGCCAAGCCGCACGACCGGGTCGCTTAAAAAATTCCCAACCCGATATGGTTCGGAAGATGTCCAGGAGATCCATCGTAAGCTGTGTAGTACTGGCAGTGATGAAACCGGCGAGATGCGAGAGGTATCGTGTCGGCGTCGTCCTGCCGGGAGCAATGGGCGGGAAGGTTGGAGACGTAACAGAGGTGCTTGTTATCTGGATAGGGTTGAAGCCGCCGGGATTGTCCGAAGGAGTAACCAGAATAGTCGAACCAGTGAACTACCGTAACATTCGAGCGATTGAGCACAAGCGTCTTCGGATCACCATTGACGACACCCGAACCTTTGAGTCTGTACGTACCCGAAGGAATATTGAGAACGGATACTGCAGGATCAGCCCACTGACCATAGACTGACTGAGGTAATTCAGGAATAGCAATCGTTTGTCCCAACACTGGCGTTATAAGGCCGAACACGATGACGAACGAAAGCAGTGCAATCAGTTTGGAGAGCGTGTACATGTTGGTCAAATAAATTGTGGGTTGCCGGCCAAGCTGGCGCTTGGCCTTAGCGAAGTCATCTCGAAGGCATCCACTTCGGTCGGACGGTAGTAACGCGGGTCGATTTCGACATATCTCTTCGAGTCCAGGTCGAGATAACCAGAAGCTTCGTCCAACAAGTCACGAACTCAGCCGTTCTCGGGTAGGGATGACGTAATCATCGGCTCGGCGTTGCTGCAGAATCCGCCAAATGGCCTCGACGTAAATTGTGTTGACAAGCGCTCCCGGCCCTAAGGACAACCTGTGGTGGACTTGCCGCGAAAGCACGCCTGCTGGGAGGACACAATTACCTCCGGGACTGAAATGAACTGTTCATTTCAGTCAACCCGCAAATAGTACTTCAGGTGGAGGCGAGATTGGCGGCCGCAGTTTCGCAGGCTTGCCGGAAGCAGGGCAGTGGTCCCGGGACGTACCGCGTCAAACGGCGGTACTCGCCAACTGAGGTTCGGGGGTGGAAAAAGCAAGATCGTCAAAATCCGGCTTGCACTCGTAACTGATCGTCCAGGAGAGGGGTACCCACAGTCGTGAGGCAAGCACCAGCTTCAATGACTATCGAATGGACGGCGACGAGGCAATGGTTCCGGCCCGTAAATGGCTCAATGGACGCGCCCAGATGAAGGGCCAGAAAGCCGATGCCATACGGCCCGACGCCTACCTCCAAGGCCCGGTCAACGCGCCCTCCTCGGAGGATCTTCCGCAACGGCCGCACGACGTCGGTGTTTTGCGAAAACCCAATAGCATGCGCGACGGATCCCATGCCGCTTCGGACCAGTACCTGAATTCTTCCTTCTGTCTGCGTCCTGGAAAACGCTTCGTCCGAAATCGCCATCGTGGTTTTCATTTGCGTTACTCTCCTATGTTGACTGGCCAAAATCCGGCTCGCACTCGCGACTGATCGTCGGGCACGGTCGTGAGGCAAGCTCTAGCTCCATGCCTTCGAAGCTCAATTTCTTGTCGCCGTTGTGCGTCGCTGTTGGAACGTCTGAACCCGCAGGCTCCTGTACTGTGTCCGAAGAACCTCAACTGGGCGCCGTTGCTGCGGCTGATGTGGTCACGCCGATGCTCTACACCCCTGGGCGGCACATGTCGATTCTGGATTCCCTCGTAGAGGATCTGTACTCTGCGTTGGACAGCTCGATTGGCGGGAGTCCGTCTTCAAAGCGGAGAGTTTGCTTATGTGCGGGACTATTGGACCAGCACGGAATTCCGACGGTCCTATAGAACGCCTCGCCAGCCGACAACAACCACAGTCGGATAGAGGCGCTTGAATACGCTCTTCACCATCGCAAACGAGAGCGCCAAAAAAGTATGAATCGCGCAACCTCGCCCCTGGAACCTAGAACTTCCAGTTCATACAAAGAATGTCTCAGCGCGCCGCAGTCAATTTTTCAGCCAGGGACGCGTGAATCTCGTTTTCTGTAGCCTCACGAACTTGCTGACCTTCTAAGCTGGAAATCAATCCGATCGTGATGTCATCTCCGGTTCCGCCCCATGAGATTTCATCCACGAACTTCCCAAGCTCGTGTTCGACGGCATTGAATCCTTCATCACGGACTATTCTCAAATGATTCCGCCCGCTCCCCAGGAATTGATCCTCGGATTCATAGGATTCTGCGTAGCCGTCCGTCGCAGCGATAATCAGTGCAGGAAAGTTTTCCAATCCGGTCTGAACGTGGACGCGAAATTCCGATGCGGCTTCTCGCCGCCACAGGGAAGCGGTTTGCTTCGCTTCAGCCGGGTTGTCTTTAGCGATGGCCCTGCGGGTGTCGCCTTGAGAGTCGACAAATAGGATGTCGCCGTCCCCGTGCTGCATGCAGAGAAGGCACTTCTCCGTTGCCAGCACAGTCAAAATGGTGCTTCCATAGGCCAGCTCCGGATGACGTTTTATAACTTGCTGTCCCTTCCATCCTTCCAGAGCGGCCAGGTTGGCGAATTCCGCCTGAGTAAATGGATTCGCCTCGACATCGCTTTGCAAGGCAGCGCGCCAGGATTGCGTCAGCTCTTCGGCAAGTATCGCGCGTGCGCGATCGGTGATGGCAAACTCGGTTTCGTCCGACTTGACGGTGTTCGCAAACCTGCGCATTAATTCGACCGCTGTCGCAACAGCGAGACGTGATCCCGTCTCACTGCGAAAACAGAGAGCGCTGCCATGGCCATCCGCCACCGCCATCATCGCAGTCTCGCCGCCGGTGGATACCCAATATTTAATAGCATCCTGGTTTTGGACACCCGAGCGCACGTGCGACCTCCCCCGGCGGCTTGCTCCGGTCACGCGCCATTGCATCGGGCGAACAGCTTCTTCCTGTGATGAACCCACCACAGCTAGGCTACCATCACTCGACGATTCCATATTTCCAAACAGCGCCAACTTACGTGCCGCCAGGGGCACTGCCAGGGTCTTCTCCCACAATGGGATTCTCAACGGGGTGTCGGCCATCCATGTCTGCAGTTCCGGAAAGAGATACGCGACGATTGCCAGGCCCCGCTGCACCTCGTCCTCCACCCCAAGCCTAGCGGCCCGTTCGATGACGTGCTGGGCGGACAACGTGTGGCTCCAGATCAGCAAGAGAACCGCTAGAAGAGGCCATAGCGGAGGCACCGGCGACACGCGAGGGTTGCCCACGCGACCAGCGAGAGTGATCGCCAGTTGTTCGCTGTTCTGGAAGACCGCGTATTCCCGCGCTGTGGCGCGCAGGCGATAGCAGTTGGGCATTCCAGCCCACTCGACCAATGAGCACGCTTCCAGAAATGCGTCGCCCGCGAATGGGAACTGAAGCACCGTCGAAGCGGCCTTACGAATCGAATTGATGTATTTCAGAGTCTCAGTACCGTTCCTCATACCTGAAGCCCTCTCTTCGGCTTACCCACCTGCTTTGGTCTTCTTCTTCATACAGCCGAAATACCTTTCCCGAACCTGGCGCCGCTGCTTCAGAGAAAGAGCTTGCGCCTCCCGCCGGACGACCGGAGTGTGACAAGGTGGACATCGGCGGCGTTGTACAATTCGTTCAGCTTCTCCCTAGGCTGGTAATCCATGGCGAAACACCGGAAGGGCGAACTTGCTAGTCCGCGAATTTTGGTCCGCGAATTTTGGCTTCGATAAGACGTAAGGAAAGCAGTACTTCAGCCAACGTCCGTTGAAACACGTAATAGCAACCAGCCCATCCATCGAGGATCAAACCCTTGGTGAGTAATGTGTAAAAGAAGGCCAGAGGCGGGGCTGGAACTATCCACCGGCGCAGTCGATCGGGCAGATTCAGGTTTTCCTTGGGTGTTTCAAGAAGTTTTCTAGCCTCCATGATCATGTACCGATTCTGCTCACTCAACCACCGGTCCAGACCCTTCCGATCGTCGTGATCAATCCAGCCGGATAACATCCTGGTTTTCCCTCTCACAACGACATGATGTCCGTGACCATCATCGCAGTATTGGGCAACGTCTCTGCGATAGAGAACTGTACGTGGTGGATACAGCGAGGCACGTAGAGGTCTACCATGAATGCAGTAACGAAACCGTACGCGGTAACCGCTCGCCTCGTTAGTCTCCGTGAGTTTCGCCATCTCCTCCACAAGTTCGTCTGACAATACATAGTCGGCGTCCAGCGATAGAACCCACGAGGAACGAATATGTTCTAGTCCAAAGTTGCATTGCTGGGCAAAAGAATCGAAGCGGCGCTGCACGATGCGCACGTTGGGAAAACTGTTCGCAATCCCGACGGTCCTATCCGTACTGAAGCCGTCGACCATGACAATCCGGCGTGCCCAGCGTAGCTTATCGAGCGTTCGGCCGATGTTTGGCGCTTCGTTGTACGTGAGGATTAAGACCGTAACTTCATCCAACATGGACGTCATCCTAAAAAGCGGGGCTCTTGCTGCACTCCGCACAATCTTGCGGGTATCTCATCAAGAAGGGGCACCATCTCGTGAACGTCAAAACGGTTCACAAGGGCAATAAGTAAATTCTTCAGATATCCGTGATAAGGGGTCGAACAGACGAATCGCCCTCCTGGTTTTAGTGTCGCGAAACATCCTTCCGCAAAAGCTCGAGGGGTGAATAAAGGTGTTCGACCAGCTCAGTGCTGATGATGATTGTTCGCCTCAAGTCGATGCCCACCGCCCTACAGCCTCTGTTCAAGAAATTTCCGGCGAGAAACCCATACCGCAGCCCACATCCAGCAACCCGCGCCCCAGGTCGCAAATCGCCACATAGACCTGCCATCTCCATGAAACAAATATGCGGATGTGCAAGGGGCAGCGGGATCCTCGTATCGGTACTCTTGATACGGTGTCGTGTTGATGCTCAACTGCACTTCAGAATTCCCTACCAGTCCGCCCTCTGAGGAAAGGAGTCATTTTTTGTTGCCCACAACCACCTGTTGTGGTCGATCGGTCTCTGTTGCGGGACAATTATCCGCCACCAGCATTACGGATTATGGTGCATGAGTATCCCAGACTCACAAGTCGCTCGGTGCAATCCTGTTCAAGGCTGTAGGAATGGGTCTCTACAAGCAGACATACTTTCGCTTCCGTGAGTAGAGATGTACCACTGTCCAACACATCGCATTCGGGTCCATCTACGTCGATCTTGATGAACCCCCCCTTACGTCGGTCAAGCTCCAATGAATCCAGAGTCACGTACTCGGCCCGGGGACAAGTGCCGACTAGCTTGTTCAGCACTCGTAGCCGGCCATTCGTATCTTCTCCATTTAAATGAAGGTTGAGCAAATACAGACACAACTCGCCATGACCGGCACCGACGTCGACCGCCCAATCACACAGGGTCGCAGCACAAGAAGAGATGCGTTTCTCGCTCCCAGGACCCAAGCCAGATCTGTGTCTCTGAGTCCAACGCCGGGCTGAGCGTAAGGCCACGATAAAGCCCGAAAGGACAGGTTCTGGCTACACGATCTGGCGGTCTTACGAGAAACCGTTTAAGTCTCGGCAACGGCGAATAACGTATGTGGTTAAGGTTCATGGTTTCTCGTGAGATGAAGAGCGCTCTTGAGAGTCGTGTCGCAAACGCGCATTCGTTCTAGTCCAGTCCACAGGTTAACGTACGGCTTACAGCCTGACGTCGCCCAGCTCAAACGAAGGCAAGTGACGCTGCTCCAAGACCGCCTCGTACACCCTCTTCATCCGGAATGCAATGCGCGACCACTCGAAGTTGGCTGCCAACGCCCGGCATCTCTGCGCTCTCGCTTTGGCCGCGTCCCTGTCGGCAAGGCTGTCGAGAGCCTGACTCGCCGCCGACGCGAGCGCCATCGGGTTAAGCTGCGTCACCCAGCCGGTATCGAATTTACTCACCAATGGCGATAACGGAACACCCGGTGTAATCAGCACGGGTGTACCAGCGGCCATTGCCTCCATTGCGGCGATGGCAAAACTTTCTGAGTGCGAGGTCAGCGCGAAAACATCCGCGCCCTGTAACAGCATCTGCTTGGTAGCACCCTGAGCGAAGCCGACGAAATGCACTCGCTCATTCAACGCGCCACGTAGCGCCTGTTCGCGCACCTGCGCCATGTAATCCATCGGCCCACTGCCGGCGACCACAAGAGAAAACCTGCGGGTAGCGACGGTGTCCAGTGCCTGGATAAGATGGTGGAGACCCTTCTTCGGATGCAGGCGCGACAAAAACAAAATGACCGGCTCGTCCTCGGGGACGTTTAAGTGGCGGCGCAGTTGTGCCCGCACCTCGGGAAATTCCTTTGGCAAATCGAGGCCAAACGGTAGCACGAAGCCTGGTGCTCTCAAGTGCAGCGGTTCAGCTTCGCGAAGCTCCTGTTCCGCTGTGAATTCGAGTCCCGCGCTGCGGTTCAGGTTCGAGCGCTCCACCAACGCCAGATACGCCTTCTTCCGAAACGCGCTTTGCTGGAGCGACCATTCACATAGTAGTCCCAGTGGACGGACTATATAGGGAATACGTTTCCTTTGGGCCATGAGCATCGCCGCAGTGCAGGCGTAGGAGAAAAACGCGTGGACGTGCACAACGTCGTACCGAATCATGCTCCGCCATAGCCAGCGTGTTAGTGCGCCCGAATACGCAAATTCCCGGATGGCCCCGACGCGCGGCGAGAAGCGCGGAAAGAACCAGACCGGTGCGCCTTCAAATTCCGTGCGGCGACAAAGCGGAACTTCAAGCAATTCAGGGCCGTTGTCGTTAGTGGCTACGATTTCCGATTCGACATCGAGTTGATTCAACGTTCGGACGATTTCAAGCACGGCCTGGCTCGGACCACCGCGCAGTGGGCCAACGGAAGGGATGACGTGTAGCACGCGCAAGAGACTTCTTTCAGTCCACGAACTAGGCCTGGAACCAGAAGGCTGTCCTACGCACCGTTTCAGTCGCTGGATCCGAACATGCTAAGTGAACCCATTTGCATTTTGCGGTCATACATGCGCTTCAAATGCGTCGACGCTCGCTCGGCGAATAATGTAGGGTTGTAGTTCGCGACTGTTTTCTGGCCATTCGCACCTAGCTCTTCCAGCGCCACCCGACGAGTGGAAACCTTTACCAGTAGCGCGGCCAAACTGCGAGTATCAAAAGGATCAAACACGAATCCATTTGTGCCATCACGAACGAGATCGGCGACACAGCCACACCGGTTGGAGACCAGCACGGGAAGCCCTGAAGCCATAGCCTCATTGACGACCAACCCCCAAGGCTCACTCTTGCTGGGGAGGACGAAACATTTCGCCCGTGCGTAATAAAGTGGAAGCTCATCAATCTGACGAATGCCTTCGAACCAGACCCCTTTGATCGAGGACTGGGCCACTTGCTGTCGAAGAGACATTTCTTCGGGACCGCTGCCCACAAGAACTAAATCCCATGCAGATGGTCCGGCCTGTTCTCTGTAAAAACCGTATGCCTCAATAAGGTTTGGTAAGTTTTTCTCGCGTATCATCCTTCCAACATAGAGAAAAAAACTAGCGGGAAGAGAATCACTACCGGACGATGTTTTCGGTTTTTGGCGTTCCTCTGTCGCTCTCACGGAAAAGAAATCATTGTCAACGCAGTTGCCGACGATCCCAATGTCCGAGGCTCTCATTCCAAGCCTCCTAAGGTATAGTTGATGTGGCCTGCCAGCAACTAGGGCCCCGTCGAATGCTGACACAGACAACGTCTTGAGCGCCTCTTTAAACCGCTTTCGCGCGTGGTCGAGTAATGTTGACTCGCTCCACAGAACGGCCAGAGTCGACGGATTTAAGCACCGGTGCGCAAATATCGCGAGAAGGGCGGGAGTGTCTGCGTATCCAGGCGCAACAACCACATCAGGTTGCTCGCGATCCAAAACGTGAGCCAACACCGCACTGATCTTCATCGACGGTCGTTTACCCATCATGGGCATGGAAGCCAATGTCACTACGCGCAGATCGTGTTGTGTTTCGGCCCTCTTCCACTTGTGATCATCTTCAGAAAAACTCTCAACGACAGTGAGCTCGATCTCGGGTCTTTCGGCCAAGGCCTTCATGCGGGCGAAATGATACGGGCCCAGCGCGGGCCACTGCCAAACCACTTTCAGTGCGGAATCTGACGCTGACATCATCGTCGGGCGGAGTGCATCAAAGCTGAAGTCCGCCGCGGATAGGTAGCCGGTTCGGGGGAGCCTAGTAGGCCGTCGAGTACGTACCAGCAGATGATCGGATAAGTCATAAGGACCAGTTCCAGCATACTGCGCATTCCAATGAAGAGAGCCATTACTCCAAACGCATATAGTGCAGAACCAATCAAGCCGTACTCATGATCGACAAGCTGAGACCAGCTTCGGGCTATCCAGCCGAAAAAGAGGCCTCCTAGGGCAACGCCCAGCCACCCGAAGCTCATATATGCCTCTCCAATAGAGGTGATAGACAGCGAAACGCCTCTCGCCCGTAGATGCGCCGCAAGGTCGAAACCCGAATTAATCGGCTTACTAGGCCAGAATACTCGTGGCACCGGGCGTACCAGCACGTACCAGAAATGTTGAAAACCGACAAACTCTGCTTCAGCCGGTATGATGCGCAAGGTTTCGGAAAGAGATCTGAAGTTATCATCTACCCTCAGGCCACGAAAATCCATCGAGGTATACGAAAACTCTCGAAAACCTACTGTTCGCTGAGTCAATAGGACGTCCAGGAAGACGACGTTAGCCAGAACCAGCGCCGCTACGAAGATGTAGTGACGATTGCGGAGGTGTCGATGGCGGGAGTGAAGCCATGTGAGCAAGGCGGAGCCCAGGATGCGTCGCCCCCCTCCCTGCGCCAGGAAAGCCAGGTTTACCAGTGAGCAGAGCGCACTGATGAGCACCAGAGGCTGAAGCCAACTACCGTGGCGAATCGCCAGCAACACTGTAAAGGTGGGAACAATATATGCGAAGTAGCTTAAGAAGTCTCGAAAAGCGTCCCACCCGCCAAGTTGCCCGCGTGACCACGGAGCGGCAAAGCGGGCGGCCAAAAGGCCATCGATCATCCGAGAAAGCGAGAAATCCGCGGCATATGCAAAACTGGATATCGCGACTCCAGTTGCTGTTAAGACAATCTGGAATAATAGCCTTGTTGAATAATATCTAGCAGCGAATTGGCGGACGCTAAGCGGAACCCTCAGGGGGGGTAGAGAACTGGCGAGCGCCACGATGGTTCCGAAGAAGCCAATCGAAAGGAACGTTTTGCTCACTGTTTCGTAATTGGACAAGATCTGGTAGGAGGGATGCAGCGGTTCAGCACATACAACTATTACTATCGCAAGCATCAGTAGATGATGCGCCCTTAACAGTTCCATGAACCCTCGGTCGACAACTTTGATCAGGACTCCGATCAAGAGTCCGGCTGTCAAAACCCACGCTGGCCAGAAAAGGGCTCCTGAAGTCGATAGGTCCTCTGGGATTAGTAATACCGCCAGGGCTGTAGCTGGAGGGATTGTCAGAAGCCCCAGGTTGAAAGAATCCCGCTGCCGGTTTCGCAATACGCGGGCCAAGCCGGTCGGCCTTCGTTCTAGTATGATGGAATTGTCATGCCTCCACATGGTACATCTTCATCCTGCCCACGAGCGCGAACGGCTTGCCAGTGCAGCCAGAACGGGCGTGCTCGAACCCGAGTCACTTCACAACGGTTAAAGGCTCCACTAGAAACTGTCATAGCGCAGAAATGCAAAAGTTTAGGATAGACTCGGCACACTCTTTAATAGCAGATCCAACCATTGCTCTCCGTAGCGCTTCCAACTTCGAACGTCGCGGGTTGCAATGCATTTTTCCCGCATCGAGATACAAAACGTGTGACACACGAGCATCGTTGTTTGTGATTCCTGTCGAATGATCGACGGCAGTTTCACTCGTGCAAAAACGCCTTTGAACTTTATTGGGGTCGTTCTGGCTGGCTTTACAAGCGTCGCATCTCCAAGAAATCCGACACTACTCGCCGCGGTAGTGGACGGCGATAACGTCGATGCGCATAGCAGTCTGCAGGAACACATGCTAACCCCTTTAACATTCCTTTCCATCGCTTGCGCGCCATGCAGTCCCGTAGGAGATTGCCTATTTGGATCGCGGCCCACCCCCAGAGCGTAACCGGATAATGCAGAAATGTGAAAAGCGCGACGTTACTGATAGTCCCGACTGTGATGTCAGGATTCTCACGGTGGGTGAAATCAGTATCATGGAATACTCGCAACTCGCCAGACTGATAGATTCGCCACCCTTTTGAAAATAATTGAATGGAGAGATCGGTTTCCTCCATACCATAAGGGACTGGACGGGATAGGTATCCGCGAGTTTCTTCATATGCTTTGAGACGCACTCCATATCCGCAGCCGATAAAGTCTAGTTTGCGAGTCAACGATCCCGCTCTCGCTATGGGTTGTTCATTGCGCTGCCAGATCGTCGCTCCGATTATCGCTGCCTCCGGGTGTTCCAGAAAAGTCGAAAGGATTTTCTCGAAAAAATCCGAATCGACGGGATATGAGTCATCATCGAAGCTCACAGCATAAGGAGAACGGCACATTTTCAGACATCGATGCCGCCCGCCGCCAGGACCGAGTCGTTCTCGAGAACTAAGTAGTCGCACAGAGGGAAATTTCGCTGTCAATTCGGCCTCAAGCTTCCCATCGGATTTATCGACATGCACCCAAATTTCGCATGGTCCGGGATCACAAGCTAGCACTCGGTCCAGCGTGCAAAAAACCCGACCTCCCCGATTGAACGTTGGAATGAACACGCTTATGGGTGTCACGGTTGCCATAACCAGTCCCCGCTCACGGATTCCCGCGGCGTTCTGTGCCGCACGTCAATAGAAAATGCCACGTTGCTGAAGATTGTCCAAAGTCGCCAGAGGGGCGAGTCCACTGTATATCCGCCCAGAGTTTCCGACAGCGCCTTACGCTTTACTCAAATGAGATTTCCATGTGGGCCATAATCAGACTACCAACCAGTAGGGTAGTGCGATGCAGCACCGCCACGCGCCTGCCCATTGCATGTTGAAAAGGTTGGTTACCAAGACCACCCGTGAGGCGGGCAGTGATCATTCGCGTGAGTAGAGGGACGACGTTGGACAAAGCTTTTATTTATGATTTCAGTAACGAAGCGAAGTTCCTCGCATACGCCTCCAAACTGAATCGTTCTTCTATTTTACAATTTGCCGACATGGACCAGAGCTTCATGGGGTGCTCTGCAAGATCCAACAGTACTTCCGCTATACCGGTATCCGAAATAGCCTCCAGCAACACTCCATTAACACTGTCTCGCACGACGTCACCACAGAACCGGCTCGCGATAACAGGTAGTTTCCAGGCCTGCGCCTCTAGTTGTGTCAACCCAAAGCCATCTGAAAACGTCGGAAGTATGAACACATCGGCATCCCGGTAAAGTCTTGAGGCGTTTACTCGAGGAACCCTCCCGAACCACCGGATTGCCCTGTTCTGTTTAAACTGCTCAGGGATATTTACCCGCATCGGTCCGGCAAACCAGAACTCGATGGGTTCCCCCCTCAGCAGTTCCGTCGCTTGCAGTAGGGGGAAAAGCCCTTTTCCTAATTCTATCTGACCAAGAAACAACACGCGAAGAGGGCGATTCGTGGTGAACTTATACGGGTACGTCCGCACGAAGGCGTTGGCATCATTACGTGGCTCATACGCGAGTGGAATGACATGTAATTTGGTGTCAGGAATGCCAGGGACGCCCTCTTGCTTAAGCGCTTCTCGAGACCACGTGGAGTTCACGATGATGTGGTCCGCCAGTGCGCATTCCACGCGCCACTTATCCCAATAACGCCTACTGGCCGGCTCCCAGTCCAGGCGAAATTCGGGGCGGGCTTCATAGAGTTGGGATACGATCTTCTCCCCAGCGGGTCCAGGATCAATTTGTTGCATCACCGTGACCCAGCCGCGATCGTGCGCAAGTTCGAATAACTGGCGTGCGGCGTAACTGTAGGAATGCAAAATCAAACCGTCTCGTCTTCCATAGCGAACCAGTTTGCTCAGAGCGTGCTCCTGAAACCATTCGTTTCGCGCTTCGATTAGCTTCCATCCGTTCAGCCCTCGGAAGTAGGAGACCGCCTCAAATGAGAGTGCCCGACGGTTTAAGGCATGCACTGTTATGCATTTCAATTCCGGGTGGAATCGGCCGGACAGATTGCGATTAATAGTGGCTGGCAGGCTATTGGGGGGTAACCAAATATCTGTTACCAAAGAATCGAGAATTCCATGCCTATGCAAACAACGGGGCAGAGTGTAGTGTTCCCGCGCTCCGATTTGGCAACAGATCCATTGGGAAGCGAACATCATTTGCGACGGTCCAATCGGGTGTTAATAACCCGCAGTCCTCCCCCTACTTGCTTGAAGTCTGGTAAGAGATTTACCAGGAAATTCCGGTGGCGTCACGTAGAGAGGAAACCGATTCCAATACTTCCGAGCCCATGCGGAAGCATATGTAGCTACTTAGAATATCGGCACGATCACCAAGGGTATCGACCTTGCACTTGTTTGAAACGCCGAATAATTCTGCGTAAGATACCGCCAGATCTTCTCGATGATCGCTGCCATTAGTGCCATTCCGGGAGGTGCTCGCATCGGTACTCAGGAAACCGTTCCCACGAAATGAGGGTGTACACGATGTTTTTAAGCGTGGCCGCGCCCCGCATACGGCTGATGCTGGACTTCAGGCGGCCTACGACACGGCACACAGTGCGGACCAATCGTGCAGTGCCCGCCTATCTCAATGCTTTCTGAGGCATCGATCATCGTAAAACGGTTAATGTGCGTGCCGCGATGAATCACAATTCGTGGTTTGCTTGCTCGCAGGCCCGTTCGCCAGTACCACGACATGTTTGTCTAGCACTGCCTCTTCGATCTGCACGTCCCAGTGGTTGCGGGGAATTGCGATCCGCCGCAACCAGCAACGCCTGCGGATCCGCACGCCTGCCAGCCTCAAAGTTAGTATCCTGGCGCGCATCTCAACAAAGCGCGTCAGCCGCAACAAAAAGTTAACCAGCCCGTTTACAACCCGTCTCCGACTGTGGATCCGATCTCAGGAATCTTAAGTGACTCACGGCAACCAACGCCGGGAATGCGACGAGGTAGCGCCACCGCCCCTCCTGCACATGCCAGGCAAACGTGGACCGATAAAGCTCCCAAGCCTCTCGGCAATACCCTAGCTTCAGTAAGCCCAATGTAACGGGGCGTGCATGACGCATAATGATCGATCGCCGCTGCAAGCCGCGTGAGCTTCCGCCGGGATATTTGCCCTCCTTTTCCTGGCTGAGAAGGTATTGCACGCCGCGATAGGTTCGAAACGAGTCCATCGTCGATGCGCTACTGTGCTGACGGTAAGCGATAAGGAATGGGGAGTGAATCTGCACGAACCGCCCCGAGGCGCCAAGTCTGATGGCGAGGTCGTGATCCTCGGCGTTGATTGGTGCTGTACTGAATCCGCCCGACCTTACCAACACATCGCGTTGAACAACTGCCTGGCCGGACCCCACAAACACGCCCTTGCCGGCTGCAGTGAGATAATCGTCGAATACCGTACACTGAAACTCATCCTGACGAATTTCGCCAAGATGATTCTCATTCGAAAAATAGAACAGAGCACCGGCAAGCATAACCGGACGTTCACATCGAACGATCGTATCGGCATAGGTTGACAATGTCCACGGGAACCACAGATCGTCACTATCAAGGAACGCGACATAGACGCCACGCGCATGTGCGATACCCAAATTACGGGCAGCACCCGGACCGCAGTTCTCTTGCCGCAAGACCTTGATACGGTCGCCATATGTCGCAAGGAGGTTCAACGTGCCATCGGTGCTACCGTCGTCCACAACGATAATCTCCTGGTCGTCGAACTCCTGACCGGCTGCCGAGTCGATCGCCTTGCCGATCAGCTTCTCGCGGTTATAGGCCGGTATGATGGTCGAGAAGAAGGGCCTCTGCATTCTCGGAGACAGCTTTCAATCAACCGATAAGCGAATCTAGCTATAGCTAGAACTTTAGTTCGCGTCAGCTGGCCGGGCTCGAATGCCCGAGCAGTGCCTGGTGAAACACGTTTTGCGCCGTTTCATACTTGAAATACCGTCGGCCAGCTTCCAACGCTCGAGTACCGAGTGCCAGTCGGTGCTCCGGATTCGCCGCGAGGCGCTGAATTGCCCCACGCAACAAGTCCCTGTTCTCTGCGTCCACGATCTCCGAGACGCCAGCATTCTCGCGAGCCCAGCGGACGGCAGAACTATACTCTGGGCCATAAATCAGCAGCGGCAAGCCGGCCGCCGTATAATCCGCCAGTTTGCTTGGGAAATTGATCGCTATATTTGGCCGGTCTGCTGCGTCAAAGGACATTGGTACGAACAAAACATCCACTTCATCCCGAAACCGACGCATCAACTCGTCCGACGTCATTAGACCGCGTAACTCGACGTTGGGCAGATCTAGGCCTGCGCGGTGCGCGTTCTCAGTTGTGAGTGGACCAAAGATCAGCAACCTCCCTCCCAGCATTTCCAGAATCGACGCGGCGGATCTTAAGGCCCGAACGTAGCCTGAGCCATTGATCGTGCCAGCAAACGCAACAGTCAAGCCATTGCTCGGCTTGCCGAGTCGGTGAGGCGGTTGCTGGTAGATGGGGCAATCGATTGCACGAGAAGGGTAGAGCACCGCTCCGTCAGCCTTATATCTCTCATGATATGCATCACGCATGAATGGGGAAACACAAAGGCGCGATGTCGCCTGGCGATATACCGTTCCAAAAGTACTATCGATCCTCTGCTTCATGACGGTGAGGACGTTGGCAAACCGCGGCCAGTCATCGTGGCAGATCAAATGCAACGGCAGACCGTGTTTAGATGCGAAGCGAGCTGCAGTAGTCCACAAATAACCATGCGTTACGCTGAGCACGGCCCCGGGCTGAAAGCCTTGACACAGTCGATCGACGCGCTTGGTCCGACGGTGATCCGTGAGTGTCAGCCACGAGGAATACCAATGTGCAATTCGGGTGTGGAGCAGCTGTCCACAGCCTATCTGTAGGGTAGCGTATCGAACTCCGGGAAGTCGGCGGTCGATAAAAGATACCGGAAGATTCCCCTCCACGACCAGCAATCTCTCGCGCGGGTAGTTCTGCAGCAGACGATACAATAATGCCGACCCGTGGTAGGACGACTCGACCGGGACATCACCGACGTAGAGTAAGCGTGGTAACGGCGTTTCACCACTGTCAAAGGCTGTACCTTTCTGTTGAAGCTCAAGAGCCATCAGAAGCCTTGTTGGCTGTGCATTGACACCAACTGGGGCTGTCGCAGGTCGGACCGTTGATTCCACGCTTCGATAATTTCTCGAACCGTCAGTTCGAGCGATCGGGTAACGTTCCACTTGGGGTAATGACTGCGCACCTTGCGTAGATCGGAGTAATAACAGATATGGTCACCGATCCGGTTCTGCTCCACGTAGGTGAACACCTGTGACTTGCCAGTGAAGCGCTCCGCGATTTTGAAAGCCTCCAGAATAGAACAGGAATTAGCCTTGCTGCCGCCCAGATTGTAGACCTCCCCAACACGGGGTGCCGCCACAAACTCTGCAATGAACCGCGCTACGTCCACGGCGTGGATGTTGTCCCGCACTTGCTTACCCTTATAGCCGTATATTTTGTATTTCCGACCTTCGAGATTGCACCTCACCAGATAGGACAGGAAACCGTGCAACTCCACACCAGCGTGGTTCGGTCCTGTTAAACAACCGCCCCGCAGACAACATGAGGGCATGTTGAAATAGCGACCATACTCTTGCACCATGACATCCGCGGCAATTTTGGAAGCACCAAAGAGGGAATGTTTTGATTGATCAATAGTAAGCGTCTCCGGGATTCCGTTTTCGTAGCTTGGGTCATCATAGTCCCAACGCGTCTCAAGCTCTTTCATCGCAATCCGGTTCGGCGCGTCACCGTACACTTTATTGGTACTCATGTGGATGAATGGAGACTCGGGGCAGAACTGGCGTGCGGCTTCCAGCAGATTGAGCGTGCCCACTGCATTCGTATCGAAATCATCAAACGGGATGGCGGCGGCGAGGTCATGCGAGGGCTGTGCTGCGGTGTGGACGATGACATTAGGCCGCAGATCCTTGATCAATTCCAGCACGCCGGCACGGTCACGAATATCCAATTCATGGTGGGTGAAACCGGTGAGTTCCCGCTGCAACCGTTGCTGGTTCCAACGTGTGTCGCCTTGCGCTCCAAAGAAGACCGCTCGTTGGTTGTTATCCAGCCCGTAAACTCGATGGCCTAATTCGCGAGAAAAATATTTGCAGACCTCTGATCCAATTAACCCCGATGAGCCGGTGACTAGAAGTGTTTTCATGAATTTATCACAAGAGCCTAGTATCTTTCCGCGGGGGCTGAACCTTCAGTTCGCGTGCGCTGCACAACATCCGCTAAAGCTACCTTCATTAGTGATCTCGACGTTGTCGTTATCCTGTATCTTTCTTAACTTGGTTGTGAGAACCTCTGCGGTCCGATATTCAACGAACGAGGCCCAGATTCTTGCAGATTTGCTGAACTCTATACGTAGTTAGCGGATAGTGTCGTAGGGTTCTCGGAACCTTGGAATTGAGTTGTGTGAGCCAACACGTTCAGATACCAGTCGAGGTAGCGTTGAATCATTCGATCAGAACTGAACGCTGTCGCTGCAGTATCGGCAGCGTTCTCTCCAAAGGTCCGGCGCATGGCCTCGTTCTCAAGAAGTGTTAATATCAGCTTGGCAAAGCTTTCGCTATCTCCAGTCGGAGCCAGAAAGCCATTTTCCCCATGTATGATCTGTTCCGGAAGTCCGCCTACATTGGTAGCTACAACTGGAGTAGCGCAAGCCATTGATTCAAGCACGGTCGTGGGGAAGTTATCGACCTTTGCTGAATGCGCGTAAACGTCCGCCGCTTGGTAGTACCGTGCCATAAGACCGGCTTCCTTTTCAAAAGCAACGTAACGTAATTGAATTCGCCCGATTTGCTCAACGAGCAACTTATTATTCCCAGAAAGGAGCTCGCCGACACAAAGGACAATTAGATTCGATATAGTGCTGATCCGGCTTACTCGAAGAATAGCGGCGTGGAGAGTTTTGTAGCCTTTAAAAGGATTCAGCCGTCCGCCGGCGGCGGCAAAAAGTACGACCTTTGCGTCGCTTGGGATGTTCAACATCCGCCGCACTGCCTGCCTGTCCGCGGGGTGGAAGATCGACAAGTTAACGCCATTCGGAATCACTTGTGCTTCAACAATTCCGGGAGCAAGCATCGAAGCCTCAACTTGATTCATAAGCCATTGGGAGGGTGTGGCAACATATAGTTTGCTCTGCGAGAAAATCTTTGCTTTCCTCTTCCAATTAAAGGCTGTCGCATCTCTGCGGACGGCAGGATAAAGACTAAGGTCGGGGCACTCGCCACACCCGATTCTCCAGCGTTCACAACCGAAGGAATGCGCGCAGTGTCCGGTGAGCAGCCAAGGGTCATGCAGTGTCATAAACACTGGAAACCGTTGGCTCAAGTAGGGCAGTACACGCAAATCAAAGAAATCACCGTGAAGATTATGTAGATGAAATATGTCGGGCGCGTCGGGCGCGAGCTCGAGCAGGCGCCAGGTTGCCGGATAATCGAAATCTTCCAACCCTCGGAGGATACTTAGGTACCGTTTCGGTTCTCCCAAACCAAGCCGCAGCCATGTATAAAGGCGCCCCGGGCCAGGAAACTTTCCGCGAATTGGATTCAGCAGTTCAGCTGCGGTGATGCAGGCGCGCGCCCAACGAGAGCGATACTTGTCACTATTCATTTTGAGCACGTGCTCTGCTTGAGTTTGTTTGTCAGCCACTATAATCCAATTTTGATGACCACGCTTACGATACCCTTCCTGGAGTTGTCTAGTGATTGCCGCGGCCCCACCGGCAATTTCCACCGTATTGACGTGCAATATTTTGAGTCGCTTTGTTGGCAATGACGTCATACCCATTCTCTGAGAAAGTGGGTAAACTTGGGGCCGTTCCAGTCGCCTACCAAAACTCGCGGCAGCTGAAACCGGTCCGTATGGAAAGAAGCCATGGCGGGGTAGTTCGAGAGGGCCCAGTCAAAACCGCTCCTGCCCACAAAATGAAGGCTGTGAGAATCATAATCCGCCGAAGCCCCAAAAGGATACGCGAAGCCTTGGACGTCTATTCCAAGCAGCTTTTCCAAGTCAGTCTTGCTATTACGAATTTCAGATTGCTGCTCCGCGGGCGAAATGCAGGAAAGACAGGGATGATTGACGCTGTGCGCTGCAATTTCGATGAGTCCACCATTTCGCAACTGTCGAATCTCTTGGCGATCCATCGCGAGATAGTCTGCTCGAGCGGTTGCTCCATCACCGGCCAAAAGCCGCAATTCTCGCAGAGCTTCGTCACGGGCAGCAACGTTGGTTGTGCGAAGCTCCGAGTACAGAACCAAGTAGGCCGAATGTCGCGAAGTCGGGCAGACGGGATGCGCAACATTCCAAAATGCATAACGCTTGGCGTCCGATACGCTGTATGTGCTGTACGCTCCGAGATCGAAATTCAGTACGCGTTCCCGAATTCTGATCTGGAATTGGTAGGGTAGTTTGCCGGGCGTAAGAAGCAACCGTTCCAATTCGTCCCACCAAAATTCCCGATTTTCACCAACGTACCCACTCGCGACGCTTACTGTAGCCGGCGCCTGATATTCTTCCAGCAGTGGCTTGGCAAGTTCTAGATTATCCCGGTAACCATCATCGAATGTGACCATAAACACGCGTCGCAACTTTCTTCTTTCACGATGCGCGTTCATGAATTCGCGCAACGAGATGGGCTGCGCAACTTTTCTAAGAATTTCCAAGTGCTTGCGGAAATGTCCCGGTCTCACGTTAAGCAGTTGTGGATCAGTAGGGAGCTCATTTATGCGATGATAAAGCAGGATCAGCGCTCCCGGAGCCAGACGGTTGCGCAGCATACGACCCCAGAGACGCATTCGTTGAACGCCGCGAATTCTCACTGTCGAACCGCTCGCACTGTAATTACCATCTGATAATCCTCGTCGCACCAATCCAACTCAGCAGGGCGCATGTCTTCGGTGCTGAGGCCGCAAAGAAACGCTGTTGACGTGAGAAGGTTGCCGCATATTTCAACGCTGACGTGTGATTCACCGAAAATCTCTTCGAACAAGCGCCGGGCGGATAGACTCGTAAATCGCCAGTAGTCGCCCCATCGGTCCATGTCGTATCTGCTAATCTGGCTAATGCCCGGCATGGTGGCAAGCAGTACACCGCCCCGCTGCAGCATCGCGTGGGTGTGGAGGATTGCCGACGGCAGGTCATAGATGAATTGCAGGGTCTGAGTCAGTATCACACAGTCAAAACTGTTGCGCGGAATGGCCTCGCCTGTCGCCAGGTCGCCAACAATAGTAGCTGCCGGGTTGTCGGAGCGAGCATGCAGTACTTCACTGCGGATAACACGGTTTCCCCCAAACCGTCTTGTGTAACTCGCATCCTCCACTTCAAGCACACAACCTCTAATGTCTTCGCTGTATCGACTCAGAAAGCGTTCAATATAATAACGGTCGATCGGCAAGCCACGATCCGCGCCAAACTTACGGCTTAAAGGCGCCAGCCGACGACGAAAGCGAAACGGCAAGGCGCGTCGCAACCAAGAGTAGTAGGTCCGAGATCCAACCATCTTAGCCGCCGTGCGACAACTGTTTGCGACCTCGGTTACAACCGCTTTGCGTATATCAAACAGAACCACGTTGTCTGCGTTGTGAGGCGGAATGGCGGCTTTGAGTGCGAATTCGTCTGGTCGTCAAAATCGTGAATCAGATAGCGAAAACCTTCACGATCTAACAGGTTGAGGATCTTACCCAGCAGTTGCGGAGCGTCAGCGAATCCATGATATTCGACCACCATTTCACGGACGTTAGCAAGTTTACCGGCTGCTGATGCTTCCTCTAGGGCAGGCAGCTCCTGCCCTTCTACATTCAACTTCAAAAAATCAACCGGCTCGGAAAGATATCGGGAGAGTGGTTCAATATCGACAATAATTCCGTCCGAACTGATGCGGCCGCCGGCCATATGATCTTGTGTAAACAACGCTGTCCCAGCTCGCCCCCCTATGCCGGCTTGCACTAAGGTTACCCCATCTATGTTGTTGGATTTGAGATTTGCCTTGAGCCGATTATAGATCTGGGGGTCAGGCTCGAAACCAATGATCCGAGCTTTAGGATAAGCCTTCTTGAATGACAAGATGGACATGCCGATGTTACTTCCACCATCGATAATAAGAGGGTCCGGGCGTTTAGCTTCAAAATGGTATACACGCCTGATGAATTCATCCTTGTACTGCACATAAAAGTCCGGACCATCGGTGATGCTGACGTGATAATCCAAACACTGAGCCGTGGCATCAACTGGAAGGTTCCAAACGGCACGCCGAAATCTAGCAAGTTGACGATCAATGCTATGACGTTGCCATAGTGCGATTGCGTCGCGAATCGACTCCCGCGCACTCAGAGGAACAAACAATTTCGCGCCTGCGCGCAAAGTTTTGCCGATATAAGTCAAGGTGGCCTTTACATAGAGGAGAATGCGCCTTTTATTGCTTCTCGCAAAGCAGCAACACACGGGGCTCTGGGTATGATTCCAGCAAGGTCACGGAACTATAGTGTCGCCGAAGACTCCGTTGAAACTCATCCAGGCTGTACCACGATTTTGCGGGTGTCCACCATTCCTTGACATAGCGGTCTTCTTTTGGGATGAACTCCACCAGCAGATACTTCGTTGTAAAATCTGAAAGCCCCTGAGTAATCTGGTCGAAGGTCAAATTGGACTTGAACACCATGTGGTGGACTAGAGCAAGTGCCAGCGCCATCTCACTCTTTAAACGCTGTGTTGCAGATGGCAACATATTGTTAGAAATGCCGAGTCCAGGAGAAGGCGACGTGAAATCGAGAACTAGCGGCTGTACTGGCAAGTCCCGCTCTCTTGCATCGTAAAAGAGCTGGCTAATGCATTCTTCGTCGATATCGGCGGCAATTGTGTTGACTCCAAAATGTGCGGCCATAAGGGAATGCCAGCCTCGATTAGCTCCAATGTCAATCAGTGTCCGAGGCTTCAGGTTTGTAATTACTTTGTGGACGCTAGAATGTTTCTGCTGCCAATCGCCCGAGGGGTGAAACTGTGGAAAATCCGAATCATAGTAATTCGACCAGCCTGTCGGGACTCTCGGGATTACAATGCTCTCTACCATCGTTCTCAAACGGCGCAGGTAAACAATTCGTGATTCGTGCAGGCGAGGTGCACGACCGCTGAAAACGCGGTCGAGCAATCTTAGACCTTTACGCAGTGCAAAGTGAAGTCGACCGGGATAACGTTTTCCAAAGCTACGAAGAACCTTTCTTGTTCTCTCCTTGACCTGGCTTCCGCGACGCCGCGTTAGGAAATCAGCTTCTACCTCTGAAATTCCACAGGTATAGTCGTGCAAAAGCCAACGCGCGATTCGTGTCTGTCCGCTGGCCATTGCGAGCAAAGGGTATACAAAATATCTAAAAAACTCTC
This sequence comes from Acidobacteriota bacterium, assembly GCA_003224725.1. Taxonomy (GTDB): domain Bacteria; phylum Acidobacteriota; class Terriglobia; order Versatilivoradales; family Versatilivoraceae; genus QHZQ01. The sequence goes on along the minus strand of QHZQ01000106.1, from coordinate 20,695 downwards.
CATTCGATTCCCATAAATTATTTCCGTTTGCGGTGACAATGGAGCCAAAGTCAACAAACAAGGGTTTTGTTGCTTCGAAGAGCACATTCCATGGATGACAATCCTGTAGACCTAATCCATGTTCGAAGAGCGCCATCTCCAGATCAAGCACAAGCAAGGCTGCTTCCTTAAGCATCGGCGCGCACCATTCAAATGGGTACGATACGAACGAAAGACGGGGATGTTTGACAATCAAACCGAATCCCTGCAGCGACAGATCTACAGGCTCCGACTCGATTAGAAACTTCTGGTTCACCAATTGTCGGATGACACCGCTATCAAACAGATGCGAATAGAAACCAACGCGATCTGGCATTATTCCGCGGTAAAGTTCCTCCATCCACCAAAACACTCGACCATTGGGATCGCCGTACGAGGAACTGTGCGGGGTTATTTCAGCCAGTGGTACTTGCCTCATATCAGTGTTTTTGGCCGTTTCCCTGAAACCATTCGTAGTCAACGAAGCAAAGAACCCAATCACGGGTTGGCATTTTGTTGCCGACGCTCTCATCCGTTTGAATGTCAAACTCCGCGGCACGTTCGATATAGTCGAGATTTCCATTCCCCTTCTGCAAGGCGAGATTGACGTAGCAGCGTCCCGGCGTAATGTTGATTCGTTCACTTATACAGACAACACTGCCCTCCGGAGGTAGCGGGTCGGTCAAATTGTTAGAAGCGTCACTCACGAAGGCATAAATACCACTATTGGTAAGATCATACAGACCGATTAAAAATCGGACCCCCCGCAGTGGTGTGTCGCTTTTGTAATCAATCGTTATTCTTAATCGGCTCGTCGAACTGATAAATTTCCGTCCATCGCCATCCTCTATGCGAATGGCAGTTAATCGGAAGCCGCTGTCGTTTACTCGGTCTCGCCGTTCGTCCAGCGATATCACTTCCGCACTAGTCAAGGCTGAGAGGTATCGCCGCATCACCTCCTGTGTGAGACCTTCCGCGACAAGCTGACCTGCATCGAACATCAATGTGCGACGGCACAACGTCTGGATAACTGCTAATTGGTGGCTAACAAGTAAAACCGTCCGCCCATCCCTGGTGACTTCATTCATTTTTCCTAAGCACTTCTTTTGAAATGCGACATCGCCCACTGCAAGCACTTCATCAACCAGTAAAATCTCTGGTTCCAAGTGCGCAGCTACGGCAAATGCCAGACGGACGAACATACCACTCGAGTAGCGCTTTACTGGAGTGTCCAGAAACCTTTCAATCTCTGCAAATGCCACGATCTCATCGAACTTGCGTTTAATCTCGGATCGAGTCATTCCGAGAATGGCACCATTGAGGTAAATGTTCTCCCGCCCTGTCAATTCAGGGTGAAATCCAGTGCCCACTTCTAGCAAACTGGCGACCCGCCCCTTAATAATTACTCGGCCGAAGGAGGGTTCGGTGATCCGGGAAAGCACTTTGAGCAGAGTGCTTTTGCCCGCACCATTTCGGCCAATGATGCCCACGACCTCGCCCCGCCGGATCTCAAAGCTCACATCCCGAAGAGCCCAGACCTCTTCCGAGTTTTGACCCTGAGTGATGAGATTGCCTTTGAGCAGACCTGTTGCCTGGCGCCACATACTACGGGCCTTGTCCATCGCCACATCACGTAGGGCACGGTACGAGCCGTTTTCAGCTTGGTGGCCAATCATATACTTTTTGCTGAGATTCTCGGTTTTGATTACAACGTCGCTCATTGAAGAGGCCAATTTGAGACGTGCCTATATGAGATCCGCGAAGGTATTTTCCATTTTCCGAAACCGGCTGATACCTACCCAAAGGAAGAAACCCACATTTATCATGCTGAGAAGAAAGCCCGGCCAGTAGATGGTTCTTCCTCCACCCATAATGCACCAGCGGAACCCGTCAATGACACCGACTAGGGGATTAAGACTGTAAAGAAACCGCCAGCCGTCGGGAATGACGCTGCTGCTAAAACCGACCGGTGAAACGTAGAGACCAAACTGCACGATAAACGGAATTACGTAACGAAAGTCACGGTACCTTACATTCAGCGCCGTTATCCAAAGACCCGGCCCCAAACTAGCTAGCAAAGCCAGAAGTATGAATGCTGGTAGGAGCAGCATGTTCCAGCCAGGGGAAAACTGATAATAGACCATTAGAGCCAATAGAAGGGCAAAGCTTATCAGGAAATCAACGAAGGCCGTAACAACTGTGGCTACTGGAATAATCAGTCGTGGAAAATATACCTTAGATATGAGCCTCTCGTTGCCAATCAAGCTGTTGGACGCCTCTCCCAAAGCATTCGAAAACAGCGACCAAGGCAGCATTCCAGCAAAGACCATTAAGGCGTAAGGCGTCCCAGCGTCACTGGGGAGACCTGCCACGCGGCCGAAAATAATGGTGAAGACTAACATCGTCAGGAATGGCCTGACAATCGCCCAAGCCACTCCGATGACGGTTTGCTTATAACGAACTGAGATGTCACGCCAAGCCAGAATCAGAAGGAGTTCCCGAAAACGCCAGAGGTCTGCCCAATAATTCCTCTCTGTGCGTCCAGGCTCGATGACGATTTCATCTTGACCAATAGATAGCGTCTCCTTAAAGACAGGTAAATGGCTACGGCTCATAAACGAAGGCTCAATACCTTGATCCGATACTACTAAATGAATTTGATAATCTCAACTCCAGTCCCTTTCAGCTTTTCGAACAACCAGCTGACACGACGTGCGTGAAACAATTCCGTAGGAATAATTAGCTTATGCCGCCGTTTACTTGCACCCCAGCGTCGAAGAGCCAGCGCTTCCTTATACGTGACGTGATATGTGCTTGCGACTTTGTTGCCAATCAGATCGATTGCCTCCGGGGGGACTGCATTCTTAAGAGAACTTGTTTCATGAGTTCTGTATGCGAGGCGGTCACTCCCAAAATATCGGTGGGATCCAGTTTGAGATCCAAAACTGGGATTTTGGGAACCGTATCCTTCACGATAAAGCCGCGCCGCTTCAAATGCGCGAGTTTGCAGACCTCCTCCAAGAAGCACGATCGCATCGGCATTTCCGATTTCTTGGCGAACGATCCCCGCGTCCGCAAAACCGATCAGCAAGGGCACCCGGAGCAAGTACACCAAACCGCAATTCCCAAGATGTAGCTGAAACGCACTGCCCATTTTGGTTTTCCTGAAAACGCGAGGATGGGTTCTTGTTTGCTCTAGCTCTCCGAGGCAAGAGACATCAATAGCATTGAGGTTCTTATTGAACGTCATTCCGAATTAATGACTCGACGTGGCGCTGCTACTGTCAGACTGGCGTTAATTCGTAATCTCAGTCCCATACCTCATACACTATCCCGCTGTTCGTTGTGCCCCGGCCATAAAACCTTGGCGAACCTGTTGCCGATGTTGAAGAGAGAGAATTCGTGCTTCCCGCCGGAGTCCCAAATTTCGCATGAGCAAAACCACCAGAAACTCGACCACTACCAGAGCACTTCCAAGTGCTGCGCTGCGACTCACCGCCACCACCAGAGCCATGGCACAAAAGCAGGCAGCAACGAAGTAGATCACCAGAACGATCTGCTTTCGCCCGGGCGCGGCGCGCGTCATCAGGTGGTGAACATGGTTTCGATCCGCCTGAAACATTCGCGCAAAACGCCGCAGGAGAGATCCTTGGGGCTTCTCGATAAACCGAACGGCCATGACCAGCAGTGTATCGATCACCGGCAGTCCCAACGCGAGAATGGGAACCAGGATCGCGACCGTCGCCGCTCCCTTCATCGAGGCACGCAGGCTCATCACCGCCAGGAGAAACCCCAGAGTTAGCGAACCGGAATCTCCCATGTAGATCTTGGCCGGCGCCCAGTTGTGCCGCAAAAATCCTAGACATGCCCCCACGATGGCGGACATCAAGAGGACTGTCAGCGCATTTGCCTGAATCCAGGCAAAGATCAACAGGCTCGTCGCAATGATTGCGGCCACGCCGCCGGCTAGACCATCCAGGCCATCCAGAAGGTTGATCGCGTTGGTGACACCCACGATCCACACCACTGTGACGAAACCGCCCCAAAACCCGAGGTCGACTCCGCCGTACACGACACCCACTGCCGCGACGATTTGAACGAGAAACCGTTGGATACACGACAGGCCAATCACGTCATCAGCAAGGCCGATCAGGAATACCAGTACCGTCCCAAGGAACAGTAATGACGATTGCACCGACGTGGCTCGTTCCACCCACCGATGCCAGATCATGAGGCTGGGCAGGAAAGTCCCAGTGGCAATGCCGGCCGCAATGGCAATGCCTCCCATGCGAGGTATGGCCTCGCGCTGCAATCGCCGGCCGCCGGGATAATCCACGGCTCGCACGGCCATGGCGATCCGATTTACCAGCGGAAAGACCAGACTCGCTGTGGCCCCAGCAACAAGCGCTCCTAGCAGTACTGGAAGTACAAGCTCAATCATAGGAATCGGCGGCGGCATCAC
>QHZQ01000106.1:0-16138 GCA_003224725.1 Acidobacteriota bacterium | reverse complement strand
AACTGCCTTGACGCTCTGGCAGAGCCAACCATCTGGTCGTGGATCCAGCGGTATGTAGCCTCCATACCTATCTGAAGTGGAGTAGTCGGTTCCCATCCAAGCAAGTCACGAATCATGCTGTTATCGCTGTTGCGCCCCTGGACCCCTTTCGGCGCTGCCGGATCGTACTTACGCCGCAACTGGACTCCCGCAATCTCTTCGACAATCGTCACCAGTTCATTAATGCTTACGAGCTCGCTGCTTCCAATATTTACAGGTTCACGGATGTCGCTTTCCAGAATGGCCTGTGTCCCATAAATGCAGTCGTCGATGAAAGTAAAGCTCCGCCTCTGCGTTCCGTCTCCCCAGATCTCGATACTGTGCGAGCCAGCGAGTTTTGCTGCTATGACTTTACGGCAGATCGCCGCCGGAGCTTTCTCGCGTCCTCCATCAAAGGTCCCGTGGGGACCATAGATGTTGTGGTAACGAGCTACACGTGTTTCGAGTCCGAAGTCTTCCATGAAGTGACGGCACATCCGCTCGCTAAACAGCTTCTCCCAGCCGTAGCCGTCCTCCGGCATGGCCGGATACGCATCTGTCTCCTTCAGCGGCACGACGTTTTCCGATCTCTGCCTCTCGATGTTGTAGGCGCACGCCGATGAAGAAAAAAAGAATCGCCGTGCTCCCGTGTCCTTTGCAGCCAAAAGCAGATGTGTATTAATAAGGACGCTGAGCATGCAGAGGGCCTTGTTGTTTTCGATAAATCCCATTCCGCCCATGTCGGCGGCCAGGTTGTATATGGTGTCCGCTCCCCTTGCGGCTTCGACACAGTTTTGTTTGAGTCGCAGGTCGAGCACGAGATTCTCGGCTTCTGGGAACACTTGATACCACTGACCGAGCGGCTTAACATCGACAGCCCTTATTGGTCGCTGCCCGATGAGGGCTTTCACGAGATGGCAGCCGATGAAGCCGCCGGCTCCGCAAATAACTACTGGCTTACTTGCCATGAATCTTCTCCTTTGAAGACCGCTGTCGTGCCAGATGTAAGACGGTGACCTCCTGTGATGACGTCAAGCAACTGCGGAAGCAGCACGCCCTTCGAATACTCTCCACCGAGGGCTTCCCCGCGTTGAATCCTATTCCAGTTCTTGAATGCATCGACGATGCTGTCGACCACGCCGGATAGATCTTCGTGGTTGTGGGAGCGTATAACCTTCTGAGGAAGCCGCGACGCGAGATCTACTATGTGACTATCGCGAGGACCAATGTATAGAACTGGACTTGCGACACGCAGTATGTTGTAAATCTTGCAGGGATGCACGATTCCAACGAAGAGATTCCCCAGTACTACGACCTGGAGATCTGCTGCCGAAAGGACTCCGCCGAGGCCCGACAACGGCTGGTACGGTAATTGGAGAATGTTTCTTAATTGATGGCTCTCAGCGAACGCCCTTATCTTTTCAACTCCGCTTCCGCCGCCGACAAACACGAAGCAAATAGCCTCGCACTCTCGAAGCTCACGTGCGGCATCGAGCAGCGTGTCGAGAGGGTGGCAGGGACTGTGATTCCCCGCGTACATCACGACGAACTTGTTCGCGAGTCTGTGCACGGCACGAAACTTCTCTCGCGCATCGGCATCAAACGTGACCTCGTCGTCATGGGCCCAGGGAGGTATTGTGAGGACCTTCACCGGATCTATTCCTCGCGCCAGGACACGTTCCTTCATGAAACGATCAAGGACCACTACGTTTGTCGCGCTAGTCAGACTGAACCTGAGAAATGTTTCCAGGAGGCGCTCCGTGCGCGACCCGGACATGAGCCAGCCCGCAGCGATCGCCTCATCGGGGTTCAGGTCCATGACCCAGAACACAAAGCGCCCAGCTTTGAGTCGAGCCAGCAGAGCCGCAAGCATGCAGATCAGGGGCGGAGAAGTCATCGCAACAATGACGTCAAATGACTTCAGCGTAAGCAATCGGAGCAAGCACAACGTGAGAAAGCTGCCGAAGTCCACTGCCCGCCGCCAACGGCCGGCCTTTCCAAGGCGGATGCCTGGGATACGAATGATGTCGATGCCGTTCCACTTCTCGCGGTAACGAAAGCGGCGGCCAGGATCATCGTAACCGGTCGAAGCTGCAACGGCGGTTACCTCATGCCCATCCTGTGCTAGAGACACAGCCAGATCCGTCAAGTGCTGACCGGACGAAACCACGTCAGGGTAAAACGCTTGATTGAGTAGAAGAATCCTCACGCCTTTGATCGTTGGGTCGAGAACTGACCGTGAGCTGTGTCAACTCCGATTGCAGCGCGTCTGCCAAAACGAGATGGCCGTAACTAGAAAAGTGCATATCATGCGGATCCTGAAAACAACGCACCGCTTCCCGTCCTAGGCGGCGGAAGTGCGGGAGCAGATCTATCACGAATACATTCGGCAGTGTCGCTAGTGAGGCGTAGCGGTCCCAATAGTTTCGCGCCATTCGGAACCGCACATAATTCGAGTAGAACGTCGGCACCAATACCAATGGGCGATTCGCAGCCAGTTCTTTGAAGCGGCGGATAATTGCATCCATCAGCAGCCATTCTTTGCTGTGAGGATCTCGGTATTCTGAAAACGGCTCCCATGGCACCACCGTATATAGTGCCCTCTTCAAAAGCGCGGCCCCTGGCGTCGTACTCACCCTCGTCTTGAGCCGGTCCAACCATGAGCAACGAGCGTCCGTTCCACCACTCGCCTCGTTGTCTACGACAGAGACTTCTTTAGGCACCGGAACATTGTGCAGCACGAGTTTACCGTCGAAGTATTTGTATAACGGTTTTGGGCGGAGCAGTCTCTGACCCGTTCTGGGGTCGATGGCCTCCCGTGCCGCGACCATATTTCGGCGGATGTTCTGCAAAAACGGCATCAGCACAACGAAGTCGTGCTCGTATCGAAGTCCGACCTGTTCATAGAGCAGAAGTTGTTGATCGGTCCCCGACCCCTCCAGCGCGAGATTGATCACCTCCAGTCCTGAAACTCGCCGCTCGAGCACTTCGCTGAAACGGTGCTCGTTGCTTACAAATTGGCCCGCGGCCATTGAATCGCCGCAGACAACAATTCGGTGGACTCCTTTTGGTTTCTCGAACGAGTACTCGCGATCACTGCGGATTCCTTGAGAGTTGATCTGAATGTGATACCAACCTCCGCCAGGTTTGGGCAGAGCCATCTTAAGACTCGGAATATACCGGTAGCCAAAGGTCGAGTGATGTTCAATGTAAGGCTTCGTGTCTAGCAGCCCCTCTTTATCGATGAGTCGCAGGCTGCGCCCTCGTGCCTTTTTAACATGGGCTGCTGCACCGCCCTTTCTTGCAAGGAAGACGAAAAACCCGGGGAAGTATCGATTCTCATTGAGTCGCTGGATGGCTATTTCATGATATTTCCGTTCCTGGGCGTAGAGGCTCGCAAGCGAGGTGACGGATTCGAATTTGTTAATCGATGTAGAAACTAATGTCATGCCGGAGCCCTGTAGAACAGGCATAATTTGTTCCAGCGTGTGCTGTGTCTCATGGGGGTGGAGCACTTGGTCGCGAAACCAGGAGCGAAGGTGCGTCTGGTCAGTAAGCTGAGAGTGTAGGTGGCAATAACGATCGAACATCTCCTGTTCGGTTGCGCCGCGTCGCTTCATCTGCTGGAAGTGCTCCAGCAGTGGCCTGCGACCGTGGCTGTGGTATAACCCGATGAAGGCGTGCCCGCCTGGTTTGAGAAAATGGTGGAATATACGTCGGAGCGCGGCTTCGCAGTTGTTGGTGTGATGCGCTACCCCAATGGACACCACTACATCGAACCGCTCCTCAGTTTGATAAGTGAAAAGATCGGCAACCTCAAAATGCGTCTGAAGATTCATCGCGCGTGCGATCTCGCGTGCGCGGGCAACAGCGATGGGGTTGAAGTCAATTCCCGTCACTGTTGCGCGGTGGCGGAACGTGATGGCGTTGCTAAGCCATCCTGAACCGCAACCCACATCGAGAACAGTGACGCCCCGTCTGAGCAGTGGTTTGAGCACGGGATACGCTGAAAGGAGGTCCGTTTCGCGAATTGCTTGGACGCTGCTTTCGACCGTCTCGCGATAATTGAAAGGCAGAGTCTTATAGAACTCCAGCACGTCCGGATTCGCGTATGAGGGTCCACCAACGTGAGTCTCAACCTGCGAGACCGCTGAGTTCGCGTCTACCAAAGAGTGTAAACCTCGTCTGGAATTCCCCGCTCACGCTCTGCAGCGGGTCGGAACTTCTCGTCTTTCGCGCTGCTGCGCGGCGGGACGAAAAGACGGGCAAGCAACCTGATAGCTTTCGTCAGGAGGGATACGGGACCGCGCCTCCGCCTGCCTTCGACCTCCGAGGCTTCGGAAAAGTACGATGGCCGCGACGGAACTGAGTGACGCACTATCCAATAACTCTCTGCCGTTTGTCTGCGGAGCCGCAGGGGATCGTTATCGATCAGCGCGTTAACAATGCGCACAATAATGGACAGAGGATAGATCAGCAGGCTGACGGCCTTGACGATGAAGTTCATTCGAATGGACACACTGCTTATGCCACGCTAGCTCCGAAGCTAGTCCGGTTTGAAACTAGCCTTGTAGGCCTCGAGGTCAAAGGCCCGTGGTTTAAGCTGCTCCGATTTCATCAGGAGAAAATCCTCCAGCACCAGCGCATCCATGTCCGTGCCCATAAAACAGCGATAGGCGTCCTGCGGTGTGCAGACGATCGGCTCGCCACGGATATTGAAGCTGGTATTGATCAGGACCGGACAACCGCTCTTCTCCTTGAACTGCTTCATCAACCTGTAGAAACGCCCGTGGCGGTCCGCGTCGACCGTCTGCACGCGGGCTGAGTAGTCGACGTGCGTGACGGCGGGAATCGACGAGCGCATCACATTCACACGTTTGCGTAGATCCGGATCCATCGCGGTAGCCTTCTCGCGATCCGTCAAGGACCGGCGATGTTTCTCCAAAACCGGTGCGACCAGCAGCATGTATGGGGATTCGCCTTGGAGCCCGAAGTATTCTCCGGCATCCTCTTTGAGAACACATGGGGCGAATGGTCGGAATGATTCTCGGAACTTGATCTTCAAATTCATCGTCGTCTGCATACTTCTGCTACGCGGATCGCCGAGGATGGATCGCGCACCTAACGCGCGTGGTCCAAACTCCATTCTTCCATTCAGCCAGCCCACGACCTTCTCCTGCGCTAACAAGTCCGTGACCCGTTCCAACAGATCTGCCTCACTGGCGAAGACGTGGTAGCAGGCACCCACTCCTTGGAGAAAGTCCCGGATCTCGGTATCAGTGAACTGCGGACCTAAGAGGGAGCCCTGTTGGAGATCACGAGCGTCATTCATCCGCGGGTGGGACGCCACATGATGCCAGACCAAATAGGCCACGCCTAACGCAGCGCCGGCGTCGCCGGCTGCAGGCTGGATCCAGAGATTTTCGAACGGACCCTCGCGTAAAATCCTGCTGTTGCCTACACAGTTCAGCGCAACGCCTCCAGCCATAACGAGATTTTTCGAGTTGGTCAGCTTATGCAAATGACGTGCGCACTTCAGCATGATGTCCTCGCATACTGTTTGTACTGATGCGGCGAGGTCCATCTCGCGCTGCGAGATGGAGGACTCTGGATCGCGTGGCGGCCCACCGAAGAGATGGTGGAACTTCTCGCTCGTCATCGTCATTCCTTGACAATAATTGAAGTAGCTCATGTCCATCCAAAATGAGCCGTCATCCCGAACGTGTATGAGATGTTGCAGGATTAAATCCTTGAACCGAGGTTCGCCATAGGGTGCGAGTCCCATAACTTTGTATTCGCCCGAATTCACACGGAAACCCACAAAGTACGTGAACGCGCTGTAAAGAAGACCGAGCGAGTGGGGAAAACGAATCTCATGCGTAATCCGAAGACGATTACTTCGTCCAAATCCCAGTGTCGTCGTGGACCACTCGCCAGCCCCATCAAGCGTCAAAATCGCAGCCTCCTGGAAAGGCGACGGGAAGAACGCGCTTGCTGCATGTGACTCGTGGTGATCAGCAAAAACATACCGTCCGCGATATTGGCCGCCGAACGCCCGCTCCATTTCTGTCTGAAGGTGCAGCTTTGAGTTCAACCACATCGGAATGGAGTTCATCCACGATCGGAAACTCTGCGGGGCGAAAGCCACGTAGGTTTCGATCAGGCGATCAAACTTTGCCAAGGGTTTGTCATAAAACCCGACGTAATCCAGATCGCCGAGGGTGATCCCAGCCTCTTTTAGGCAATAGTTGATGGCGTTGATCGGGAAGCGATGATCGTACTTTTTGCGCGTAAACCGCTCCTCTTGTGCCGCCGCAAGGATTTCACCGCCGACAAGTAGCGCTGCCGCAGAATCGTGATAGAAGGCGGAGATACCTAGGACACATGTGGCACCGGCCGATTTGGGTAACGTTCGTCTCACAAGCTGCGAGTTTCTAATGGACCTCGTTTTGGCCTAATATGACCATAGGGACGCCCATATTACGAATGCTCGACAGTTGCGACATGATAAGCCTTGCTCAAGGCTTTGGCGTGATGACCCACATCGTTCGAGTTACGTAGGATGAGTGTATCGCCTGCTGCGATCCCGTCCATTTTGGTCCTGAGGAAGCAGTCGAGAGCCTGGGCGGGCGTGTCTACAATCGGCTCGTTTTCGTTGAAGCTTGTGTTAAGCAGGACCGGCACTCCGGTCAGTTTTTCAAACTCCTGGATCAGCCGGTAATAAAGCGGATTCTGGTTTGAGTTTACGGTTTGCAGGCGGCCGGTGCCGTCGACGTGTGTAATCGCCGGCAGCAGGTGGCGTTTATCTTGGCGTATTGGATAGACCTGCTGCATGAAGGGCTCGGCGGCTGCATCGACGAAATAATCTTGGATCGCTTCTTCCAGAATCGATGGAGCGAAGGGGCGAAATTTTTCGCGAAATTTGATCTTCGTGTTGATCAGCTCCCGCATGTCCGCGCGGCGGGGATCCGCCAGGATGCTGCGATTTCCCAAGGCCCGGGCGCCCCATTCCATTCTCCCTTGAAACCATCCGATGACGTTGCCTTCCGCCAGAAGGCGTGCCGTGACCCGGCAGGTCTCATCACTGTCGCCCAAACGAAGGACCTTGAACTCGTCCTTATGTCCGTTTCGACTGAGAAAAGGTTCGAGGTTCGAGTTTTCATACGACGTGCCCCAGAAGGCATGGTCCATGACGAACGTCCTCGGATTTCCGAGGCTTTGGTGCCAAACGAAATACGCAGCTCCAAGCGCTGTGCCGTTATCGGAAGCGGCGGGCTGAACGTAAATCTCTTTGAACGGAGTATGCGTGCGCACCTTGCCATTGGCGACGCTGTTCATGGCGCAACCTCCAGCCAGGCAAAGCCGAGGTGACTTCGTGCGCTGCCACAGAGCATTGAGGACGTGAAAAGCGCAGGTTTCGTACACCGCTTGCAGCGACCGCGCAATATCCTCGTGCCGTTCCGACAGCGGCTCCTCCGGAGGGCGGGCTGGGCCGAGCAGGTGCTCCAATTCCGGTGAGAATACTTTTCCCAGCGACGGATAGCCGTCTTCCCACTCCATCTCGACGCCGGCGGACCAATGGCGGAAGTACTTCAGATCGAGATCGAACAATCCCCCATCCTTCAGCCGCACCATCCGGCGGATAGCGTCTACGAAGTATGGTTTTCCGTATGGAGCCAGGCCCATGACCTTGAACTCGTCACCATAGCTGAGGAATCCCAGATGCTGCGTGACGGCGCTGTAGAGCATCCCCAACGAATGAGGGAAGCAGATCTTGTCCAGAATTTTGAGGCGGTGATCTCTACCGATCGCGAGCGACGTGCTGACGAAATCACCGAAACCGTCGAGCACGCAGACGGCCGCTTCGTCGAACGGTGAGACGAAGAAGGCGCTGGCCAGGTGTGCGGGATGGTGTTCGACATAATGAATCTTCGGCAGCTCTTCCAGGCGTACGGAAAGCGCCTCGGCTAAGGGAACTCTGAAATCACGGAGCTTCCGAAGGTTATGGAGGCGGTCTCGCATCAGGGCTCGTCCCGGACGATGGCCTAGGACGAAGGCAGCTTTCCGAAGGAGGTTGGCTCTCGGGTTTCGGCTAACAGCGATCGCGTCGATGTCTTTGCCTTCGATTCCGCCAATCTCGAGACAGCGGCGGATGGCGATGGAGGGAAAGCCTGCGTAGTGCTTGACGCGGCGGAAGCGCTCTTCCTCCAGCGCGGCGATGAGCTGGCCGTCGCGGATGAGGACGGCGGAGACATCGCCGTGGTAGACGTTGATGCCGAGGATGTGCATGGGCTCAGTTACGTCTTGGTACGTTTGGCATCGGCGGAGTAGCTGTATTGGTAGGAGTAGTAATAGTAATCATCGTGGCCCTCGCGGCGGAGGTCGACGTTGTTGAGGACGATGCCGAAGATTCTGGCGCCGACGGCAGAAAGTTCGTGACAGGCGCGTTGGACGGCCTGGCGGGAATTCCGGCCGCCGTGGACTACGAGGATGACGCCGTTGACCATGGTGGAGAGGATCACGGCGTCCGTGACACTGGCGAGTGGCGGTGAGTCCAGAACGATGTGATCGTAGCGCTCTGACAGTTGAGCCAGCAGACGCTTCATCCGCTCCGAGCTGAGCAGCTCAGCGGGATTGGGGGGGATTGGACCAGAAGAGATCATGCGAAGGTTTTCGCCGGGCAGATCCTGGGTGAGTTCGTCAATTTCAACGTTGCGGACGAGGTAGGTGGACAAGCCCAAAGTGCGCGAGGTCCCGAAAACGTCATGGACCGATGGGTTCCGCATGTCGCAATCGATAAGCAGAACCGAGGCTCCGAGCTGAGCCAGCGCGATCGCGGTGTTTGTCGCTGTTGTAGTTTTTCCCTCTTCCATGCGGACACTCGTTACCAGAATTGTCTTGGGCGGATTCCCTGCAGCAGACAGAAGCAGAGCGGTTCTCAGCGCACGGTACGCTTCGGAGGCCGGCGAGCGGCCGTCGAACTCCATTAGCCGCGCCCGCTGCATTATTGCAGAGGCTTTGTCGCCCGAACCGAGCGCCAGAAGTTCTGGCGTGTTGTCCTTGCGTCTACGTCCATTCAATAGGGACTTATTCGCCCCGATGACCGGTATGACGGCCAGAGCCGGTAACTGCGTGTAGCGGTTCACATCATCGACGCTACGGATTGAATCATCGAAGCGCTCCAGAAGCCACGCCAGACCGATTCCTCCACTCAGGCTCAGCAACAGGCCGATCAGTATCGTGCGCTGCCGATTTGGACTGACGGGCTCTTTCGGCACACGCGCCGGAGAAATGATGCGGATGTTGCTTTGCTGTTGCGCGACCTCGAGATATGCCTGATTGGTTTTCTGCAGGAATTCCGTATAAAGGGATTTTGCGGTATCGACGTCCTGCTTGAGAAGACTGTACTGGATGGCTCGCTGGTTTTCCTGCGCGGCTCCGGCCTTGGCTTCCTCCAGCGCGGCCTTCAGCGCGTTTTCGTCACGGACGACGCGTTCGTAGTCGGCTTTCAGCTTCTCTTCCAGCTGCACGCGACCGGCGGCAATCTGATCGCGGATTGCTGCCATCTGCTGGTTGATTTCGGCCATCTTCGGATACTTCGGCCCATAGGTCACGCTCAGCTCCGCGGCCGTCGTTGCAAGCTCGCCCAGTTTCCGCTGCAGTTCCACGGTCTTTGTGTCGGCAAACGCTTCCGGAATCTGGGCGACGCGGCCCTGGCGGACCTGTTCATATAGGGACTCTTTTAAGATGCGATCCGTCTCCGCCCGCGTGGCCAGATCGTGCAGGCGCGAGAGCTTTTCCGCGACCAGCGTCGCTTTGCCGTCGGTCGAGTAAATATTGTTCGTTTTCGTGTAGTCAGCCAGCGCCTGTTCGGAGCGCTCAATTTTGGATTTGAGTTCGCGAGTGGAACGATCGAGCCATTCCGAGGCGCTTGTGAACTTTTCTATTTTTTTATCGAAGCTGGTCTCGACGAATCTTTGGGCAATGGCATTCGCCACCCCGGCAGCAATCACAGGATCGGTGTGCTTGAAGGTGAGCGTCATCGCACGTGTGTCCAGTATCGGCCTGACCCGAAGGGATTCTTCCAACATTCCGACGTAAGGCGCCAGGCGCTCGACTTCTTCGGGTGAACGGTTTCCTTCGATCTTGGATTTCATAGCTGTCGCCGTGAACACCGCGGGTGGCGCGGAGGCGTCGTCCCGCTGGATCTTGCCGGCAATTTCATGGAGCGACTCCCAGACCGATTTCTTTTGCGAGGCGAGGAATGCCGGATTCTGGTCCAAGCGCAGCTGTACGACTACGTCTTCCAGCAGCGGCAGGCTCTTGAGGATGACCTCGCTCGTGTTCATCGTTACATTCAGATAGTCCTCTTCCTGAATGAACAATCCGTTTGAGTTTATGCGTGCGCCGTTATCCCGGCCGATCTCGATGGTAGTCGTCGCCTCGTAGAGGGGTTTGGTTCGGAAGACGTCGATCGTGACCAGCGTCGTTATAATGGAAGCAATGCCGATGATCAGCCATCTCCTTTTACGGACGATTCTCCAGAGCATGCGCAGGTGGAAATCCTCCGCCTCGCCGTAACGTGGCAAGTCGATCTCGGGGTAAATCACGGCCCCCGAGTCGTGTGCCTGTCGAGCGGGTAATTGCCGGAATGTGACCTCCGGCGGCAAATTATCCGGATACCGCTTCTGGTCGGACATGGACGTTTTTACCTCAAGCTCGGATCAACGAACGAATGAAGTCACGGTCCAGGCGGCGTTGGCACCGAACGCGCTGATGACGGGCATGAAGGCGGATTTGGCCTTATTGTTTGGAATCACAATGACGTCATTGGCCATTATCGGAATGTCCGGGCTCCGGCCCTGCATCACCGCACCCACATCCACCGGGATTTCCCGCTTCTGGCCGCCCCCGCTGTCGCGATATATCACGGCTCGTCCGGGAGCAGCCGTTACGATGGTCCCCTGAGCCAGAGAGATGGCTTGCCGAAGGGTGGATCCTTCCTTCAGCGGGAATGATCCGGGGGCCTTCACGTTGCCCGCCACAAAGAACACGTCGGCAGGCGGGATGTGGACGATGTCGCCGGGCTCGATCGTCGGGTTCTCGGTGAACTCGCCGCGCAGAAGCGCATTGATGTCGGCCTTTTTTAACTCGTATTCTGGTTGGGTCTCTGAAGCGGAACCGTTAACGCCGGAAGCAGGCAGCGTTGCCGGTGATGACTCGGTGTCCCGGGGGCGAAGTCTGTGCATGATGTAGGCGCTGCCGCCATAGGTTTGGTTGAGTCCTCCGGAAATCGTGATCAACTCGAGCAGTGAAGGGCTGCCCTCGATGTTGTAAACACCCGGTGAGCGGACAGCGCCCTGGATAAAAAACCGGCGGCTCACTTGTTTGACAATGATGGAGACCTGGGGATCGACGAGGTAGCCATCGCGCAATCCGTCCGCGATCAAGGCGGCCAGCTCCTCTGAAGTTTTCTTCTGGGCTTTGATTTTGCCCAGGAACGGCATTTCGATGGTCCCGTCCGCGCCGACCCGGTATTCGCGCGACAGCTCCGCCATGCGCAAAATGTAGACCTCGACAACATCGCTTGGCCCGATGCGGTACTCCTCCTCGGGCGACAACACGATGCCGCGAGGAGTAGGCGCGCTCGGGGCTCTTTCCTGGGCTCGCGCGCTGGCCATCAGCACGGAAATCATCAATTCGAAGACAAGTACGGATTTCATTGTTTTCTCCCTACGCAGTCCCTCTCCCCCTGGGGAGGGCGGCGCGACAGCCGCAAGGCGGACGCGCTGGGTGAGGGTCTCAGGATTTGAATAGACCTGAGACCCTCACCCTTTCTTGAGGCTTCGCCCTATCGGGCTCGCGCTTCGCACCCTCTTCATAGAGCGCCGCTACAGTTGTATCCCCGGCCTGCGAGACCACGGCCGCCAAAACCAGAAACACCAGTGCGTTGGACGGAATCTGCAGGTCCGTGTCCGATAGGCTCTGGATCATCACGGCGAAGATCCCGGCGGTGCCTGCTAAAGCCAAGCCGGCGAATAGCGGATCGCGCGATCGGATCCCGCGAGAAGCGGCTGAGAAGACCGCTACGATGAACCAGACTGTTAACAGTCCGCCAACGGCGCCCGCCTCGGCAAGGATCTGAAGGTAGTCGTTATGCGCATAGTCGAGACCGAAGAGTTCTTCCGTGTTCGCATAGGTTGGGTAAATGGTGTAGTATGTGCCCAGTCCAGCGCCTAGTATTGGAAAGTCGCGAACCATCTTCACCGTGTCCCGCCAGATCATCGCGCGGCTGACGTCGGGACTGCCCGAGCGCACCAGTTGATCGACGGCCTGGCCGAGACGTTCAACGACCGGTGCGGCACCAACCCAGACAACTCCGGCAATAATCGACAGGGTGACCAGGGTCATCGGCCCGATTCTGGATAGGCGAAAGCTGTAAGCGCGGTCTATGACCGCGCCTACAGTGCGTCGTTTATTCAGAAACCCGATCAACACGATCCCGGCGGCCAGACTGATGATCCCACTTCGCGAACCGGAGATGATCGCCGCAATGCCCATCAACGCGGCGGCGAATCCGTAAAGCAGTCGCGCCTGGCCTCGAATCGCCTTCAGCATAAGTGCAAGCGGCACCGGCACGAGCATAGCCATATAGCCGGCAAAGTGACTATGGTTGACGAATGGCCCAAAGACAGTCCAGGGTGTCGCCCGCAGCCAGTAGAAGCGGCCTTGCCATGTGAAGTTCTGGATCAGCGCGAAGGTAGCAACCACTGCGCCAAAGACAATGAGAACATTGGCTAGCAGGAACAAACGCTCACGCGTCACAAAAAAGTTTGCCGCGATGATGAACGAAGCCCCGATGAAGAAGAGGACCGTTACGGTTTGACGCGTGGCCTCCACGTCCATCGAGAGGCCTGCTCTGCGGCCAGCTGCGTCTGTGAAAGCCACACTCTGCGTCATTCCCAGCAACAGAAGCGCGGTAATCGGCAGCGCTGTGGCCGGAATTGTTATTTCCAGATGCCCGTCCAGCGTAGCCTTGACGCCCCAGAGCAGCAGGAGTCCCACCACCATCAATTCAAACAGAGCAATCGACCAGGGCTCGACTGCCCCATGCGCCAGCGTCGTGAAGATCATGACGGCCAGCAGGCCGGCGGCAATGGACTTGTCAAGGAACAAGGAAATTCGCGACGAAGATTGAACCGCGTGCTGTAGCGGCGCTCTGTGAGCGCCGGCAATCCAGCAATTTACGACATCGTGCGCGGTCATTACTTGAGGCTGCGCGCTGCCGCGCTTGCTTCGCGGACCGCGCCTACAGTTAACGAATCTCTTCAAGTTCGAAATCATCAAACCAGACGGTGCCGTGCGTGGGGTCTTCATAGCTGTATCTCGGCTTTTGCTGGATTGTGACGATTACGGCCGGAGAAGATGTGAAAAATTCGACAGTTACCCGGCGCCAATCGCTGGAACCTGCACGTGCCGGCTCGGAAGCCGCGATCCATTGTTGCCACGTTGTACCGGAGACCACGACACGAGGACCTTCCGGCGCAACCAGGTCCTGAGTTTTGGTGTAGTACTGCAGGCGGTAGCGCGCGTCCGGCCGGAGTAGAACGCGCTGTTGGATTTCGCCCTCAAGACGCGTCGTCTCCCGGCCGATGAAATCGATGCTCAACGAACGCCTGCCGGTATGGGACGTCCGGCTGTCGATGGATATTCGCGCGTAGTTGCTCGGCTGGATCGACCAGTCGAATTGGGCGAAATCTACGAGAATGTCGGATTCGAAACCCCCGTTCCAAATCCGGTCCGTCGACTCTTCGGGCCCGTCCCCGTCCCGCTGCAACAGCGCACACCACAGATCATGGGCGAGTGCGGCGTGACCGGTAGAGATGAGACGATTCAAATATTGCGCAGCTTCCCGATCCGAGAGCAGAGCTTGACGGCCGATTTCGCGGAAGACGGCGGCAGATTCCGACGGCCGAGATTGCTCTAGCAGAAAACGCGCCAGTGCGAGCTTATCTTTCGGGTTGTCCGGAGTAACCCGTACAGCGTCAACATACTTCCCCGACTTGCTCCAAACCAGCTTCAGGGCTTCTTGCAAATACGCGATGTGCCCTGAAGCCGCAGCGTGAAACTCCCCGAGCGAGCCGGCCAGGTTTCCATTTCTCAAAAGAAGCTCTCCGAGCTGCCAATGTGCCTGGAGGTTGCCTGGCGCGAGCCTTAGGGCTGCCCGGACGGATTCTTCTGCCCCCTCGAGATTGTCTTGATTTTCCTGGATCTCCGACAACAGCAAACGCGGTTTATAGTCGTGAGGGGAGAGGTCAATGACACGTTTTGCGTGGAACTCGGCGGCAGTCCAGTGATCTTCTGGTCGATATCTTTCGAACTGGGCCAGCTTCATGTGAAGACGCGGCGAATCGGGAAAGTGTCGCGTTGCAGCGGCGAGCACATCCGGGTTTATCCCAATGCGATCGTCTTTGAATGGGGCACTAAGAAACGAACCCGGCAGCGCGTCGACGGTCACGGGGATGTTTTCGTCTGTTAATGCGCCAATGAGAAAGCCGGATAGAGTCGCATAAAGAAGAGACCCGCATAAACCAATAACTACCGCGATAACTGTGATTCGCGCACCTGGATGGTCTAGCGGCAGATCCAGTCTCATTACCTATTGATCGACGTTGCTGGTGTGGGATCCACCAGCGCGATCCTGCCGAGGAGAAACGCAACACGTACATCGGATAATTCTTGATTACTTGTTGCGCCAGGCAGAGAGCGACACGGCAGTGTCAGTGGCCGCTAAAATTTAGACTACGGATTATGCGGCGTCGGTTTTTTCACGCAAACTCCGCTCTGGCATTCCTCTGAGGGGTTACAGCAAGTATTGCTACAGCAGGTTTGGGAATTCGGACAGCAGAAAGGGCTGCTGCCAGTATTGCAGCACTGTTGTCCAGTTGGACAGCAGTTAGACGCGTTTACACCTGCGCACTGGCGTGCGGTTGGACACGCCTGTCCGAAACTGAAGGGAGCCAGAACCGCCCCTGCGATCCCTCCGAAGATGAGTTTCAGTGCGCGGGATCGCGGCATGGGTGTAGCAAGAATACGGCAAATCTCATCATAGAGTTTCGCCATGTTTCTCCTTAGTCCCCTCATTCAGCAGACTCCAAAAACGGGAGGGGAGCTGTGGGTTCAACGAACGAGCTAACGCGCCGCGAGGCCTTCACGCGCGAGCGTCATGATTTGATCGCGACCTTTTGCAACGTCTCTTACAATGACACCATCCTTACCGATGAGAAACGCCACCGGCGTCGCGAAAATTCCGTATTGGCGAGACAATTTCCAACGTTCCTGAAGAACGAAGGGAAAAGCGATTCGGTGTTGTGTCGCTTTCTTTTTGTTCTCCTCGGCATTGCCGCGTCCGACCATGACGACGGCAAGCCCATTATTCCCGTGCTTGCGATGCAGCCGAACTAGCTCGGGCGCCAGCTCGTCACACGGCCCACATTGTGGATCCGTAAAGACCAGGAGCACGTTCCGTCCCCGGAACTGCTCGAGCGAGACGGGTCGACCATGGATATCCGGCAGATTGAAATCCGGCGCCGAAGTGCCGGCCTTGAGACCTTCACGCTCAATACGGCTTTCACTGAGCGGAAGCTTTCGAAGTGCGGCCTTCTTCGGTTGCGCGCCATCTGCGGCTGCCCGCGCGAGAGCGACCACTGCAGTCATCCCTGCAGCCAGAGGCTGCGCTACCTGTCCTTGCTCGTTCAGCAGATATGCCGAGGGCGTGCCGCAGTTTTTGAACACTTCCTCGCTTAAATATTTCTCCGCCGCGGAATCCTTCAGCAGCAGGATCGCACAATTCAATCCGTGTTCGGCAGCCAGCTTCCGATTGGCTTCGGCATCGCCATAGCCGACCAACACCAATTGCGTGTGGTTCGCTTCGAGCGCGGATTGTATCTCGACCAGCTCCGGCGCCGACATGTCGCAAAAGCCGCAGTCCGGGCTCCAATAGATCAGCACGGCACGGCGGCCTCGAAACTCCGAAAGAGATCGGGTCTTGCCCGTTAAATCGGGAAGCTCGAAATCAGCAATAGCGGTTCCGACTTCGAGCCCTTTCGGGCCCGATGCC
>QHZQ01000105.1:11382-30624 GCA_003224725.1 Acidobacteriota bacterium | reverse complement strand
GGGCTCAAGAGGGGCTGAAAGCTTTAGCGGAAGACGAAGGTTGGGATTTTGGAGACTACAGTGCCGAAAAGCACACCCTGGATGCCGAGGGAGCTCTTGAACCACAGTCAGGCCCATGGACCAAAGGTCGCAAGCGTGATAGCTCACACGATGACAAGCAACGCTGAACACCTCGACCCGGTCGGCGACCTCTATCTGTTGGCGCGGCTGAGAGGTCTTGCCGACTCCCATCTCCCGCATCCTGCTCTCGAACTTACGGGAGATTTGTCTTGCATCCGTGGATGTGAGGTGAGAGTCACTGTCACTGGAGAGGACGTGCTCTCGGGCCGGAGAAATTTTGTCGAACTCAACGGAGTCGACGACTGGGTCGGCGGCGTCCATCTGGATTCGGGAACAGGGGCCGTGTGGTTCCGCCGCGGCGAGGAACTCGTGGGCTCGGCCACCGCCTAACCACGTGCTCCCGACCGCCGCAAAAGCGCGGCGCTGGCGCCGTTCCTCGGCGCAAGCGCGCCGAGGAATGGCCCGGATGCACGACGCTCCATCCCGGGCCATTGGGCGGTTCAGAATGTCTTTCAGGATCTGAGGAAGGGAATGATATGAGAACTGATCGAACAGCGCCGAAGAATATAGATGAATATATCGCGGGCTTTCCACCTGATGTTCAGGAGATTCTGCAAAAGCTAACAACAACGATTAGAAAAGCAGCACCCGACGCGGAAGAAACAATCAATTATCAAATACCGACCTTTACTCTGAAAGGTAATTTGGTTCATTTTGCTGCTTTCAAGAAGCATATCGGGTTCTATCCCACGCCGACAGGAATTGAGAAGTTCAAGAAGGAGCTATCTGTTTATGAAGGCGCAAAGGGTTCGGTAAAGTTTTCACTGGACAAACCAATTCCTTTCAGCCTGATAAGCAAAATAGTCAAGTTTAGGGTCAAGGAGAATCTAGAAAGAGCAGAAACAAAAGGGAAGAAGAAATAGAGAAAGCTGGCTACCCTCTGCTGTATTGTTCGCGTCAAAGAAACACCGCCCAACAATGGCATGCAGGCGACTTGGCCTTTGCTGCACTTCGGCCAAGCGCCTGATGCCTGGCGTTATACCTAGCTCTCGGGCGTCGAATCCGGTTGCCGAATTATGCTTCGGAAACTTCTGTAAATGATTTGTGTACTGTTTCTGATTCTCTTCGTGAGCACAGGTATAGGCTGGATCATTGCTCATGTAGTTCAAGTTTACGGCTCATCACGGACTCCAACGCAGGAGTTTCTCTACCCATGGAATAACCATGGAAGTACGCTTTACATGACCTCTCGACAAAAGTACTGGATCGATACGTTTGACCAGTTGTCGGCCTGGTCTTTCGTGATGTGGTTGCTATTCTTCGCGAGCTGGGTAGGCCTCGTGTTGATGGTAAGATCGAGTAAGCCTGCTGATAATCCGGAAAGTAGGTCGAAATTGTAAAGCGCGGGGTCGGACCAAGTGGAGTGGTTGATGCACTTGAAGATCCCAGCAAAGAACGGCAGAATTCTAGACTTAAACCCTCTTTTTGGTCCGGCAAATGAAGCCATTCGAATAGGGCCTTAAAGAAAATCCCGCCTCTCCCATAGGAGATTGAGATGTTTTTACATGTTACCAACGTCACGCACTTAGAAGATTACAAATTAAGATTGGCCTTCAATGACGGAACAGTCAAAGAGGTAGACTTGAAAGATGAGTTGTATGGTGAAGTCTTTGAGCCCCTGAAGGATATCGAACTCTTTAAGCAAGTGACAGTCAATCCGGACAGCAACACCATTGAATGGCCGAACGGTGCTGATTTTGCACCGGAGTTTTTGCATCAGATTGGCAAACAAGTGCGCCGGAGAGCATAAACCCTAAACGGGCTGCGGCCGACCGCTGAAAGGCGCGGCGGCTGACCCCGAGGCCGTTAGGCTGTCGCCAGGGGAAGCTCAAAACGGGCACGCTGCCAGAGGAGGAAAAGATGAAGTATTTTCTCGCCGACTCCATCATTACCGCGGCTATCTCCCTGGTGCCACGCGCAGCGAGCCTTATTGATCCTTTCGTCAATTGCAGGAGTGGCAATTGCCATCGTAGGCATTCTCCTCTGTTTCACTGCCAACGGCGGGGGCCACGGGAGACACTTCATTGAACGTTTCGTTTGCCTGGACTGGCCTGTCGGCATACGCGTTGTGGTCTATATGTTGTTGCCACTCATTGTGCTCGCCATTCTTGCTGGGGTTGTTGAAGGGGCAGGTCGAGGTTACAGCGTATTGACCTTCGCATGGGGTGTGGTCGTGGGATTATGGTTTTTTCTGTGGATCCGAAGGAAGCTCATCGCCATTTCTGCCCCAGTCACTGAGTGACCAACAGCCTCACTCATTGCGAGACCGCGTGTAAAAATCCTGGTCGGGGGTGTGTGCTTGGGGTCGGACCAAGCAAAGTGTTGATTTGCGTAAGGAAAGCCCGGAAAAGGACTAAAATAGAAGTCTTGAAACAGCATTTTACGGCCTCAAATCAGCCGGACGAACGGGACAGCCATACAATCAGACAAAGCAACGCCGGCGAGCTTTTTGGGAAGATCGTTGTCGCGCCACGGCTGTGGAAAGCGGTGAGCATTTGATCCAATGCTTGGCGTATATTGATCTCAACATGGTGCGCGCGGGAGTGGTGGAGCATCACGAGCAGTGGCCTTTCGGCGGCTACCGAGAAATCCAAACTCCCAAGCAGCGCTATGGAGTAATTGAGGTTTGATCGCAGTGTTGGGAATGAAGACCCTGGGGGCTGTGCAGGAAAGCTGCAAGGGAAGAGTGGAAGGAGCCTTGTGCCTGGGAACAAGGCCGGCAAGCGAAATGGACCGAGAGCCTTGCGGTGGGAAGCGAACAATATGTGGCAGGAATCCAGAGGGAGCTAGGCCTTAGGGCCAAAGGTCGGAGGGTGACAGAGGAAGGCGGAAGTCATTATGGGAAACCGCTACAGAAGCCATTTTGAGGATGAAAAGGGCCTTCTAAGGCCAAACAAGACCTTTGTTGGGAACCCTTCTTTGGAAGCTTATTTCGGATCCTTCAATGTCTTAGCTTGGTCCGACCCATTCCGTCGTCATTCGACCTCCGCTGCGTTGCGGCGACTGACCATGAGGGCGTTAGACTTCTGACAAGATATCTTCTGATGAAATGAGAAGACTCTTTCTACTCTGCCTCATTACTGTAACAACTCTTAACAGTAACAAAGGGCTGTCTGAAGACAAGCCAGAATTTAAGAAATACTTTGACGCGTTTGGTGTCAAGGGCTCGCTTGTGATATATGATTTGAAAAACTGCAAGTATGGCCGGCACAACCCCGGACGATGCAAACAGCGATTCACGCCGGCATCCACATTTAAGATTCCCAACTCGCTCATTGGACTGGAAACGGGCGTTATCAAAGATGAAAACTTCATTATTAAGTGGGATGGGGTAAAACGGGAAATACCAGAGTGGAACCAAGACCATAATCTGAGGTCAGCTTTCAAATACTCTGTTGTTCCATATTATCAGGAACTAGCTCGGCGAGTTGGGACAGAAAAAATGCGCTACTATGTAATGAAAATGCACTATGGCAATGAAGACATTTCAGGCGGCATTGACCAATTCTGGCTTCAAGGGGGACTGAGAATTTCGCAGGAAGAACAAATTGAGTTTCTGAGAAAGCTGTACCTTAACAAGCTGCCGTTTTCGGAACACTCGATCGCGATTGTGAAGAATATCATGTTGCGGGAAGAGACAGCAGGCTCCAAGTTACGGGCGAAGACAGGCTGGGGAAGGCAAGACAGTTTAGACATCGGATGGTTTGTGGGGTACGTGGAGCGAAGTGATAACGTATATTTCTTCGCAACAAACATTGAAAGCCGTCAACCAAGTGATAAGTTTGGTCAGGCAAGAATCGAAATAACAAAGAAAATCTTAGAGCAACTCAGCTTGCGATAAAGTTCCTTAAAGAACGACCACTGGGTGGCGCATACATCGCGCAGTGTGCAATGTGTGCGGTTGTCGGAGGCTGAAGTCAATAAGGCCAACATGTGACCTCACCGCAGCATCCAGCCGACCGCCAAAAAACGGCGGCTGATGCTGGAATTGTTAGTAGAAAAGAGCTTTATGAACATGAATAAGACGCAACTCATCAACAAGCTAGTTCGCGGGACTATCCACAGAGCTGTCAGAGAGTCCGCCGTTGTTGTCTTTCTCATCTTTGCGGTCGGGAATTATCTCCACAAAGCTCCCTCACGGTATTACGGATGCTTACTCATCCTCGCTTCTCTGGGCTTCATTGTCGGTGTTGTTTGGTCCTATGCCCTCGGCTATCGTCTCCTTCACCTGCATCCTGAGTCCGACAGTTCCTTTTGGAGAGAAGCCTTCATAGTGCAAGCCCGCCTGCTGCGTGCAGTTCCTCTTTGGTATCTCACCCCTTCGCTCACAGGCTGTTTACTCTTTTGCTTACCGACGCAGCCTGGAGAAACTCTTGACTTTTTGCTGAATCTGGCGTTTTGTAGCTTAGTCTTTTCGGCCATTACGTGGCTCAATCGCCATGCTGCATCCAAGCTTGAGGAACAATCGCTAGTATTCTCCTAAGGCTAACCAGCGCGGGCTGCTGAACCGGAATCGTTTTCTGATGAATGCTTTCAGTGCCGGAGGAGATCTATTGCGTTAAAGCATCGGCCCCAAGAGCGTCCTGTGGCAAGCCAAGAACAGACTGGTTCAAGTGGGCCTGAAGAGGATGTCGCTCGTGGCAATCAGGATGAAGCGGACCTCGCACGAGTGTTTACAAAAGGCGCAAAGGCGCTTTCCGGTTGTCTTCCTTATTGCTTAGTGGGAATTCTTTTCATTGTCATTCTCTACATTCTTCTTCTCATCTTTCGGCATAACTGAAAAATAGACATGACTATCAAAGCTATAGAAATTCTTGTGTGTTTCAAAGACAAACTCAAGAACACGTACATCACGGTTGCCACCGAAGATGTCTCGGAAGCCAGAAGAATCGCCAGAATCTGGGGAGGAAAGAAGGAAGGCGAGCCTGTGATGAGAACAATTTTCAAACAGGAAGTTTCGTTTCCGGATCAGAAACCGGAGATAGTCGATGGAGTCAAAGTGTGGCCAGCCTCATTCTGACGCCGCGCAAGGACAAGAACGTCGAGCAGCACATTGCGCTTAAAAAATGCCGTTGGAGGCAGCGAACGGTTTCGTCATCTCAAGCCCCGGGAAAAGATATATTCGTAGGTCAGCAGCCAAAGAGATCCAGGAAAGAGAACAAATCGTATGGTCAGACATCAGTACTCGCAGAGTTATCCTTGTAGGACTGCTCATTGACCTCGTTCTAAATGTCCTGGGGGGAATAGGAAACTCCACCCTCTTACGAGGGGCATGGAGGGAAGCGGTCCCACATACTCCAGTTTCCGCTCTGAGCACATCGCAGCTGATCTTTGGCACAGCGATGGCAACGGTTTCGGACTTTATCTTTGCGATCGCCTTCTGTTGGGTTTATGTAGCGATTCAACCGCGCTACGGACCAGGCATCAGCACTGCGACCAGAGCCGCGGTGCTGATTTGGATTGTCGGAGTCGTAGTTTTCTACATAGCAGAAGTCAGCTCCGGCACTACCCCTCTAGGCCTTTCAGTTGCAACCACCACGTGGGCACTTGTCACTTTTGTTCCAGCGGTGTGGATAGCACGGGAGTTACTTACTGAAGCCAAGGAGACCGCATAAATTTTCAGAATACACGATGACCGTCGCTAGCCCGCGCTTCCACCAATCGCTGAAAAGCGCGGTGGGTGAAGCACAATTCGTTAGGCTTGAGAGGCCGGCGGCTAATCTTCTTCGCCCTGTGAGCAGGTTGCTTTATTGTACAGAGCATGATCTCAAAGAGGTGTGAAGGATGCTGAATACAGTGTGGGCGGTTATCCGCGAAGGAAGAATCGAAGTCCTGGAGCAGGTTGACCTCCCCGAAGGGGCAAGAGTCCTCGTGACTGTTCTATCCGAAGAAGACACACAGTTCTGGTTGTTCCAGAATTATTGAAGGCTAAATAGCAAAACTTGAAAAGGGCATCCCCCTCCTGACAGGGTCGCGGCGGGCCGCCTGGCGAGCCATCGGCCCGCCAGTCCTTGCCCCATGAGGCTCAGCAGGGGCCTCGCCCTCCCGAACTCGGCCGGTTTTGAATTTTTTCACACCTCCAGGGGCGCGATCTCCCAGTCTTTTGTTGCGGCCAGCGTGACACCATTCCCGGGCCTTACTTCATTTTCACCAACGCTTCTTTATGTGGGCGTATTAACTGCCTTCGGTTCAAATCACGCACTGGGGTTGAGGCTCGAAAAATCTCGTGGCGGGATTCTGACTTGAGCCCTCTATCACCCACACCATTTACGAAAACCAACTACTTGCTCCGTCAACTGAGAACCATTAAAATTCGCATTTCGACTCAGGATTCAAGATTATGACACGGGAGGCAATAAGTGAGGAAATCGTTACTGTTTCCAGCGGTTGGTTGGGCTTTGCTGTTCGTCGGTATGCCGATTAGCAACGATGCGAGGCCGGCAGCCGACCGGGAGAAAATGAAGGTCATCCTGGACACTGACATTGGAGGTGACATTGACGATGCCTGGGCGCTGGCCTTCGTCATTTCGCATAACAATTTCGAGCCGCTAGGAATTACCATTTGCGACGGGAACACTCCTGTGCGGGCTAAGATTGCATGTAAACTGTTACACCTGACGGGGAGGAGGGATATCCCTGTCGCAGTAGGTCGGAAAACCCATAGTAAGATAGACCACCAATTTTCGTGGGCGGAGGATTTTGAGGCTTATAAGCCGATTGCCAAACCTGCGGCAGATTTCATGGTCGAGACCATCAAGCGGCATCCGGGAGAAGTAACTTTAATCGCCGTGGGTCCTCTCGAAAACGTAGCTGATGCCCTGCGCCAAGAGCCCAGTCTAGGCAATTACGTGAAGCGAGTGGTGCTGATGAGCGGTTGCATTTATGGGACAGCGGACAAGACCTCTCCTATCCCGGAATGGAATGTGTACGCTGCGACGGCCGACGCACAACGGGTGTATAGCGCTGGATTGCCCCTGACCATCGTTCCGCTGGACTCGACGACCCATGTGCAGTTGAAGGATGAAGAGCGTGAAAGGGTCCGCCAATATACTTCACCGCTGACCTACTCATTGGAATGTCTCTACCGCCTCTGGCTGTCAAGCCCCCAGAGCCGCATGACTTTGCACGATCAGTTAGCAGTGGGTGAAACGGCAAACTCCAAAGCTTTTTTTGGCAAGCAGGAAATCCTGCCACTACGGGTGGATGAGCAAGGATTAACCCGCATTGACCGCGCAAGAGGCAAACCCGTAGTGGTCTGCCTCGAACCCAAGCGCCACGAGTTTATGGAGTACTACATCTCGCACCTGGTGAACCAGCGTCTTGGCATGAAGCCTTAGTATTTTTGATAGAACCCTTCAGCTAATTAGTTTCTGTCGCGAAACGCTCCAGGTGGAGCGGGCGCTCCTGCGCACGCTTGTTGAACGCGCGCGCGTTCCACCCGAGCTATCATCTGACACCGACTGGCGGAGCGTGGAATAAGGCGAGTTTCGCGACAGAAACTAATTAAGCTTCGACAAACCCAGATGAATCTCCTCCCTGACAGACGTATCCTTCTCATGCGCCTTTGCTTGCGACAGCGCATCGAAAGCCAGGTTCCCGCCAATCTCGCCAAGCGCCCAGGCTGCATGAGCGCGCACTAGAGATTCAGAATGACGCAGAGCCTCCGACAGAACAGGGACCGCGCGGGTGTCCCGGCTATTACCCAGAGCCACAGCCACATTGCGAAGGAATCCGGCATATTTGGCGCGCTTGATGGCGCTTGATCGAAACCGCTCCTTGAATTCAGGCTCAGTCATCCGCATCAGGTCCACCAAGGCCGGGGTCTGGTTGCCTTCGTCAGGATAGAAGGCTTTTTCCAAACTAGGTTGAGCAAACCGGTTCCAGGGACAAACGTCCTGGCAGTCATCACAGCCAAAGATACGAGAGCCAACCAGGGGGCGAAGCTTTCGGGGAATAGCTCCTCGCAGTTCAATCGTGAGGTAGGAGATGCAGAGGCGCGCATCGACCACATAAGGGGCAACGATGGCTTTGGTGGGACAGGCTTCAATACAACGATAACAGGTGCCACAGTAGTTCCTGGCTTCCTGGTCGTATTCAAGTTCCAGGTTCAGAAGAATCTCGGCCAGAAATACCCAGGAACCCAATTCGCGTGTAATCAAGTTAGAATGTTTTCCGATCCAACCCAGACCACTTTTGTGGGCCCAGGCCTTGTCCATCACAGGGCCGGTATCCGAATAGTATAGTCCTCTGGCAGCGGGTTCGAGCTCGGTGATCCAGGCGACTAGTTCCTTGGTACGATCCCTCAGGATCCAATGATAGTCGCGTCCCCAGGCATAACGCGAGATTTTTCCATGCTCGAGCTTCTGAGAATGTGGCATGGGAGTGTAATAGTTTAAGACTAGCGAAATGACAGATTTCGTTTCCTCGAATACCTTGCGAGGGTCAGTTCGCCTTTCTGGACTTCTTCCCATCCAATGCATTTCTCCGTGCTGACCCTGAGCCAGCCATTCTGAAAAACCGCTGCGGGCGTCCAGTTTCTCTGGGCGGCTGACTCCAATTTTTTGAAAGCCCAACGCTTTAGCCTTGGATCGAATTTCTTCGCTGAGGGTCATTGAATACTCTCCGAAGCTTCCAAGGGGGCATTGACAGTTGCAGGCGAGGCGTGATGATGAACCAGAAACCATTGATCGTTCACTTTATAGTAAATGTTGGTGGCCTGAGCCGTGGCTGTTTGATAGTCGGCTTCGCGAGCGCTGGCTATATTCTCAGTGCAGACAACCCAAGCAACATCTTTTTCAATTTGAATGGAAAGGTTAGTGATACTGATTTTCAGGTATTCTGTATTGCGAAAAATGTTATCCCAGCTCTCCCTTACTTTCTCCCATCCCACCAATATGTCCCATCCTGGATGAACGCATTTTATCCAGGGTTCATGCATCCAGACAGCTTCCATCTCAGCCAGATTCTGAGCGGAGAGTGCCTCATAAAATCGGTCATTGGATTCTTTCACCTTCAGATGCTCATCCATGCGAAACGACCTCAAATGCGAATTGATACGCCCAGCCGGGGAATAGCGTCCAGGAATAAAGATCAAGCCTGCAGAGCTCTTCCAAAAATGCGCCCTTCGGCTTACTGCCAATCCCTTCTTCTCAGGCCTTGGGGTGAGCTTTGTCGTATTGCTCGATCAAATGCCCGACGGAAAGATGAGTGTACTTTTGTGTTGTGGACAAACTCTTGTGCCCTAGCAGCTCCTGGATCGAACGCAGGTCTGCCCCGGAATTCAGCATGTGAGTCGCGAACGAATGGCGCAGGCCGTGAGGACTTATCTTCTGACTTAATCCGCAGAGCCTGGCATACTTTTCAACGATCCGTGCCACCGAACGGGTAGTGAGGCGAGTTCCCGAATGATTCAGGAACAGGGGCATTCTGGGCTCCCCAGAGTTGGGCTTGGTAAGGGCGGCCCGTTCTTTCAGATAAGCTTCCAGGGCGCGATGGCAATATTGACCAAACGGCGCCAAGCGCTCTTTTTTTCCCTTTCCTCTCACTAAAATCAGACACTCCTTATAATTGATATCATCCAGATTCAAATCCGAAAGCTCACTGACGCGAACACCGCAGGCATAAAGCAGCTCCAGAATGGCTCTGTCCCGTTTTCCCAAAGGGGTGGAAAGATCGGGAGCTTCAATCAATTTCGCGCAATCTTCCACGGTCAAATGATTGGGAATCTTCTTGGGAATTTTAGGTAGTTTGACCAGCTGGGCCGGATTTTCCTTAAGGATATTCTGGCGGCAAAGAACTTGGCAAAAAGATCGTAGAGCAGAAATTTTCCGAGCCATGGAAGATTTCTCTATCTTATGGTCGTAGAGATGACCCAGGTACTCTCGAATGACCAGATTGTCGAGCTGCTGCACAGAAAATTCTGGCCGATTGCCGTGCGGGTCGGAAGGGGTCAGATAATCATAAAATTGCTCAAGATCGCTGACATAATTGCGAATGGTGTGGGGTGAAGCGTTTTTCACCTTCAAGTGTTCCGCAAATTTTTGGATGGCTTCTTTCATTAGTATCTTAAAAACTCCACCCAAAGGGACCAAGAAAATTGCCCTACCCTGGAGAGGTTCCAACTAGGCAACGGGTTCGCCCTTGATATCCCTGCGCATCGCGCTCGTTGTCGTCCTCAAACTCGTCCTCGAAATCAAAAACCGAAAACGTGGCCCTTCGGGCAGCAGACAACAAACGACTAATCTCCAAGTCCAAATAACAGGTCTAATTACCATGAAGAACATGAAGACCAGAAAGGATTCATCCACCAGCGTGGAAAATTTATCAAAAAGCCTTGGTTGACGCCTGAGAGCCTCCAGTGAGTCAGTAGTTGAGCTGGGTGAATCCCTTAATTTCATCCACTCTTCAACTCCAAAATGCTCTCATTCTCAGACATCAATTCGCTGACCAATCCCAGTCCTTTGCATTCGAGTGGCATAGGGCGTTCCCAGGGTGCCGAAAGCTGACCCAAACTCCCTCTTCAGGCCCTTCATGTTCTTCATGGTGGACCATTTCCCCAATTCCAAAATAACCGGGCTAGGCGTTGCCGGTGACGGGGCGCCGAAAACAGGCCCCTGGAACAGCATTTCTCGAAAGCGGTATTGGAGAACCTCCATTTCCCATTGTCCATTTGCGAGTTCCCCTTTGCGCACTCTCAGTAAATTGGTTCCTTGTCAGCCTTAAACATTTGTTTCAAGTTTGCGTCTAAGCGCCTAAACCGACGTAACAAGATTGAAGATCGATCACTGCAGTCAGGCAATGGCGATCCTCTGTCTTCGTTCCTCAACTTTTCATTTCTGCGATTGGATACAAGCTGGAATTCATCAATTCCTCGACCTTCTGTTTGTACTTGGCATGAAGGAACTTCGTGGCAGCGCCAGGAACTCCCGAACCAATCACATGATGATCACATCGGACCACTGGAATGATCTCCCGCGAGGTGACCGTGAGAAAAGCTTCGTCTGCCTCTAAGAGATCCTGGGGAGAAAGTGAACTTTCTTTGGCCTCCAAGCCATTTAGCTGTGCGATTTCCAGAACCAATTTTCTGGTTATTCCCGGCAGGATGCCACAATCCAATGCAGGCGTGCTAAGCCTTCGATTCTTCACCACAAAGATATTGCTCATAGTGCACTCGGCCAGTTCTCCTTTATAGTTCAGCATGAGAGCTTCGTAGTCCTTATGCCGGGCGGCTTCCATCCACGCTAGAACTTGATTCAACAGGTTGCCACTCTTCACTGCGGGGTTAATGGCCGAGGCCAAGTTTCTACGCACTGAAACCAGAGAAACAGAAACGCCCCTCTCATATAGTTCAGCCGGAGCGGGCACGAGTTGATTGACTAATATGATGAAGCTGGGACTGCCGCAAAGGTTGGGGTTGTAACCGATATCGCCCTCGCCGCGCGTGACTATGATTCGAATATATGACTCAAGGTATTGTGCAGCCTCCAATGTTCTATTGAGTTCCAGTTTGAACTGTTCCGGAGAAATGGGGAGTTCCAAATAAATACCCTGGGCAGATTCTTGAAGTCTCGCCAGGTGCAAATCCAGTAGGAAAGGTTTACCGCCATAAGTGCGAACGGTCTCATATATGCTATCACCGTACAGAAATCCATGGTCAAAAATGGAAACCTTGGCTTCGGATTTAGACACCATTTTGCCATTAAGATTTACGAACATAGATATTTCTCAGGGTGAAGCCCTTTGTGATACGTGGTGCGTGAACCCTGAAGGTTCAAGCTCATTTACTATACCAAAGTGAGAGCTCGAGGCTACAGCGCGTTAAACATGGCAGATCACGCTTCAGGTTTCACGTTTCACGGTTCACGCATTACGTTTCACCGCGCGGCTGGTTGATTCTGTCATCACCGCGGACGCGAATTCAGATAATTCTCTCAGTGCTCTTTTAACTTGGAGGAAATGTGTTTCTTGCTTCCGGATCTTCTTTGCCCTCGTCCCGATCTCTGCAGGCGGCATGATGCCAAAATTGATGTTCTCCGGCTGAAAATCAGCCGGGTCAGCACAAGTCAGATAATGGATCAACGAACCAATAGCAGAGGCTCGCGGAGGAACCAATAGGGGCCGCTGAGAAGCCAGTCGCGTGGCATTAATGCCAGCGATGAGACCCGTCGCCATGCACTCAACATACCCTTCGACGCCTGAGATTTGACCCGCAAAAAATATCCTGGGGTCTTTCTTTGCCTGTAATGTAGGGCTGAGAATTCTAGGCGAATTAATAAAGGTATTTCGATGGATTTGGCCGAATCGAATGAATTCGGCCTGTTCCAAGCCAGGAATCATCCGAAAAACGCGTTCTTGTTCTCCAAAGCGCAAATGATTTTGAAAACCAACCAGATTATAGCTCTCAGCTTTCAGAGTCTCCTGGCGCAATTGAACGGCCGCATAAGGTAGGCTTCCGGACCGCGGGTCAATCAACCCCACAGGTTTCATGGGCCCATATCGCAAGGTGTCAACACCACGGCGGGCCATTTCTTCGATGGGAAGGCAAGCTTCAAAATACAGGGCCTTCTCGCATTCATGCAACGGAACAGACTCTGCATGAAGGAGAGCCTCATAGAAAGCCAGATACTCCTGCTTGCTCAAAGGACAATTGAGGTAATCGGCGCCCCCTTTGTCGTAGCGTGAAGCCCGGTAGACCTTGTTGAGATCAATGGTTTCTGCATCGACGATGGGACTCATGGCATCATAAAAATACAAATGCTCTTGCCCGGCAAACTCTCGGATCGATTGTGACATAGACAGGCTAGTTAGCGGACCCGTTGCCAGGATGGTAACTTCCTCCTTCGGAATGTCCCTAATCTCTTCTCGGGCGATCTCCAGGTTTGGACACCCAAGCAGGGCTTCGGTGACTGCTGATGCAAACCGTTCCCTGTCCACCGACAGGGAGGCTCCACTGGGAACGCGGGTCTCATAGGCAATCTTCATCAGCAATGAATCCAGCAATTTCAGTTCTTCTTTCAACAACCAGGGAGCAGTCCCCTCCTGGTCTGATTTGAATGAATTGCTACAGACGATTTCGGCCAAATGATCCGTTTTATGCGCCAACGTAGGCTTCAGCGGACGCATCTCATAGAGACGAACCTTAAACCCGCGCCGTGCGATTTGCCAGGCGGCTTCCGAACCGGCCAGTCCGCCTCCCGCAATGATGATTGGCTTTGTATTCATACTCCCATGAATTTTAACATTCTTTGTTCAGATTCTGATGAGCGTTTGACGACATGAGGAGGGAATTGTTTTCAAGGGGAGACGCTGTCCTCAGCGGTGACTTCGCCGGAAGCAATGATTAGTCGCCGCGCGGAGCGCGCCTCCCACGTTTTCATTCCTGGTGGCCCCCACAAGGGCATGGGGAACTCCACTTTCAAACATTTTCACAGGAGCCAATCATGTCCCTTTGAGCACCGGGCTGCCCCGAGCCCTATTGGCTGACGGGCGCGGCTGGCCCGGAACAAGCAAGAGGGTGCGCGGGAGGGGATACCAGAGAGCAATTTAATGAGGCTTGTCTGAACTACGGACACCGTCGAAAAAAATTGTCAAAAAGTTCTCTATCACCTGGTCGGTCGTGGCTTGGGGATAATATTTATGGGCGTTAAAGAGGAGTTCTGCGGTAACGTAGGTGTACAACATTCCAGTAAAGGCGCGAGCTACCAGTACTGGGTCCAGATTACGAAAAGCGCCTTCGCTGGCCCTTGATTGAATGTAGTCCACCAGCTTCATGACTCTTTTGATTTCATGGGTGGAATAAAAAATATCCGAGAGATCGTGTCCCTCCAGGGCGCTAAAATAAAGTAATCGCAGCATGGTAGGATCTTGAGTCGTCTTTTCCAAGATGAACCTTGCCAGATTCCCGAAAACCCTTTCGTCGTTTCTTTCCTTGATAGCATCATCGGCAATCGGTTCCCCAACCTCCTGGATGCGCTGGTCAATGATCGCTGTGTAAAGCTCCTGCTTGGAAGCGAAGTGTCGAAAAATCATAGCTTCGCTGATGCCGGAGGCTTGGGCAATTTCTTTCGTGGTCGTGCCATTGAATCCTTTCCTGGAAAAGAGCTGCTTAGATACGTTAATAATCTGGGCCCGCCGTTGTGTGGCGGTCATTTTCTTCATGCAGCGCGTTCCTCTTAAACCGGCTGAGCTTCCTCAATGAACTCCATGGTTTCTTTGTAGTCGCAAGACTCTGAATTGCAATAATGGATGGTCCCCTGCTTCTTAGTGGCTTTTTCCAGCACGAAACCGGCCCCGCATTGAGGACAGGTCTTGGCAATGGGTTTGTTCCAGAGCGTAAACTTACATTTAGGATACTGGTCACACCCATAAAAGACTTTTCCTCTACGCGACTTTTTTTCGATCAGCTCGCCCTTGCAATTAGGTTCGGGGCAGGCTATGCCCAGACTTTTTCTTTTGACGTATTTGCACTCCGGATAATTACTGCAGGCCGTAAACTCCCCGTAGCGCCCGTGTTTGATGACAAGATTTTTTCCGCATTGAGGGCATTTCTCGTCAGTGGGAATGTCCGTAACGGAAACCTTGCTGGCTCCAGAGCTGGCCAGCCTCTTGGTGGTCTTGCATTCAGGATAGCCCGTGCAAGCCAGAAATTGGCCAAATCGTCCCCGCTTCAGGGTCATGGGCTTACCGCAGTTCTCACAGACCTCTTCGATCTGCTCTACCTCGACGCGTCCTTCGGTGGCCGGGGCAGCGCCGTCGGAGCGAGCAATCTCGCGAGTGTTTTTACATTCGGGATAGCCTGAACATGCCAGGAATTTCCCGTGCCGACCCCACTTGATGACCATGGAGCTTCCACACTTCTCACATTTTTCGTCGGTGGGCTCCTCCATCTTCTTAATATCAGTCATGTGTTTCTGGGCCTGCTTGAGATCCTTTTCAAATTTGCCATAAAACTCTTCGAGCGCCTCTGTCCACGCGATCTTTCCTTCTTCGATTTCGTCCAATTCCTCTTCCATTCGGGCAGTATATTGAACGTCGAAGATGTCCGAGAAACTTTCCACCAGGAGGTCGTTGATAATAAAGCCGAGCTCGGTCGGCGAAAACTTGCCTTCCTGCTTGACCACATACTCTCGATCCTGGATGGTTGTAAGAATGGTGGCATAAGTGGACGGTCGGCCGATTCCTTTTTCTTCCAACGCCTTGACCAGAGTGGCTTCGGTAAATCGAGGAGGCGGTTGCGTGAAGTGTTGCTCCGGCAGAAGTTTGTTCAGTTGCAGAATCTCGCCCTGCCTCAGCGCCGGCAACTTGTGCTCGAGTTCTTCGTCCTCCTCGTCTTTCTCATCTTTGCCTTCCTGATAGACCGCCAGGAAGCCATCAAACTTCAAAACGGAACCGGTGGCTCTGAAAAGGTAGTTATCCGCCAGAATATCCACCGAGGTTTGATCAAAGAGAGCGGATTTCATCTGTGAAGCGACGAAGCGTTGCCAGATCAGTTTGTAAAGCTTGTATTCATCAGGGCTCAAATAGGGCTTGATCGCCTCAGGACTGTGAGCCACGGAAGTGGGTCGTATAGCTTCATGCGCATCCTGGGCGCCTTTCTTGCTGCGATAGAAAATGGGTTTTTCTGGAAGATATTCTTCTCCAAAATTAGAACTGGAGCCAATGTAGTGGCGGACTTCCTGGAGGGCATCATCCGAAACTCGAGTTGAATCGGTTCTCATGTAAGTAATCAAGCCGATACTACCTTCCTTACCTAACTCGATGCCTTCATACAGGCGCTGAGCCAACATCATGGTTTTCTTTACCGAGAATCGGAGTTTACGGGAAGCTTCTTGCTGGAGCTGACTGGTAATAAAGGGTGGAACTGGATTTCGCTTCTTCTCTTTGGTTTCAACCTTGTCAACAATGAAGCGGGCTTGTCCCAACCTTTTCACAATATCCTGAGCCTGCCCCCCAGTGTCGATTGCGAGATTTTTGCCGGAAAACTTCTGCAAGCGGGCATCGAAAGCGGGGGGCTGGTGCGCAGAAAGATTGGCCGTAACGGTCCAGTATTCTTTGGAGATAAAGGCTCGAATCTCGCGCTCGCGCTCGACCACGAGACGCAGGGCGACACTCTGGACACGGCCCGCTGAAGTGCCTCGACGCACTTTGACCCAGAGCAAGGGGCTAATCTTGTAGCCGACCAGTCGGTCCAGGATGCGTCGAGCTTGCTGCGCCTCCACCAGTTTTGAGTCAATTTCTCCGGGATTCTTGAAAGCCGCTTTAACCGCTTTCTGGGTAATCTCGTTAAACAGGACGCGGTAAATCTTTCTGTTTCGGCCGGAGAGTTCCTCGGCCACATGCCAGCCAATAGCCTCTCCCTCGCGATCCGGGTCAGTAGCTATGAAGATGGACTCCACCCCCTTGGCCGCCGATTTCAATTCCTTAATTACTTTTTCTTTTCCGGGAATGATCTCATAGCTCGGCTCGAAGTCGTTCTTCAAATCAACTCCTAAGCCCTTCTTGGGAAGGTCTTTGACATGTCCCAAGGAGGCCTTTACTGAGAAATCACTTCCTAAGTATTTATTGATTGTTCTGGCCTTGGCCGGTGATTCAACAATCACCAATGATTTAGGCATAAAATAGATTTACTTTGAGAAGACTAGATGTAGCGAGCAACCTCAGACCGCCAAGGGTCGGGTCTCCTGAAGCAGCTGACCCCTCACCCGGCCTGCGGCCACCCTCTCCCCAGGGGAGAGGGTCTGGGGGTGAGGGGACGGAAGTTTAACAATCTCGTACAAAGTTTATACTTCGTCGCTACCAAGTAGCCCTAGACCTTTCTTACAAAATTTTTGCCTGGAAGCTGCTTAATCTTGTCCTTCATCTCTAGCTCGGATAAGGTGGACAAGAGTTCTGATGAACTCAATCTGGACCGTTCCAGAAGATGGTCGACGTGAGAAGCTTCATCATCGCGCAGTAATTCTAGCACACACTTCTCAGCCCCTGTCAAAACCTCGGAAAAGAGAGAAGGCTCTGGCGCGTCGGACGAGGTTTTGGAAGAGGACAGGACCTGTTCTTTGATCGGCCGGGGTAACTCTTCCACAATGTCCTGCCAATTCTGCACGAGTTTAGCTCCCTGTTTGATCCAAAGGTTAGGCCCAAAACTGTTTTTTGAAGTGATGTTTCCGGGAACGGCAAGGACTTCTCGACCCTGCTCTAACGCCAATCGTGCCGTAATCAACGACCCGCTGAACTCAGCCGCTTCAACCAGGCAGACTCCCAGCGAGAGGCCACTGATAATGCGATTGCGAATGGGAAAGTTTTGGGGGGTAGGACTTGTCCCCATGGGAAATTCAGAAACGACGCAGCCGCTTTGTTCAATCTGTTGGGCCATCTTTCTGTTTTCCCGCGGATAGATGTAGTCCAACCCGCTGCCCAGCACCGCGACGGTTTTCCCCTGCACTTCCAGGGCTCCCCGATGGGCCGCTGAGTCAATCCCTCGAGCCAGCCCACTGCAGATTGTCAGGCCGCGTTGCGCCAGCTCACGCGCCAGCTTCTCGGCTGCGTTAATGCCGTAAGGCGTCGCCCGTCTCGATCCCACAATGGCAATTGAAGGCATATTCAAGCAAGTCAAATCTCCCTTTACAAACAGGAGGACCGGCGGGTCATAGATTTGCTTTAGGATTTGGGGGTAGGCATCGTCATGAAACGTCAATATCTGTATATGGTTTTGCTGGCACTTAGCTAATTCAGCCTCCGCCTGGGTCCTTTTCCTCACAGACAAAAGGCTTTGGGCCACAGGCTCTGAAATTCCCTGTTGAATTAGATCTCCCATCGAAGCCGAAAAAATGGCCGAGGGCGTTTGGAAAAAATCCAGGAGACGGTGTGCCCCGCGACATCCCAAGCCTTCTATGGATGCCAGAATCAAGAAATAGATGAGATCATTAGGCATATGATTTGAGAATGCGCAGAAAGATTACTCGCCAGAACCCCGAGTGTCAAGCTGGAGACCCATCATTATTGAATTTTAAAGGCGACCCTGATTCCGCGACGGGACAGTTCATCCCAAAAAAGTTCGCTCGGAACAGAAGTCTCGGGGCAGTGCACGCCGGGAGCCTGGATAATCCGGCGGGCCAGCATTTGCGCGACAATGGATAGTGGCACTCCGGTATCCCGGGATCCGGCGGCTACTTTCCAGAGGGGATGTGGAAGAATCACCGACTCTGCCAGTCCACTAATTTCTTTCCCTTGCTTTTTTCCTTTGACCCATACTCGCAAAACATCACAATCCTGCGGTTCCGACTCCGATGTCGGCACCCACTGTTTCGCAGCCAGCGCCAGCAGCATTTCCCGCGGTGACACGCCACGCAGACCGTTGTCCCGCGAGGCAAAGCCGAGACCTACCAGCAAACGCATCTTCTCGTTGAACGCCTGGGGAAAGGCAATCTTGAAGCTGGCTTCTCTCAATCCCGGAAATGACCGGGGAAACATGGCAACTTCTGAGTGCAGCGTGTGAAACGCCTCTGCCTGTCCGACCGGAGAAGGAAATTCGATAATTTCGGAACCGCTCAGGACCGGCACCGTAGCAGGCTGACCTTCTCGAAAGACGATCGGTTCCAGAGCAAACTCATCCAGGATGGTGTCCAGGGAATAAGGGATGGGAAGCAGGCCTGTGGCGGATTCATCGTGGCACGCAACGCGAACGTGGATTTCATCCACACAGTCCATTAGCTGCACCAGGGCTCCAGCCATGACATTGGTGATGCCCGGTGTTGAACCCATACCGAGGATAGCTGTGACCCCATGGCGCAGGAATTCTTCATGCAGAGCAAACTGTTGGAGGGTAACGTGATAGAGACCTCCCAGGTCAACGTAAGGCACACGCGCGCGCAATGCAGCCCGCATCACCTTGGGATTTAATGGATACGGAACACAATTGAGCACTACATCGTGCCCTTCTATCAGGCGGGCTGTGCTCAGTTCATCCTGGACATCCAGTGTAGCAGGATGCAAAGGGAGGTTCAGTAATTTAACAGCTCGAGCATCCGCGGCCGTGAGCGACACATTTTCTGCGAATTCCAATAGATCGCGGATGGCCACGGATGCCATGGCGCCGGCTGCGCCCAGGACGATTGCCTTCATCAGAAT
>QHZQ01000105.1:7960-11339 GCA_003224725.1 Acidobacteriota bacterium | reverse complement strand
GAGAAAGAGCCTGAGGACCAAATGAAACCTACTTACGAACCAAGGGCTTCGCCCTTGATATCCCTGGTGGAACGCGCGCTCCGTCGCGCGTTTTCCAGCGTGCGCAGAGCGCCCGCTCCACCACAAGCGGACCAAACGAGAACAAAATTCTCGTATCCATGCAAATAGGGCCTAATGAGTGCGAAAGTATGTCAACATTCGATCTTCCCAAGAGGTTCGGCCATGGGCCGGGGGAGGAGACGTTGCTCGAACACATCAATGTCTACTTACTAACGAACTCATTGAAATTGCCCCTTTGGGTCTTCCAGGCCTTAACGCCATTTGTAAGGATACCAATAGGATTTGGCTTCGACTTTATAATCAAGGTGAACGTGTTTGACATCCCGAAAGTTATCAAGCCCTTCTGCGCCCAATTCCCGGTTCAACCCACTCAGGCGCATTCCGCCGAAGGGTCCCGCATCATTGTCAGTAAGAGGGTCGTTGATCCAAAACGTCCCGGCCCTTACGTTTTCCATGGCGTACAGGGCATACTCCATGTTGTTGGTGTAGATGCTGGCCCCGAGGCCGTAATCCGAATCGTCGGCGAGCTTTACGGCTTCTTCAATGCCCTTCACGGGCATGATGGGGGCAATGGGCCCAAATGTTTCGGACCGCATGATTTCCATAGTGTGATTCACATCGGTAATGATCGTAGGTTCATAATAGAAACCCTGCTTAAGGTGGGGCGGAATTTTGCCGCCTTCCAGCAAACGGGCTCCTGCTTGAAGGGCCCTTTCCAGTTTGACTTCCACTTTCTTGCGCTGGGCCTGGCTGATCATTGGGCCCAGATCGACGTCGGGTCCCAAGGGATTTCCGATTCGCAGGGATTTGGTGAAGTCTACAAATCTTTCAATGAATTTCCCGGCAACACTTTGGAAAACATAAATCCGTTCGGCTGACGTACAGACCTGCCCCATATTGAGATAGCAGGCCCAGACCGCGCCACGCACGGCCACATCCAGATCCACATCATCACACACGATCAAAGGATCGTTGCCACTCAGCTCCAGGGACAACTTTTTCAACTGCTCGGCCGCCAGGACGGCAATCTTTCGACCGCTGTCCACTCCGCCCGTGAACGCGATCTTGCTAACTCTGGGATGTTTGACTAAAGCCTCTCCCGCTTCAGGTCCAAACCCTGCGATGATATTGACCACGCCTCGCGGAAAAGCCTCAAACATCTCGGCGAGCGCCAAGGTGGAAAGAGGCGTATACTCCGAAGGTTTAATGACCACAGTATTACCAGAGGCCACGGCCGCTGCGACTTTCCAGCTCATCAGGAGCAACGGATAGTTCCAAGGCACAATGCAGGCCACAACCCCATAAGGCTCTTTAACCGTAAAATTTAGCTGGTGGCGAAAGACAGGTGCGATCACCTTTCCTTTGTAGTCGCGTCCGATTTCGGCATAGTAATCAAAACAGGCAGCCACCCATTCAACTTCGTCCTGGTTTTCGATAAGAGGCTTGCCTCCCTCTCGCGTGAGCAGGATAGCAATCTCTTCTTTCCTGTCTCTCAGGCGCCGGGCGAACTCATGCATTCTTTCGGCCTTTTCAATTCCTGGCACAAACTTCCAATCTCTTTGAGCGGTGTAAGCCGCATCGACGGCTCGATCTACATCGGTGGCATGGCCACGAGCAACGTGGTCAACCACTTCTTCAGTAGCAGGGTTGATAACCGGAAAGGTCTCTCGCGAGGCGCTTTCGACAAATTCTCCGTTAATCCAGTGAGTTTTCATGAGCGATCAACCCCGCAGGGAAGATTCTGAGAATGGGAAAGTATAACAAGGTTGTTCGCGAAAACATAATCTTGCTCTTGCTGGTGCTCTTATTCCATTAGTCGGTGGAAAGCCGAGCAAGGCAGGAGCAAGACTACGAGTACGCATGGAAATGAAATACGTCGCCGTCGTATTCTGATAGGGTGAATTTAGGGGATTCTCACAAGGTATTGGCCATGACTCCACCATCTACCACTAGTGTTGTGCCAGTGATGTAACTCCCGGCTTCACTGGCCAGCAGGAGCGCCGGGCCAACCAACTCGGAGGGATTCCCCCAACGGCCCAACGCAGTCCGGCGCGCAAATGCATCCTTCTCGGCCTCACTGAGGATTCTGGCGGGCAGGTCGGTTAAAAAGGGACCGGGAGCGATACAATTGACCGTGATACCGTAGAGTCCAAGGTCCAGGGCACTGGCCCGGGTCATTCCAATCAGGGCCGATTTTGTGGCGGAGTAGGCATTGCGAGCCGCCTTCGACCCCAGTCCCAAAATGGATGAAATGTGGATCACGCGCCCCCAACGACGCTCTTTCATTGATGGTACCAAAGCCCGCGTCAGCACCATGCAGGCGCTAAGATTCAATTCAATGACACGATCCCAGTCTTCGTCGCGGATGGCGTCAATTGACGCAGGAACATTGGTGCCCGCATTGTTCACCAAAATATCCACGCGACCCATTTTTTCGAGGGCGGTACGGGCCAGTCGTTGGCCATCCTCCCGTCTAGCCAGGTCGGCCACCACAGAGGTGCCGCGGCGCTCGGTTCCTTTCAAAATTTCGTCCAGAGCCACCCGCAACTCCTCTTCGTGCCTGCTGCTAATGACCACGTCCGCGCCGGCCTGGGCGAAACCTCGGGCCATGGCCTTGCCCAGGCCCTTGCTTCCGCCAGTGACCAGGGCCACGCGTCCAGTGAGATTGAACAAGCCGTGATTATCCATAACAAATCTCCAATGCATGGTTCATGTCGTCGATATTTCCTCCTATCGCCGTCCAAAAATGGTAACACAGTGCCCTATTCCCGAGATACCCCGACATGTCTGCTAGCATAATTCCAAATTATGCGCGAAAAGGTCATCTTGCTCTTGCTCGTGCTCTTACTCGATTCATTGCCACAGAGGCGAGCACGAGTAAGAGCATGAGTACCGAGCACGAAATACGGTACCGTATTTCCGAAAAAGGTGGGCTGGGAGAGCGTTCCCTTTAAAGGCAGCAACCCGTTCTGTCCGTAAATTGTGAGGGAAGTTCCGTTATTATATTAGGGTCAACAGGCACAGACCGTGCTGTGGGTCAATAATGAAACGTTCAGCCTCAGAGCAGATGGAATAAACAATGATGATCTGCTGTTCCCACTGAGGCTGCCGAATTGAAGCACAGCCATTGGGATAAAAGCTAATGGACTGCGCCCTCCTCAAGGGTAGGAGTCTTAGAAACCTCAGAGCCCGCGTTATTGACTGCTTTGCTCAACAGCAGTTTATCCTGGGATTGTTCGATGGCATGAAGTTTGTTGAGATAGACAAAAGTCTCATGCCCACGATTCCTCTTGAGCCACTGCTATTCCAGGCGTTCTTT
>QHZQ01000105.1:0-7927 GCA_003224725.1 Acidobacteriota bacterium | reverse complement strand
TGCAGCCAATCGACGCCAAAATGTTGCAGGCCATAATGGACCCGCTTCGGCCCCCCGTTGTAAGAAGCCCCCACCGCATATTTTTCGAAGCCGGAGCCAACCAAATCAGGATACTTTCTGGAGAGATCGGCCAGATCGTGATCGAGTAAACAGATTTCGGCCTTTATGGCGCTGACATGCTCACCGGTGGCGTCCAGAAAGTCCCGGGAGATACCGGCTTGCGGATATTGGTCCCACACCACCCGCATGCCCATGGGGGTGAACTGGGTGAGTCCGCGTGCACTGGCGTAGTTTCCGGTGAAACTGTAGGCGTCTTCCTGGTTAGCTCCAATGATAACCAGGATGCGCTCTGCCAATCTCACGATCTCACTGGCTTGCTCAGCAGAGAACTGCGTGTCACCGGACACAATGGAGCGAAAACGCCCCGGGTCCATTTGTTCGGTGAGAATTAAGTTGAAATAGTCTTCGTTGGTCATCCCTCCGGCGCTCTCCAAAGACGTCCCGGGAAAGGCGTGGGACTGTACCTGGGCGAGTTCTTTACGAACCTGGGCAATCTTTTCCATCAGATAATTCTTTCCGGCTTCGACCAATTCGGTTTGTAGCAGCGCACTGGAATAGGGACAATAAATGATAGCATCCTGCCTCAGAAACTTCTGGCGCTCAGGTTCCAACGCATAAAGCAGCGCGACCACGCCCGTGTGGGAAGGCTCCAGAATCGTAATCGAAGAATTGAACCCATTCCACCAATCCACCTGAAACCGGACATTAGAATCGAGGAGAGAAAATTTTTGATTCATTTCTAATCCGGAGACGATTTGGATCTCCCCGGTCTTGAAATTGGCCAGTGCCAACTTGACTTCACGTCGCGAAGGTTGTTTGCCAGAGCCAGGAAAACAAGAAACCACTTCCTTTTCCAGCCGGGACTTCCCCTCTTCGATAAGCTCTAATACTGGGACATCCGTGCCAAAAGGCGCTTCGCTCAGTGGCGGCATCGGTTTCAGTGAACGGGAGACTTTCAAACGGTGGTGGCGCCGCCGACCCTTCTTGCGGATCCGGCTCTTGCGCTTAGACACTTTAGGAGTTGATGCTTCGGGTGTTGATGAGGCTGCCGTTGGGTTCGACTTCACCGGGCTGGCCTGCAGCGCCCAAACCTCAAAGTCATGCGATAAGATGAACCAGAGCAACGGCACGAGCAATCTCAACAGGACTTGCCGCCAAGGACGGGTTGAAAGATTAGATACTCTCACGTCGATTTACCACCTTCTCGTTTGATCAAATTGCAGCGTCTATCTCGACTGCCTCGCCAGAAACTTTAAGAACTTTGTCGGTTGAAAAGGATAAGGGACCAGCCATCATTGATTAA
Source organism: Acidobacteriota bacterium (assembly GCA_003224725.1). Taxonomy (GTDB): domain Bacteria; phylum Acidobacteriota; class Terriglobia; order Versatilivoradales; family Versatilivoraceae; genus QHZQ01. The sequence continues at coordinate 6,564 of QHZQ01000105.1, read as the reverse complement.
AGCTAAACCCCGACTGGAGCAGAGTTTTCTATACATGACGACATAATTAATTTCGCATGGGTGCGGCCCTCTGCGCCTGCCCCCTCACCCCCAGCCCCTCTCCCCTTGGGAGAGGGTGGCCGAAGGCCGGGTGAGGGAGTGACAAAACTAACGACGCTGCGTATAGTCACTTAGAGCCCTTACCTTCCGCACTCAAAAAGACTATTGGTTGGGTGAATCGCGAGGCATTGACTGATTGGGATCAACACTCGCAAAAGAAATTCTAGCCTAGTTTCGAGAATTTTAGTAAGAAATTAATTGGGTGCTTCCTTAATGGTCCCACGATCACCATAAGCGGTGACAATCAGTCCCCTACACGAAGGGAAAGTGTGAAAAAATCAGATATCGAAAGGATTGGACTCGCCTCCTCACCCTTGGCGACTCTCCCCCGACCGGGCCGAGGGTGAAGAATATATTACAGTTAACTCCCTCGCCCCCCCTGGGGGAGAGGGTGCCCGAAGGTGAAGTCTTGAGAAGACCTCACGCGGTCGCGGAGGGCGGGTGAGGGGGGGGGCGGGGGGATTAGCTTCGAGTGTTGGGGTTACCTGAAGCTCGAAAACAACGAAGAGCCCCAGTGGGTAACACGACGAAGGCGCGCCTTCAAAGCATCAGCCCCAAACAACCGCGCGAAGACGTGGGCCTGGGTTAGACCATCAAAAAGAGAGTAGGCCACCGGCGTTAACAGCAAAGTAATGAGCAGACACATGGTCTGCCCGCCAATAACGGCGATAGCAATGCCAGAGTTTTGAGCCGAACCGGGTCCCTTAGACAGGGCTGCCGGAATCAACCCGGCAATGATGGAAAGCGTTGTCATAAGGATAGGTCTCAAGCGCGCATGGTTCGCCTCCAAGATGGCCGCGTCCCGGTCGCGGCCTCGTTTTCGCAAGGTATTGGTGTAATCAATCTGTAGGATTCCGTTCTTTTTGACAATTCCAAATAGCAGGAGAATCCCCAGAGCGGTGCGAATACTTAAAGTTCGTTCCGTCAACATAAGTGAGAGCAAAGCGAACGGAATGCTCAGCGGGATGGAAGTCATGATTGTGATGGGATGAATAAAGCTATCAAATTGCGAGGCCAGGATCATGTACATGAAAGCCAACGAAAGCAAAAAGGCCAGGGCGAAAGCTTCAATGGTTTCTTCTAGTCTTCGGGCACGCCCGGAGAGCTGAAAATCATAGCCGGGGACGAAATTCGTTTTTTCAATGATACTCGTGATATCGTGCATGCTGGATTCTAGCGGCTTCCAAGTTTCAAGATTGCACATGACCGTCAATTGCCGCTGGCGATTGTAACGATCGATCTCGGAAGGACCCAGTCCACGTTCGATCGAGGCGATGTTACTGAGCTGCACCTGCCCCAGCCTAAAGGAAGGGATCATCAATTGCGAAATCGCTTCCGCGTCGCCGCGGTCCCGCTCCAGGACGCGCACGCGTACTTCGTACTGTTCCTCGCCCTCTTTGTATTTGGTAATCCTCTCTTCACCGCTAACCAGGGTTCTTAAAGCCGAAGCCACGTCGGCCACGCGCACTCCCAAGTCCGCTGCTTTTTCCCGATTGACTTTGACTTTCAATTCCGGGTTGCCGAGACTGAGACTACTATCCACGTCGATCAACCCTGGTACTTTTCGCATGTCATCCATTATCTTTTGAGCATAAGCGCCCAGTTGATTCATGTCCGGTCCGCGGATGTTGAACTCCATCTGGCTCTGCCCTCGTCCTCCACCGCCAAAGGGAGTGATAAAGCTGACAGAGGTCCGCAGACCGGCGAACTGTCGAAGCATTTGGCGTGCATCACTCATGACGTCAAACTGACTAAAATCCCGCCGCTTGAGGGGCAGCAGTCGAATGTAGATATCGGCGTCGGTCACAGTGCCTTGTCCGGACGAGTTAATGGAAGCCAGCACATGTTTGATCCCACGAAGCTTCCAAACCTCTGCTTCGATTTGTTTCACAACCGCGTTGGTCCCTTCCAACGAGGTTCCTTCCGGAGTTTGAATATCTGCTGCGACGTACTCTTTTCCGATAAACCGATATGCGGGATAGATGGCTGCCAGAATTAATAGGCTCAGGACGACTATCGACGCTCGATGGCGCAACGACCAGCGTAACATGCCTCCATAGCCACGATCGATATAAGAGTAAAACGTCGATTCTTTGGAAGCACGTTTTGGGGGGTCGAGCTCAACCATCAGGGAAACAGCCCTTTTCAAGAATCGGGAACACAGCATGGGCGTCAAGGTGAAGCTGACCAACATGGATATAAGGATGGCGAATGCCATGGTCAACCCGAAGCTATACAAAAACCTCCCGACAACTCCGCTCATGAAGGCTACCGGTACAAATATAACCACCAGGGAAAGCGTTGTGGCCATCACGGCCAGTCCGATCTCCTGGGTGGCTGCCACAGCGGCTTCCATAGGCGGGTAGTTCTCTTCTTCAATATAGCGAAAGATGTTTTCCAAAACGACGATGGCATCATCGATAACGATTCCCACGGAAAGCATAAGAGCCAGCAGAGTGTAATTATTGAGGGTAAAGCCCATGACCTTGATGACGGCAAAAGTGGCAATGATCGAAGTGGGCACTGCCACGGCGGCAATGAGGGTGGAGCGCAAGTTCCGCATGAAGAGTAACACCACCAGACTAGCCAGAAACCCGCCCAGGATAAGATGTTCTTCAATGGCGTGAATAGAGGCGTTGATAAAAAACGATTGGTCCCGGATGATATCTACCGAGAGATCTCTCGGCAAGTCCGCCGTACTCCGGGTGAGGTAATTTTTGACCAGATTCACAATTTGGACCGTGTTGGTGCCCGACTGTTTGCGAATCAGAAGAGTCACGGCGTCCTTGCCGTCCAGTCGCGAAAGTGTTTTAATCGGTTTCTCGACGTCGTCTTCGACGTAGCCTAAGTCGGAAATCTTGATAAAGGTCCCGCCCCGGTTGGCCACTACAATCTGGGCAAACTCCTGTGAAACATCCACCCGACCCAGGACACGCAAAGAGAGATCGGATTTACCTTGCTCGACCTTTCCTCCCGGAGTTTCGACGTTTTCTCGCTGCAAAGCCGCTTTGACCTGATCAATCGGAATTCCTAAGGCCCGAAGTTTCTTAGCATCGAGAATCACATTGATCTGACGTTTGCGTCCCCCCACCATCAAAACCTGCCCGACTCCATTAATGGTTTCTAAGCGTCTCTTGATTCGCTTATCCGTGATTTCAGTGATCTCCCTGAGACTGCGAATCTTTGAAGCAATGGTGATAGACATGATCGGCGTGGAGTCCGGATCAAATTTTTCGACCAGGGGAGGTTGGACGTCGGGCGGAAGGTCTCCTAAGACGCTTGAGATTTTCTCGCGCACATCCTGCGCCGCCTGTTCCACATCCCTCTCCAGCACGAAAGTAGCAAAAATCCTGGCCACTCCTTCAATCGTGGAAGATCGGAGTTCTTCAATGCCGCTGATCGTATTGAGTGCCTCCTCCACCGGCTTGGTCACTTCGCTCTCCATCTCTTCCGGACCCGCTCCAGGCAGTAGAATGGTCACGGTGATCGTAGGGAAATCCACTTTCGGATAAAGCTCCACACCCAGGCCGCGCATGGAAACAATGCCAATAACAATCAGGCAGACTGTAAGCATTGTGGCAAAAACCGGGTGTTTGACGCAGATTTCAGCAATGCGCATAAAAACGGCCCAAAAAGAATTTCATTTCTACGGTGCACTCCTCTGGTTGAAACTTCGCAGACCGAGATCATACCATAGCCCGCTATGCAGCTCGTTACGAGAATTTTGTTCTCGTTTTGATTTGAAGCACCCCCTTCAAGTCCCCCTTTGCCAAGGTTGATTGTCACCCATAAGTCGGCGCTCTGGACACACCTGGTGCTTCTCTCAACGGGCCGCCTCAAGGGCGGCAATAGGCTAGCCCAGGGCAAAGCGTCAGCGGCGCCCTGGGTCCCCGTCCTCACCAAGCCTCATAAAAAAGAAGTAATATGTTTCTGACCCAGGGCGCCGCTGCGGGCCTACCGCCCTCCGCTTTGCCCCGGGCTAAATTATTGCGGCCTTTCAGGCCTTTGACACAGAATGTCCCCTATGTCCCGCAACAAAGGTATGACACATGATCAGCTGCCAAGGAGGAACCTACAGGGGAGTATTTGTCGCGCACTCTGGCATTGCCTTTCGCCGGGATATCAAGGGAGCAGCCCTTGTGAGAAGCTCTAACAATCTCACCGGACTGTTCTGCGCCGCGGTTACCGTGAGCGTGAGAGGACGGCAGTTGTCCCGAATAACAATCGCACTTCCTGAAGACACTTATCTGCAATTGACAACCGCAGTTCCTATTGGTAGCATCCAGGCGCTTGGTCTTAATCAACAGGATTTTTGAAGTGAGTAAGCCAGCGCCTATGGCGCTGAGAATATTTCTGAGGAGGGGTTTCAATGATATGCAAGAGCTCGAGATACCTGGTCTTTTGTTTGCCACTGATGTTGGTTTTCGGTTGTGGCAAGAGCGTAGAACAAAAGCAATTGGAAGAAGCCGGCCAGAAGATGGAAGACGCCGGCAAAAAGATGGAAGAGGCTATGAAACAGGGAGGTCAAGGCTTCGGTGAGGCGATGCAGAAGATGGGAGAAGCGATGACTGCCGGAAAGAAAGTCGAGCCGGTCGATTTTCGCGCGCTCAAAGAGCTGCTTCCCGAATCCTTGCCCGGAATGAAGCGCACCAGTGCCAATGGTGAGAAGACTGCAGCCTTTGGGATCAACGTGGCTAAGGCAGAAGGGGAATACCGGGGAGAAACCGAAGGAAATATCGACATCACGATCACTGACATGGGCAACATGAGTGGCCTTACCGCGATGGCCGCAGGTTGGGCCATGGTTGACATTGACAAAGAGAGCGATACGGGCTACGAGAAGACCACGACCTACAAGGGACAGAAGGCCCACGAGCAGTACACCAAGGAAAGTCAACACGGAGAAATCGAAGTCCTGGTGGGCAACCGCTTCATTGTGGAAGCGAAAGGGAACTCGGTGAAGATGGATGATCTCAAAGCAGCCTTGGGCAAAATCGATATTGGCAAACTGGATGGAATGAAGACGCAAGGAGTTCAGCCATAGGAAGGGATTTTCGGAGCGTTATGCCTGAAATCAAGATCGATCTATTCAGCGATACGATGACCAAGCCTACTTTGGAAATGCGGCGCTTTATGTGCGACGCCGAGGTAGGTGACGAGCAAAAGGGAGAAGATCCCACAGTCAATCTTCTGCAGGAAATGGTCGCTGAACTCTTAGGCAAAGAAGCTGCCCTGTACTTACCCTCGGGAACCATGTGCAATCAAATCTCGATCAAAATTCACTGCCGGCCGGGGGATGAAATTCTGCTCGACAGGACAGCCCATCCCCTTAATTCCGAGGCAGGAGGTCCTGCTGCCCTGGCGGGGGCGATGGTCCAGCCTCTGCAAGGCAAGCGTGGCATTTTCAGCGCCGAGCAGGTCAAACAGTCGATTCGTCCCATCACTCGTTATCAGCCACGCACACGCTTGGTTTCGGTGGAGCAAACTTCCAATATGGGAGGTGGAACGGTATGGCCTCTCCAGACGGTTCGAGAGGTCTGTGAGGTGGCCCATCGAAACCATCTGTTGACTCATATGGATGGAGCCCGCCTGCTCAACGCAGTGGTTGCGACCCAGGTCCCTGCCAAGGACTTTGCGACTGATTTTGACTCGGCCTGGATTGATTTTAGCAAAGGCCTGGGAGCTCCGGTGGGAGCGGCCCTGGCGGGCAGCAAGGAATTTATCTCGGAAGCCTGGCAGTGGAAGCAGCGACTGGGAGGGGCCATGCGACAAGCCGGCATTATCGCTGCAGCCGGTGTGTATGCGCTTCGCCATCACGTGGAGCGCCTGGTTGTAGATCATGAAAATGCCAGGTTTCTAGCCCATGGGCTGGCAGAGTTTCGAGGTACTACGCTGGACCCCAGGGAAGTGGAAACAAACATTGTCATTTTCGATATTTCAAAAACCGGCAGGACTTCCCAGGAAATTTTGGAGCGACTCCTGGCACAGGGGCTCCGCATGAGCATCGTCAGTTCCTCCCGACTTCGAGCCGTCACACATCTGGACATCTCTCGAAAGGATGTGGAAGTAGCTTTACTCATCGTGAAGAAGGTCCTGACAGATTAGGTCTCCAACGGCAAGAGAGTCCTCGGGAAGCCGACCTTCGAACGTATTCTTACCTTTTTCATTCCCGTGGAATGGCGATCTCGGGTCATTGCCCCCCGCAGGCTGCCCCAACAGTAAAGCGCTGCTCACCTCCCCTTTTTCTCTGCGTATGAAGACATATTGTTAGCGAGTCGCAAGTGCTACTTCATAGCAAAAAACGCTGAGGGTCCCTCATCCAGCACGTCCTGCCCCTCCTCGATTCCGTAGAAATCAATGGGTGAAGGTCGAGAAATCGATAATCGGCCATCTCCAATGGATAATTCCAATGGTTCGTGTCATTGCTGGGTGTTTCAAGAGCCGGCTTCTAAAAACCTTGGAGGG
>QHZQ01000261.1:23443-26202 GCA_003224725.1 Acidobacteriota bacterium | reverse complement strand
GTCGCACACCGGTAAAGTTGGGTCCTCAGGTTCTAACCACTTGCAATGGACAACGGAAGTCAAATCCTTCATGCTATACTTTTTCTAGATGAAAAAAGCATGTCGACACTGATGCCAAAGGGAGGATTTCAGTCTCAACTCCACTCAGTAACAGAACAGAGCGAGTGACCCGGTTAAGGGTTGGAAGCGGTCAGCCGCGTGCCTTTGGATTTGCATAACAACGTAAAATGAACAAATCAAGATTAATCAAGGTTAGACACTGATGCCAAGGGAAAACAATTCGGAGAGCTGGGAACAGGTCCAAGACGAAGGCGAATTAATTCAAGAATTGTTGGCTCCAAAGGAAGAGGAGGAGTCAAAAGAGATCGCCGCGATGGAGCCCGCATCGGATCAGTTGGGGTTGGTCCGCTACGACCCACTCAGGCATTACCTGTTGGAAATCAGCAAATATGAACCTTTAAGTTATGAAGAAGAACAACGCCTGGCGAGGCTCTTTCGCGACAAACAGGACCTAAACGCCGCCCGCAGGCTGGTCACATCCAATCTTAAGCTGGTAGTTAAAATTGCCTTTCTCTATAACAAAGTTTACTCGAACCTCATGGATCTCATTCAAGAAGGGAACATTGGGCTGCTGCAGGCAGTCAAGAAATTTGATCCTGATCGCGGAACGCGCCTTCCGACCTACGCCAGTTGGTGGATTAAGGCCTACATTATTAAGTTCATCCTGGATAATTTTCGTATTGTCAGGGTGGGAACGACCAACGACCGGCGAAAGATTCTGTTGAACCTGCGAAAGCAAAAACAACGCTTAGAGGGCCAAGGTATCACCGCCACTCCCCAGATGATTGCCGAGGCTCTGGCGGTAAGCGAAGAAGACGTCATTGCGGTTGAGAACAGCATTCGGGCGCATGATATCTCGTTGGACGAAAAGATTTCCGAAGATTCCAACACGTATTATCTGGAGACCCTGGCTTCAACTGAGGAGCTCATCGACGAAAAGTTGGCCGCCGGAGAGCTGAAGGAATTCATTGACACTAAGTTCCAGGAATTTGCTGCGACGCTATCAAAGAAAGATCAAATTATCTTAAAGGAACGGCTCATTGCCGAAGAGCCTCTTACCCTTCAAGCCATTGCGGATAAGTTTGGCGTGACCCGCGAAGCGATTAGAGTATCGGAAAAGAAACTCGTCGAAAAAATTAAGGCCTACATGAAAAAAGCCTTTCAGGATGTCAGAGAGGTTGATTTTCAGCTCGCCGAATAGTCATCGATTTCCGGATCCTGGGCATCCCTTTGGCGTGTTTTCGATTCCCTGTAGAAAGGGACTGGGCTGTGCCCAGTTTGTTACCTTCCGCTTGCTCACGCGCACGGTACTGATCAGCAGTAGTTACTGTACCGCGACCGTGAGGGAGCGGTGAGATTCTCAATTTCTCCACACCTTTAGGCTTTTAGCAGCCTTGACGAACTATGCCATTTCCCTTAGGATTTTAAGAGTGCATTCCCTATTCATGCATCTTTTTTGGAGTGTTTCATGAAAAAATCACGTCAATGTTTTCTAAGATTGTTTTTGAGCCTTGTGCTCCTCATCAGCTCCATCCCTGGCGTAAATCAAGGGGTCAATAGCTTTGCGCAGCAGGATCAAAAAAAGGAGCCCGAGGTGCAGCAGGGAGGTCCACAAAAGGAAGAGACCGATACCACCGTTCGTCCCAAGAAAGAAACCCCTCCCAAGAAACGGCGGCTAAATCCTAAAAAGCCTAGCGGCGACAAGCCTGAAGATAACTTCACCCTTTCAGTGGAAATAGAGCTGATCAACCTGGATGTGGCCGTCACCGACAAGAAAGGGAACTTCATTCCTAATTTGGGCCAGAAGAATTTTCGAGTCTATGAAGATAAAGTCGAACAGAAAATCTCCAACTTCAGCCCAACCACGGCGCCGCTGACCGTTGTTTTGTTGCTTGAGTTCGGCCGCACCTTTGCATATTGGTATGACGACGTGGTCATCCCTGCGGCTCACTTTGTGGAGCTATTACGGCCAGAGGACTGGGCCGCCGTCGTCGCCTATGACATGAAGCCGGAAATCTTGACGGATTTCACTCAGGATAAGCGAGAGCTTTACGGAGCTCTCTCCCGCTTACGCATTCCGGGATTCAGCGAAACTAATCTCTTCGACGCTCTCAAGGACACGCTAGACCGGCTGGAAGAGGTGGACGGAAAGAAAGCAGTTCTTTTGATCAGTACCGGGATTGACACTTTCAGCAGAATCACCTTCGACACCATCCTTAAGCGAGTTCAAAACACTAACGCCGTAATTTATTGTATCGGGATGGCGCAGTTGGCCCAGGAACTTTTTGATGCTCGCGGATGGATAAGTCCTGAAGGCCGATTAACTTTCCTGCAGGCCGAGAACCAATTAAACACTTTTGCCCGCAGAACTGGTGGCAAAGCCTGGTTTCCAAGGTTCATGGGGGAATACACTGGAATTCTGCAGCAAGTTGGGGTTGAATTAAGAAATCAGTACAGTATCGGATATATCCCATCCAACCCTGCGAAGGATGGCAAGTTTCGCAAAGTGAAAGTGGATGTTGTCGACGAAAATGGGAGTCCCGTTAAGTCCGTAGTGGTTCGGGCCAAAGAGGGGTATCAAGCGGCCAAGGGGTAGGAATTCAGCAGGCAGTCAGCAGAAGACAGTGAGTGGTGGTTAACTGCTGCCTTCCGCTCCCTAAACGGTTATGTTAAGAAAGGCAGCTGTAGCCGGAAGGTTT
>QHZQ01000261.1:17711-23430 GCA_003224725.1 Acidobacteriota bacterium | reverse complement strand
GACTTGGCCGGGTATCTGGGTGTCCCCCAAAGCAAGATTAAAGCCCGCGGTATCGTCGTCCCCCACGCCGGCTACATGTATTCAGGGCATGTGGCAGGGGCCGTTTACGCGAGAATTGAACTCCCCGGGCGAATGATTATTTTGTGTCCTAATCACACAGGATTAGGAGCGCCTCTTTCCATCATGTCTTCGGGTGAGTGGGAGATTCCTCTGGGAAAGGTGGCTATCGACACGGAACTCGCCAAGAAATTGATTCATCATTGTCACTTGCTCACCGAGAATGCTGAAGCCCATCGATTCGAACATTCCCTGGAAGTTCAACTTCCCTTTATTCACTACTTAAAACAGGATTTCAAGTTTGTCCCGATTTCAGTCGGGACGGGCGGCTATGCTACCTTGGAACGCCTGGGGAAAGGCATCGCCGAAACTATTAAAGAGCTGAACGAAGATATTCTGGTCATCGCCAGCAGCGACATGAACCATTATGAAGCCGATGACATTACCCGCATCAAAGATCGGAAGGCGATCGACCGGATTTTAGATCTGGATCCAAAAGGCCTTTATGAGGTGATTAAAGCGGAGGCCATCAGCATGTGCGGCTATGGCCCAACCATTGCCATGCTGTGGGGAACAATGCCGGTACGGTCTGGCCACGCCGAGTTAATCAAATATGCCACCTCTGGAGACGTGAGTGGAGACAAGAAAGAAGTGGTTGGTTATGCCGGGATCGCCATTACTTAGACGTCGCGAGCAACCTCAGACCGCCAAGGAGGGCGATTCTATCGGCCACGGACCCCTCACCCGGCCTGCGCGACCGCCGTCCCCTCACCCCCAGCCCCTCTCCCATTGGGGAGAGGGGCTGGGGGTGAGGGGACGGCAGCTTAACAAATTTGACCGAAGTTTGAACTTCTTCGCCACCAAGTAACCTTAGATTTCAAATCTTAATCCTATCGGTTCGCCCTGCCCTGCGCTGACGACCTGCCTCCCTGATTGCTCGAATTTGAAGACGCACCATGGGATTGTCCACGGGAGCCATTTTCCCCAGATGAAGGCTGCGAGGAAATGGAACCAGGAGCCGATGAGGGCATTGACCTCTGCACGGGTGGAGGATTATAAGCTGGCTGGAAGCGAGCGGGCGGCGCTGCAGAGCTACTCGGAGAGGTGCCACCCGAAGACGGGCCAGGGGCACTCAGGCTGGAACGGGCACCGACAGACTCTCGTGATGGAGAGGAGGGACCGGAAGAATGGCGTTCCGCTACGCTACCTTCGTTTCGGCTTCCGTAAATTTGATATACCCGCTGTCGGGACTGGGTCTCAGAGGGCGTCGAACTCGCAACAGGAGCCGACTGCGGGCCAGCCGGCGGTGACTGAGCGCGCGGCCCCTGGGAATCCGAAGACTTCAGATCCGGCTGGCCCTGCAGAACCTGGGAACCTTGCTGTCTGTGCAGGTTGTCGCGCTCCGAATTCCAGTTATTGTAACTGCGAATACCGCTCTCCCTGTTCGCTTGACGCGGAACCGGGCTTCCGCCATTGATGACACGAACACCTGAACTAGAACTCGGGGCAGAACGATTGATCGCTCCATTTCCTTGATGGAGTGTTTGGCTGGATACTGTGCCAGAGGCCTGATTCAGAGAACCGGCCGGGACCGTTGAGCGGATGATGCCATCTCGCACGTCTCTCCGCGCCTCCAGATCTTCATTGGTAAATTTTCTGCCCGCATACGCATTGGTTACCGGGATGCGGCTTGCCAGAGTGGGTCGCAGCGAGGGTTGACCAGCCACGACTCTCCCCGCGGCCAGAGGATCTCTGGGTCGTGAAAAGCTGCCACCAGACGTCCCATTAAGAAATGCCTCATTGGGCAAATAAGAGACAACGTCGCCATGACGGAGATTCCTGGAAACAAACGGTCGAGCCGAGTTGAACCCATAGGGATACCATGGCTCAGAAGGGGCCAGGGGCGCCCATCCCACCCACGAGGCACCCTCAATCCAATTGACGGCGCCAGGACACCAGCGATTATGAGTCCGTGCTGGTACCCAGCACCAACCATGGCTGGCTACATTAGCCCATCTTCCATAGTGATAAGGGAGCCAGCCCCATGGCTCGTAGGAGATCCAGGTCCAACCAAAAGGATCGTACCAGGCCCAGCGCCCGGTTCTAAAGGGAGCCCAGCTCGAATCACAATGCGGATGCCAGATTATTCCAAGAGTTGGAACCGAATACCAGGAGCCATATTGGTCCAATTCTGCGGTATTCCAACCGCTCTCATAGGGAAGGGGTCGAGTGATTCTACCGCTCGCCAGGAAATCGTCACGCTCTGTATTCCAGCGATCCCAATCGTCTGGTTCATAATTGGTCCCAAGATAGTATCGGTCTGGGTCGCTACTTAGGAAACTAACGGTTTCCCCTTTATCCAGAAGAAGACTTCCTGCCCGACTCTCTATCTCAGTCCGGCCCTCAAAAACCACCACTCGCCCGGAGTCATCCGAGTCGACTTCTACCCTGAAGTTCGCGGCGTTGGCAACTCTTGCGGAAAATAGCGGCGTGGCTACACTAAAAGCCCCCTCTGCGGAAATAACATCAAACGTGGCCAATCCTTTGTTCAACTGGATTTCAACTTGCCGGGATGTGTCATATGGGCCTAGACGCGTAAACTCAATGACCGAATTCTGCGCCAAACGCACCTTGCTGCCATCTTCAAACTCAATTTCGGCACGCCCATCTCGCCCCACCCAAATCTTGTCCCCTTCCAGGATCGGGGTGTTAATATTGAGGTCCAGCCACTTGTCCAGGTCGGATCTCAAATAGGTCACGTCTCCCTCGATCAAACTGGCTCGAAGCACTCGCGATGGGAATTGATCTTGCGCCGCAACCTTTAGACTTAGTGAAAAGAGCAAGACAAAAACTGATACGGCTAACTTGGCGCGCATATTGCCCCCTCAGCAGTCGAGATGCACAAGAAACTAACTGTTTAGATGGTAAAACTTTTTGGAAAGTTGTCAATGAAATACGGGGTAATGCGTTAGTTACTGGGGCGTTTGGGGGGTGCAGTCTTGGTAGCCACGGCGAGCGCCTTTCTGCGCGACCACCGTCGCTCGTCGTGGGCTTTTCCGCGCGGGTGGACAAACCCACGACGAATTAGATGCAAATTCGTCGTGGCTACCAAAGCTGTTTCTTCGTAACTAACTCATTACAATACGGGTGTTGTGTAGGAGCCGATCAGGCGTCTGGCCGAAACCACATTTCACCCAGCAACGGAGCAGCATGCCGCGGTCACCACGTGTTGCGAGCCATCTCGACCTGAGTTTCTTCGTTGCCGGCCCTCCCCCCTGATACATCGGCACCCCTATTGGCCCCGTCACTGCTGATACTCGCCAGTCCAGCGATCCCTGCCAGCCCAGAACGGACAACGAGGGCAGACTTCGCCTTCCGGGTAGTCGATCCCTTCTTCATGAGGGCATCCGATAATGCCCTCCGTCATGACAACGGATCTGGCGCCGTGTTCCTGAACGAACCCTAGGATCTCTTGCCCAATCCGGGGATTGTGCCGTACGTCGACATCTTCTGAGAACCACCTTCGCAGAGGATCGGCCTTAGCACGCTCACTTGCCATGATGGCTACTGCCACCTTGGTGGCCCGGGTGTTATCAGGCCCGTAGAAGGCAACCGTGGCTACCGGATAGCCACGGAATCCACGGCGTGCTTTCTTGTTCAGGGGTGACTGTGATCGACGCTTGATCTTCATGGGTCCACAAGAAACTGACTCTCTCTCCGACCAATGCGCTGGAGTGCCGCCAAGACTCGCCTGGCCTTGGTCGTAGGCCATTGACTCATGCCGCATGGAAGGAAATGCTCACCAAATCAGGGGTGGCTTCTCCGTGTTCAAGCTGTTCCGCTAGCACTCTGAGGGCAAGGGCCTGGGCTTTGGCCATAGCCTCTCCCCGGGTCTGTCCGTAGACCAAGACACCGTGGAGTTCACTGATCTCGGCAATCCAGCGCCCGTCAGTTTCCTGCTCCAACTCAATGGTGAAATTCATAGCCATCCCCCAGCATGAATCCAGTCTGATTCCCTCCTGGAAGAGTACTTAGAACAATTGCCAATGCCTGACGACTAGGAGTTCAGCGGCTGGCGCTTCCTGCCAGCCCGCTGGAACGACCGGTTCGGTTTCTTCTTTGTCCCCCTCGCGGACTTTGCAGGTCGATATTCAGGAGAGGGGGCACCTCGTAATAGTCCTTCGGTACTCAGATCTTCGTCAACGTCCGGCCAGTGGATTTCATAGCCTCCACCACATACTTGCCAATTCTCTCGCTGGGCTTTTGAGGCGTTTGCAAGTCTCGGGTACCACACCAGAGGGACTGTAATGGTCCGTCCGTCCATTAGATCCACACTCAGAGTGTCGTCAGTACATCGCAAGGCGGCAACTCGTTTATCAGCCGCTAGAGCCAAAATACCCATACCAAGCCTCCAATAACTGAACTTGATGTTTGTACCCTGCGAAGCTCCCTCGCATTGAAGCCAAAATTATGCGACAGCCTCCAGCGCGTGATCAGAAATCCTCCGGATCTGTCGGGGGCGGAACAGGGAAATTAAGGTGGCGGACCCAGTTGCGTGCTTTTTTCTTGTTTTCTTGGTGTCCTTGGCGTCTTGGCGTTTCGTTCTTCCGGCAGCAGGCAGGAAGACTCATAAAGTTAAGCGCTTGTGGGGGACAGCCCTCGGCTAGTTCGCGAAGGACTGCATTTTTTCAATTTTAGAAAGAATCTTTCTGGCCTCTTTCCTTGCCAGGTTCATAAGAGTCTCATCCTGGTATATTTTTTCCAATACGGGAGCAAATCGTTCCGGAGCAACAATGCGTTTGGCGGTCAGGTTTCTTTGCAGTTCGTCCAGCTTCTTAGGAATTCCAAGTCGATCGTATTTCAGAGCCAGATCTATTTCGAACAGAGTCTTCTCTTGCTGGCAAAGATTTTCAAAGAAATTCATAATCTCCTGCAGATTCTTGTCTTCAGTGTAGTTAAAAGTGACCTCCCTCGATCTAAGACCGCTTTCCAATCGAATGGTTTTCATTCCCATGTCGGCCACTTTGCGGGAACTGACAAAGTTTTTGCTTTCGTTCCAGAAGTCGGCCTGGACGAAAAGAGCCAGAAGAGAATCGACCGTAGAAGGTCTCAGCGCAAGGCTAACCTCCACCAGGTCTCCGGCTCTATTCTTAAACTGAAATTGGCCCGTCCTTCCAACCTGTAGAATTCGATAGCACCCCGTTGATTATTTTTTTGCCAAATGAACCGAAGAGGAGGGCTGTCTCCCGCCAATAAAAAACACCCCGAGAACAAAACCCAAAGCAAGCAGAAGGGACCTGTAACGGTGTTAGATTTTGGCATTTACATGGATCAGGCAAGGGACTCTTTTGACACTTTGGAAGCTTGATGGGTTGCCCGCTCAATGGTCCGGCGGGTAGCCGCAGTATGAATATGGCAAATGGCCAAGGCCAGAGCATCAGAGGCATCATGGGAGCTGGGGAAATCCTCCAGCTTCAGAATATTTTTCACCATGACCTGCACCTGGTTCTTTTCAGCGCGTCCATAACCTGTGACGGCGCTTTTAATCTCCAGGGGACTATATTCGTAAATGGGAATGCCGGCGTCAGCGGCCGTGAAAATCACTACGCCCTTGACCTGCCCAAGCTTCATCACGCTTTGGAAATTAGAGAGGTAAAATTGG
>QHZQ01000261.1:11153-17641 GCA_003224725.1 Acidobacteriota bacterium | reverse complement strand
GCGTCTTTTGGATGGAGCTGGATCGTCCCAAAAACTACGGCACGGTGGTTTTGTTCGTCGCTATCAATAAGGCCGAATCCAGTAGAGCGTGAACCACAATCAATTCCCAACACTCGCATAACAACCATGAAGTCGAGGGGCGTATTTTGACCGCTAGTTAAGAAGCCGCCGCTTCCAATTCGGCGTCCTCAATCTCAAAGTTAGCAAATACTTTCTGAACGTCTTCGTGATCGTCTAGTGCTTCCATCAGCTTCAGCATCTGCTGAGCCGATTTTCCCTCCAACTTCGTGTGAGACTGCGGAATCATTGAGAGTTCAGACGAGACCATATCGATGTTGTTTTTCTTCAAGGCCTCCAAAACCGCTTCGAAAGATTCGGGCGCCGTGTAAATTTCATAGGTTTCGCCACTCTCCTTCATATCTTCCGCCCCGGCTTCTAAAGCAATGTCTAAGAGCGTGTCTTCATCGGCCTTCGATTTTTCTACAACCATGTAACCCTTCTTATGAAACATCCAGGCCACACAACCGCTTTCACCGAGATTGCCTCCATGCTTGGCAAAAACATGGCGAATTTCGGAAACAGTTCTGTTCTTGTTGTCAGTCACGGCCTCGACGAGCATGGCTACGCCCCCCGGACCATAACCTTCGTAGGTTGCGTCTTCGTAATGTTGCCCGGGCAATTCACCGGTACCCTTTTGAATTGCACGCTTGATGTTTTCAGAGGGCATATTGACGGCTTTGGCAGCCAAAATCGCGGTTCTCAACCGAGGGTTCCCGTCCGGGTCTCCCCCGCCGAGCCGGGCTGCAATGGTGATTTCTTTGATCAGGCTGGTGAAAATCTTACCCCGTTTGGCATCAACAGCCGCTTTTTTGTGTTTAATACTGTGCCACTTTGAATGTCCCGACATAAGCTGTCTCCTTGGCTTATTGGTCGCTGGAGAATATCAAAAATCCCCTCTAAAGTAAAGGAAGACCAAGCAGGGGCGTAATGCCTCAGTTACAGGGGTGGAACGCGCGCTCCGTCGCGCGTTCATTCAGCGTGCGCGGAGCGCCCGCTCCACCTGTTGTGCCTTTCGGCACCCGTAGCTGAGGCACTACCAGGGGGCAAGGTCCCGTCAAAGTTGCTGCCCTCCCTTACTGTCGGGCTTGTCGGGCTACCGAACAGGCTGTGGCGCAAGTCGCTAGCAGTAGCCCGCGCGTCAGCAAGGTCTGTGCCCCAGCGTAATTGAGTTACAGGACTTTGACGGGTCCCTGAAGCAGGGAAGCAGAGATCGGATTCAAAGACGGTTAATCAGGCTAGCGACATAGCCAGCCCCAAAACCGTTATCAATATTGACCACGGTCACGTTCGAAGCACAGCTATTGAGCATTCCTAAAAGAGCAGCGATTCCCTGCAGGCTGGCTCCATAACCAACACTGGTTGGAACGGCGATCACCGGGACCGAGACTAATCCCCCCACCACACTGGGCAATGCTCCCTCCATGCCAGCCACCACAATGATAACCCGTGCCTTCCAGAGTAGGTCGCGTTGACTCAGCAATCGATGGATCCCGGCCACTCCGACATCGTACAGACTTTCTATATCATTGCCCATCACTTGAGCAGTGACCAGAGCCTCTTCGGCCACTGGAATATCTGCCGTGCCGGCAGAAACCACCAGAATCTTGCCCTTGCCATAAATAGTTTTATCTCGCACCACGACAATGGTTCTTGAATCCGGATAAAATCTGGCACTGGCATTGAGTCTCTTGATTTGGCGAAACACCTTTTCGTCGGTTTGGGTGATAAGAATATTATGTTGGTTTGCCAGCATTCGCTTGGCGATACCCGTAACCTGCTTAACCGTCTTGTTCCTACCAAAGACGACTTCAGGAAACCCCTGGCGGAGGGAGCGATGGTGGTCAATCCTGGCAAATCCAAGGTTCTCAAAAGGCAAGTGCTTTAACTTCTCCAGGGCCTCGTCGACGGATCTTTTCCCACGTTCTACTTCCGCGAGAATCGTTCTGATCTCGTGCTCCATCATGATCTTTTTACGGCTGGGAGTTTTGGTAGATGGCAGTTAGAGAGCGACCCTCAGGTCTCAGGATGATCTTCGTCCTGATGTCTCCAGCGCAAAATGGCTTGCTCGTACGACCTGTACTTCTCCAGCGGCGTCGAGTTAAACACGCAAAATTTGCCCGGTTCTATTTGCACCACTTCAGCCCGGTGATTCTCTCGCATTAAGTCCCAATAGATCGAATCCATGTTTTGCACGATCACAACGTCTTCCAGGGTCTGGCCTAAATCTTTGAGGGCTCTTCGGACTTTCCCAGGAAGGTGGGACTCGGCCAGATGAGATTCTCCAAAAAAAATGAAAAGCTGGGCTTGTGAATTTCGCTGGATGATTTCAATGATGTTTGTTGCCACACAGAAGTCACGTTTCCGAATCTTTCGCAAATCCTTGCGCAACCCACAGTCCAGACCTTTGACGGCTATCCTGAGACTTTTGGCTGTCAAGAAAATGGCCCGATAGTCCTCCCAATCATATCCCCATTCCAAATCATATCGAATTCTTTTGAGAAATTCCTTCTCGGAAACTCTTCCGTCCAACCACTGCTCCAGAATTCCCTGATTCTTCTTATAAGCCATTTCCATTCCGAGAATCATCGGCTTTTCCGATCTTCTGAGGGCCTTCAGCAATCGAATCAGAAAATGCTGTGAGGCTGGATTGGCGTGATAATCCCCCACCCAGATAATGTCGGCTGTCTTACATCTGCGGTAAAGGTTATCATAGGTGCTAATCTGTGCGTAGCTCCTATATTCCTTAAGAAACTCCTTGATATAAGTAGACCCACCCTTCTTGTCCGTGCCGTTAATCTCGGTTTTCAGTTTCTCGACATCCGACTTCTGCACGGCTATAGTCTCTTTGGGACCAGGCGGGATAAACTTGTTCATGATGCAATGTATTTGGCAATCACGCTGCCAGAGGGCCCGCCGCCGCCAATAGGTTCTGAACAGGCGTCGCAGGGCTCGTTTCCGAGACCTCAAGAAGTTGTAAACAGGATTCTTAGGGTAGAGCCTGCCAGGAGGGAAATAGGTTTGTAAAGCGACATCGTTGGAGAAGGGAAGGGGAAATATTTTCCAGATTCTTCCAACTCCCGACCATCTTTGGCTGCCTACGCCATTTCATGCCCACTGCCAGAGCAGCCTTGATTCCGAGCATTTTCAATGACCCCTGTCCCGTCCTGCTTATTTAGTGGGTGCTCCCGTGAAAATCCCCTCTTGGGAGGACTCGTGGCGAGGGTGTGAATGAATTGACTGAGCGCCTGGAACATGTCCCCCCGAACGAGGAGGGACTTCTGGACATTGGACGTTTTAAAGGAAGAGGCACCCGCTGTGCTCGCCGCGGACGGCCCTGAGCACCAGGATGAACCTGAAACTCACGCTTCGTTGTCGGTGATTAGGAATTCCACGAACGAAGCGTGAGTTTCCAATGTGGGAGCGGACCTCTGGGCCGCGATGGCCACCCGTCTGAAGTTCCGGTCGCCGTCCGGAGGCCGGCTCCCACATTCAGATGTCCAAACTCCAGGTGATCCGAAGGATCATGAGAAGCTCCTGTTTGTCTGGGCGTCATTGATTGGGGGGAACAGCAGAGTGGAAATGACTGTGGCCATTACCGGGGGGAGCGGAGCGGTTTACCCCTATCGTTTTCTGAATCATCTAGCCGCCGAACCGGCCGTGTCCAGAATCTACGTGGTGGCCTCCTCATCAGGAATCAGAGTCCTTAACGAAGAATTGGAGCTAAGGTCTTTAACCCTGAATAATCTGGCAGAGAAAATAGTGGAGAGCGGCCGAGAGAAAATTGAGGTTCTCAACAACAACGATATTGGGGCCAAGATTGCCAGCGGATCTTTTCCAGTGGACGCCATGGTGGTGATCCCCTGCACCATGGGAACATTAGGGGCTATTGCCAATGGAGTTTCGCGAGATCTGATCCAGCGCGCGGCCGACGTAACGCTCAAGGAGAGACGCAAGTTACTCTTGGTTATCAGGGATACGCCCTTTAATCTGATCCATATCGAGAACATGCGGCTCGTGACTCTGGCTGGGGGCGTGATCTTTCCGGCAGTACCTTCCTTTTATCACCGCCCCGCGTCTATTAATGACGCCATCGACCAGTTCTTGTATCGCATCATGCTGCAACTCGGGCTACAGCCATCCAAAGCCTACCGGTGGCAAGGCAGTAAGGTGGAGTAAAGAAGACTTCGCGTATTGGCAGCCCTTATATCCAAATTATGCACGACTGAGGCGATCCCCCTCACCCCATGAAGGCTTATCAAGCCTTCATCCTCTTCCCCCGATGGGGGCGAGGGGAGAGTAAACTGCAATTTATTACTCCCTCTCCCGTGGAGAGGGGTGAACGCTTGATAAGCGTTCACGAGGCCGGGTGAGGGGGTTGCAGCCGACGGAGCGAGGTTTGTACATGACGCTCTTTGCCAGCTTCAAAACAACTCTCGAAATGATTAAGTTTGAACATACGGTTTTTGCCTTGCCGTTCGCTTTATTGAGTGCCATTCTGGCCTCGGGCGGCGTTCCGAATAAATCTAAACTGTTGTGGATTCTACTGGCCATGGTGGGAGCACGCAGTGCCGCCATGGCATTCAATCGGATCGCGGATTGGAGCATCGACGCAGAAAACCCTCGCACCCGGATGAGGGCTCTACCGGCCAGGCACCTTAGCCTTACCTTTGCGATTTGTTTTACGGTGGGCTCCAGCCTGCTGTTCATTTTCTCTGCCTCCAAACTCAATCCTCTTTGCTTGTGGCTTTCTGTTCCTGTCCTTCTAATCTTGCTTAGCTATTCCTACACCAAACGCTTCACGATTTATTCACATCTCTTCCTCGGCCTTTGTCTGGGCTTGGCTCCTCTCGGAGCCTGGATCGCTGTTCGTGGCGACGTGCAGGTCACTCCCATTTTGCTTACTCTTATCGTGCTGCTGTGGACTGCCGGCTTTGACATTATCTATGCTTGTCAGGACGTGGACTTTGACCGGCAA
The DNA here is from genome assembly GCA_003224725.1 of Acidobacteriota bacterium. Lineage (GTDB taxonomy): Bacteria > Acidobacteriota > Terriglobia > Versatilivoradales > Versatilivoraceae > QHZQ01. Next base: position 12,606 of record QHZQ01000261.1, on the reverse strand, counting down.
AAGAACCTATTTTCCATCCCTGAGCATTTTGGAATAGGTACCGCTTTGAGAGTTTCCCTGGGACTGCATGCTTTGATGCTGCTGTTCCTTTTCCTCTTGTTTCTTATTGAAGGGCTAAGCTGGATTAGCCTGGTGGGTATCTTGATGGTAGGCTGCCTTCTGGGATACGAACACAGTTTAGTCCGTCCCAATGATCTCTCCAGAGTCAACGCCGCTTTCTTCACTGTCAACGGTTATATCAGCCTCCTCTTACTTCTAGCGGTGGGCTTGGACAAGCTGATTTGAGATACCTGCCATTTTGAACCCGATCATTGCTTCCCAAAGAACTCTAATACCGACTTGGACGTTGAAAACTGTCCTCCCAAAATCTTGAGCGGGGCGAGCGGGAAGGTTCCACGCGCCAAAGCCTGAGTTATCTCCTGGCCGTCGGCCTTAATCTCCAGTTCAGAAGCCGCCTTCTTGTTCTTGAGAAAGATGACAGGATGAATTACCGCTTCCCCTGCCTCGAATCGACCTTCGAAACGAACGGATTGCCCGCTGCTCTTTTCCCAGGTGACATTCCAACTTTCGATGGAAAGGGAAGGTTCATTAAGTCTAGTGAGAACTTTGCTACGGTAACTTGCCAATGGTTTGAGCATTCTTTGCAGCAAAGAGAGATTGAGGTAGACCGGTCCGTCGCCCAAAGCCTGGAAAGAGAGTACATCTTGCTTATCCCACGGCCCGGCGGACACCGGGACAAAATTTCTGGCAGTCAAAGCCAACGAAAGCCTGGATTCAGCGCCAGACGGGGCAACAAAAAGTTCAACGGCGTCCATGCCTTTGCGGTTCATCTCTCGCAAGACCTCTCTAAGTTCCCGGTCGAGAAGAGCTAGCTCCGATTCGAAAGGCTCCTTATATTTCTGAGCCATGGCTTCCAGTCTCAGAATCAACGGCTGCGGAGCCCTTGGGAATCCCCTGGAAACTGTGGGCTGCTTTGCCTTGGACCCTTTCTCTTGGGCAATGACATCTGAGTGCCTGCAAGGCGCCAGCACTCCGGCATACAAAAGAAATGAAAGAAACGCCAACCCGCGAAATGGTGTGTGGCAAATCATAGAGCAGGCAATGCGTGATATTAGATCATGCGCTGTGTGTGTAACAAGGGAGGAATTGGCTCACGCCCCTGACCCGATACAGCTTCCAGGACAGTCGTGGCTACTCCGCAAGGCCTGTTCGCTAAACCCGACCGTGAGGAAGCGTAATTGCGCCGGTAACGATCGCACCACCGAAGCCATTTGCTCTCTTGAGAGACAGGGTTTTCCCACGTTGTCCACAATGATTGTGCTATAGTTTTATCCACGTCCATGAACCGTTGTGTGGAATACCTGACCAGCACCTATTCATGTCTTCCTGGCCAGGCTGCATTGCTTTACGAGACAATTGAGATGAAAATAATCACCCATTCTCTGTTGTTATT
>QHZQ01000261.1:0-11137 GCA_003224725.1 Acidobacteriota bacterium | reverse complement strand
CCGGAGTGCCCCAACAGACGCGGTCTGCCGTCCTGGCCAGCAACGGCATGGTAGCAACAAGTCAGCCTTTGGCGGCGCAGGCGGGATTAAGAATCCTGCAACAAGGAGGGAATGCCATCGATGCAGCCGTTGCCACTGCCGCCGTCCTAAATGTGGTTGAACCCATGTCCACTGGAATCGGGGGAGATATGTTTGCCATTGTTTACCTGGCCAAGACTGGGGAGTTGGCCGGCCTCAATGGCAGTGGACGTTCGGGCTACGCAGCGTCTATTGATTTCTTCACCAGACAAGGCATGAAGGCGATACCAACAAGCGGTGTCCATTCGGTTTCGGTTCCTGGTGCTGTGGACGGATGGGAGACGTTGCTGAAGAAATACGGAACCATGTCATTGGCCCAGGTCTTGCAGCCGGCTATCGATTACGCGGCCAAAGGATTCCCGGTTTCCGAAATCATTGCGGCCAGTTGGGAGCAAAGCGTCGAAAAACTCAAAGCTCATTCCGACACCGCCAGCACTTATCTGATAGAAGGACGCTCTCCCCGGGTGGGTGAGAACTTTGCTCAACCCAATCTGGCCAACTCTCTTAGGAAGATTGCCGTCGGTGGNNNTTCTATCGTGGCGATATTGCCCGCGAGATTGTGGCCTCTTTGCAAAGACTGGGCGGGCAACTGACGACTAGAGATTTTGCCGAACATCATTCCACCTGGGTCAAGCCAGTTTCCACAACATACCGAGGAATTAGGCTGTATGAACTGCCACCCAACGGGCAGGGGATCGCGGCCCTGGAGATGCTGAATATCTTGGAAGGATTTGACCTTAAATCCTTAGGCCATAATTCCGCCGAGTACCTGCACCTCTTGGTTGAAGCCAAAAAGCTGGCCTTTGCCGACCGTGATGCTTACTATGCAGATCCAGACAAGGTGAAGGTCCCAGTCGAGAAACTAATCTCTAAAGAATATGGAGAACGGCAGCGCAGACGGATTGATGTCAATAAAGCTGGAAAAAGTGTCGTGCCCGGGTTGTTGGAGCAGGGCGATACCATTTACCTGACCGTCGTCGATAAGGATCGCAATTGCGTTTCGTTTATTAACAGCCTCTTTCATGGTTTCGGGTCGGGCATTGTAGCGGGGAAGACAGGTATCTGTTTGCAAAACCGTGGCGCCCTGTTCTCTCTCGATCCCAAGCATCCCAATCGCCTCGAGCCTCACAAGCGGCCTTTTCATACTATCATCCCGGCCATGGCGTTCAAGAACGAAAAACCCTGGCTGGTTTTTGGAGTCATGGGTGGGGATATGCAACCTCAAGGTCACGTTCAGGTGCTGATCAACATGGTAGATTTCGGAATGAATGTTCAACTGGCTGGCGAAGCGGCCCGCTTTCGTGACCTGGAAGAGGGGTTGGCCTTGGAATCTGAAATAGGTGCTGAAGTTCGGCGTAAGCTGATTGACAAGGGGCACAAAATCGTCTGGTTGGTTGGCGAATTCGGTGGTTACCAGGCCATTATGATCGATCCGGACACAGGCGTCCTTATGGGTGGTTCAGACCCCAGGAAGGATGGTTGTGTCGTGGGTTGGTGAACTCCACAGCTACGGGTGGCGAAAGGCACAACAGGTGGGGCGCGCGCTCCGCGCACGCTGAATGAACGCGCGACGGAGCGCGCGTTCCACCCCTGTAACTGAGGCATTTGGGAAAAAGGTACCGATGAAGAAGTACCCATCCATCGACGATCGAGAGCGCGCCCGCCAATTATGGGAAAGAGGCGTTCAACATCTGATGCAGGGTGATATTCAATCCGCCATCGACAGTTTCAATCAAAGCCTGGCCATCTATCCAACTGCTGAAGGATATACCTATCGGGGTTGGGCCATCTCGTTTCTGGGCCAGTTGGAGGAAGCCATGGAAGATTGCAAGAAGGCCATTAGAGTAGATCCTGACTTTGGAAACCCTTATAATGACATAGGAGTTTATCTGATGAAGATGGGAGACTTGGACGAAGCTATCCCCTGGTTACAAAAAGCCAAAACTGCCAAACGTTACGAGCCGAAACATTTTCCTTTCCTGAATTTGGGACACATTTATATGGCCAAAGGAGACCAAATGCGAGCCCTGGACGAATATGTCCATGCTTTAGATCTCGATCCTGAAAATCCAATCGCTCTGAAGGCCATCGCCGGTATGGATCTCAAAGTCAATTGAAGTGTCTTCTTCCCTGACACAGTCTCATCAATCCCCCTTCCCACCCGCCAGCCGTCTCAGCCGAATTACCTTTGCCCATGGACGCCAGGTGAATTTTCCGATTCTCTTTGCCCCAATGGCCGGGTTGTCTCACGTGGCCTTCCGCCAAGTGGTACGCTCCTATCTGCCGGCGAGGGCTAGCACCTTATTATTTACGGAAATGCTTTCCACTCGTTTGTTACCCTTTGAAGAGGTGGGTCAGACTCCACAAACTCGAATTGCGGTTGGGGAAGACAATTTGATCTCTCAATTGCTAGGCAATGATGAGAAATTGATTGACCGTTCGCTAAAGAAATTGCAAGTCATCGCTCCGGCCGGAATCGATATCAACATGGGTTGCCCGGTCCGCAAAGTGCTGAAACACAATTGGGGGGTGGGTTTGATGGGGGACATCCGCTATGCTGAGCAAGTCGTGAGAGGGACGCGCAGTGTGACGCACCTTCCTCTTTCGGTCAAAATGCGTACCGGTCTGAATGATGATCCTGTTTATTTGGTCGAATTTGCAAAAATGCTGGAAGAGTCCGGCGCGGACTGGATTACCCTGCATCCTCGAATCCAGTCCCAGCACCGCAAGGGTCGTGCCAACTGGGAATACATCGGCCGGGTTCGCACAGCCGTTCGCATGCCGGTGGTGGGCAACGGCGATATTCAAGAATCGGAAGATATTCTAAGAATGCAACGGGAGACGGGATGCGACGGAGTCATGGTAGCTCGAGTATCCACGGCCCGTCCCTGGATCTTCTGGCAGGTCGGTGAAACACTGGGATTGCCACCTCCCCCGGGCCGGGAAGGTGAGCGAGCTCCCCGAACGCCGGAAGAAGAAGGGTTGGAGTATTACCGGGCTTTAATCCTTTTTTGCGATCAACTAGAGTCCAATTTTGCCTCTGTTGAGCAGATGCCTCGGCTGAAATTGTTCCTTGCCTGGGGAAACAAGTGGGTCTTTTTTGGTCACTATCTCTGGAAGCAAGTAAATCGCTGCCCCGATTTGGTCAGGGCACGCGAGGTCATCAACGATTTCTTCAGCACACCCAAGGTACTCTTGCCGCGAACCTCGCTTCAGTAGTGGTTGTTACCAGTCCTTCCGTGGAAACAGCTTTGGTAGCCACGACGAATTTGCTTTCAAATTCGTCGTGGGTTTGTCCACCTCCATGGAAAAGCCCACGGCGAGCGACGGTGGTCGCGGAGAAAGTCGCTCACCGTGGCTACCAAGACCCCCCAGGCACCCCCGTAACTTACCCATTACAGTCACCTACAAATACTCCTTCTGTTTCCTTAAGAGCTGAACTAAAATGGGTCACTCGAGAAAGGAGAATCAGGGATGCCAAAATACGTTATCGAGCGAGAGATCCCCGGTGCTGGAAACCTGTCAGGACAGGAGCTGCAGGCCATCTCTCAGAAGTCCTGTGGTGTGCTCAGCAAAATGGGTTCACGGATCCAATGGGTTCAAAGTTATGTGACCGATAACAAAGTCTACTGCGTCTACATTGCTCCGAACGAGGAGATGGTCCGAGAACACGCCAGGCAGGGCGGATTTCCGGCCAATCGCGTTTCTGAAGTTAAGTCGGTAATCGATCCCACCACGGCCGAAGGATGATTTTCAAGGAAAGCGAACGCCATGAATGAGCCTGTGATCTCAGAGCAGCGCCTTATTTCTAGACACTTGGGCAGGCGCTTTGTGCGGCGGAAATGGCTTGCTCACATGGGAGCCTGTCTGTCGTTGGCTCTAATTGGGGCGGCCTGCAGTGGACCAGAAACTTCTCAGCCAGCTTCCACTTCAGCACCCAACCCTCCTTCGAATCCTTCTCCCATGGCAGCATCCCATCGCTCTGCAGGAGGAGAAAAAACGTTCGGGCGGATGAAAGTTACTGTTCCACCCGGCTGGGCGGAACAACCGCCCACTTCCTCAATGCGTCAGGCACAGTTTGCGTTAGCCCGAGCTGAAGGGGATCCCGCGGATGGAGAATTAGTGGTTTTCTATTTTGGTTCCGGACAAGGAGGATCGGTTGAAGCCAACATCGATCGCTGGCTTGGGCAATTCGCTCAGCCTGACGGTTCCTCTTCTAAAGACAAAGCCAAGATCAGCAAAAGGGAGGTCACAGGTTTGGCAGTAACCCTGGTCGATCTCGCCGGGACCTACCAGGCTCCTATGATGCCCGGCGCTCCTCAGCGCCACAATAACGCGGGTTATCGAATGTTGGCCGCTGTGGTGGAGACTCCGGAAGGGCCTTGGTTCTTCAAGTTGGTCGGACCAGAGAAAACTATTGCCCAATGGTCGGGAAGTTTTGACGCATTTGTGAATAGCATTAAGAAAAGTTAGGCTAGATGTAGCGAGCAACCTCAGACCGCCAAGAAGTGCGGCTCCGTTGGTTTGAAACGATCGAGGAATCTTGATGCGCATGTACTTATGTCGCTCTGTTTAGCAAAAGGAGGTCATCGATCCGTTGTGGAAGAAAAGAATGTGCGATTGACTGAGCCCATGATTCGTGAGAACGGGTGTCTTCGTCGGGCTAGCTGGGAGGAAGCACTGGACCGGGCGGCTGTGGCTTTCCGCACTGCGGTGGAGAAGCGTGGGCCGCAGACTTTTGGTATTTTCAGTTGTTCCAAGACTACCAATGAACTCAACTTCCTCGCTCAGAAGTTTGCCCGTGTCGTCATCGGAAGCAACAACGTTGATAGTTGTAATCGGACTTGACATGCCCCCAGCGTCGTCGGTCTGGCGACGGTTTTTGGCTTGGGAGGGGGAACCAGCTCTTATCGAGAGATCGAAGAAACCGATCTCGTCATCCTTTGGGGATCAAACGCCCGTGAAACACACCCTATTTTTTTTCATCACGTCCTCAAAGGCGTACGGAACGGCGCCAAGCTTTATGTAGTTGATCCGCGGCGAACCAGCTCGGCCCAATGGGCGGACGTTTGGCTTGGCCTCGATGTCGGGGCTGACATCGCGCTCGCCAACGCCATGGGTCGCGAAATCATTGCTTCCGGTCTTGAAAATCGCGCCTTTATTGAGCATGCCACTAGTGGATTTGAAGAGTATCGGGCCTGCGTGGAGCGCTACAGTCTTGATTACGCTGAGCGAGAGACGGGTGTGCCGGCAGCGGTTATCCGGGACCTGGCGCATGCCTTTGCTCAGGCGGGTCGAGCCCAGATCTGCTGGACCCTTGGTATCACCGAGCATCACAACGCGGTTGACAATGTGTTAGCCCTGCTGAATCTGGCTTTGCTGACAGGCCACGTGGGACGTTACGGATCGGGTCTCAACCCCCTGCGTGGACAGAACAATGTGCAGGGGGGCGGAGACATGGGTGCCATTCCGGACCGGCTGCCTGGATTTCAGCATGTGGAGAATGACGAACTGCGCTCGAGATTTGAACAGGCCTGGGGGGTGAAGATCCCTTCGAAACGCGGCTTGCACTTGAGCGGTATGTTTGAGGCGATGGAACATGGGGACTTCACTGCGCTCTACGTCATTGGCGAAAACCCGGCTCAGTCGGAAGCAGACCAGCAACGGGCCATGAAGCTTCTCAAGGGACTTGAGGTCCTCGTCGTGCAAGATATCTTTCTGACCGCCACGGGTGAGATGGCTGACGTCGTTCTGCCGGCCGCAGCGGGTTGGTGCGAATCGGAGGGGACGGTGACGAGTAGCGAGCGCCGGGTCCAGCGTGTCCGTCGCGCCCTGCACCCACCGCCCGGAGCGCGTGACGATATCGAAGTCCTCTGCGAGTTGGCGCGGCGCTTGGGTCACGACGGGATGAGCTATCCCCGCCTTGAGGCCCTGGGGGGGATCCAGTGGCCTTGCTACGACGAGTCGCATCCCGGTGAGCTTTACCTCCACGGCCGCCTGTGGCAAACACCGCTGGTGGGTCCCAAAGCTCCCTTCAGCGTTGTCGAGTTCGAGCCACCGGTAGACAGTCTTGATGAGCAGTACCCCATCCGGCTCACCACCGGGCGCCGGCTTGATTCGTTTAATACCGGCGTTCAAACCGCTGGCTATCGATCGCCCTTGCGCCGCCGCGAAGCGCTCGATCTCTCTCCCGAGGATGGGAAACGTTACGGTGTCGCCGAGGGTGAAACTGTCCGGGTGAGCTCGCGTCGAGGTTCGGTGCTAGTGCCCATTCGATATGATTCATCGCTTCGCCCGGGCTTGGCCTTCCTCACCCCCCATTTCCCAGAGGAGGTGGCCACCAACTTCTTGACCATTGACGCGACCGATCCGAAGTCGGGAACCGCCGAGTTCAAAGCCACCGCCATCCGTATCGACAAGCTTGAGTCGGAGCCCGGACTTGAAATGATTGGGACAGAGATGAATACAGGTGAACGCTGATCAATAAGAGCCTCTCATGCCGCCCTCGGGCGGCGGCGCCACGGAGATGAAAATGAGTGATTCCTCTCCATCGGAGGGGCGCAGGGGGTGGGTTGTCGCGAACCGAAGGACCCACCCCGAAGGCTACGCCTTCTGCCCCTGAAGGTGTGAAAGAATGTTTCTATCAATGACCAACACTTGCCATCTTGGATCGTCCCCCCTTTTCCAAGGGGGGACTTGAGGGGGGTATCCACCGTTGAATCAACGCTTGCAGGACCCCCCTGTAGTCCCCCCTTGGAAAAGGGGGGACGCGCTGAATCGCTACCAGTTCAATTCTTCACACCTTCCCCCTCAAGGGGGGATTTTCAGAGGAGACCTGATTGGACCTTCGCCTGACGGGAGCTGAACCTACCTCAGAGGAGAAAATAGCCGTCGAAAGTGTCTTGGGGCCACCTGACTCCGGCTGGGTGGGCGGGACGCGTCGTAGCGAGCTGGAAGGGCATGCAGCCTTTGGCGGGCAGGCTGCCAGAGCGAAACGTCACTTGCTGCTTCCAGTTCTCCATGCGATTCAATCGCGTTTTGGCTGGATCAGTTCCGGCGCCCTCAGCTATGCCTGCCAGCGACTCGATGTTCCACCCGCAGAGGCTTTTGGAGTGGCGAGCTTTTACGGGCTCTTCTCGGTCACACCTCGCCCACCGGTGGTCGTGCATGTCTGTGATGACATCGCTTGCCTCGCAAGCGGCGCCAAAGCGATGTGTGAAAAGCTAGAGCAGACCTTGGGCTCACCCGGGTCCCCTGGACCTGAGGGACGAACGACCTGGCTGCGAAGCCCGTGTCTGGGACTTTGCGAGCGTGCGCCGGCGGCGCTTCTTTCGGCTGCGGGCAAGCGTTCCTATGAAAAAGTACTGGCTCCAGCGAGCCCGGAAACCATCACCTCTTGCCTGAATGAAACAGAGTCTGAGCCCGGAAACCTTCTAGAACGTTTGGAGGCTTCTCTCGCAGTACCTCAGGTTGGCCAGGCGGAATTGCGGTTGCTCCGCCGCATCGGCCGGGTCAACCCGGAGAGTCTTGATGACTATCGAGCTGAGGGCGGCTACAAAATGCTGCGACGGGCACTGGAACTGGGACCCGACCGCGTCATCCGTGAAGTCATCGATTCAAAGCTGGTGGGACGCGGCGGCGCAGCTTTCCCGGCCGGAAAAAAATGGGCGGCGGTCGCGGCTCAGACCGCCAGGCGGCCGCATTACCTGGTCTGCAACGCCGACGAATCGGAGCCTGGTACCTTTAAAGACCGGGTGGTGATGGAGGGAGATCCTTTTGCCCTCGTTGAGGCAATGACCATCGCAGGCTTCGCCGCGGGCTGCGAGCGAGGCTATCTCTACGTCCGCGGCGAATACCCCCTGGCCACCGAACGGATGGCTCGCGCCATTGAAAGGACTCGCGAACGCGGTCTCCTGGGCGACAACATTCTGGGGCACCGACTGAGCTTTGACATTGAAATACGACGCGGCGCCGGCGCCTATATCTGTGGTGAGGAAACAGCCCTCTTTAATTCGATTGAAGGATTTCGGGGAGAACCCCGCAACAAACCGCCGTTCCCGACGGAGGCCGGGCTGTTCGGCAAGCCGACTGTTGTAAACAACGTCGAGACGCTCATCAATGTGCTCGATATCCTGGGGCGAGGAGGTGCCGCTTACGCATCGACTGGAACGTCTGGCTCGACGGGAACGAAGCTTTTTTGTCTCTCTGGACACATCGCCCGGCCTGGAGTTTACGAAGTCCCGTTTGGCACGACTCTTCGTCAGCTCATCGATCTTTGTGGCGGGGTGAGCGGGAGCAGAGGCCTTCAGGCAATCCTGCTGGGTGGCGCGGCCGGTTTCTTTGTCTCCCCCCAGCAGCTTGACACGCCGCTCACCTTCGAGGGGACACGAGCTATCGGAGCTTCACTGGGTTCCGGTGTGGTGATGCTCTTCGATGACACCGTGGACTTGAAAGAGATTCTCCTCCGTATTGCCGCCTTTTTTCGTGACGAATCCTGCGGCCAGTGTGTTCCGTGCCGTGTCGGCACCGTGCGACAGGAGGAACTCTTACACCGCCTGGCGGACGGTCGGCCGATGGGCTCGTTGGCTAAAGAGACCTCGCTGTTGCGCGAGATCGGGCAAGCGATGCGCGACGCTTCCATTTGCGGTTTGGGACAGACCGCCTCGAGCGCCATTGAATCGGCTATGGCTGGGTGGGAACGGTTCAACGAAAGGAAGCATCCATGAGTTTTGAATCTCAGCCGGAACCCGGTTCATCCACGGTATCCACCCTGGTGCCCGTTCCAGCCGGTCCTGTTCCGATTATTCCTGAGCCGTCTCCACGCCAAAAGGTCGACATTACCATTGACGGACAGAAGCTGGTGGTCCCCGAAGGCACAACCTTACTGGAGGCCTGCCGCCGGCTTGGGATTGAGACGCCGACGCTCTGTTTCCTCGAGAACCTCACGCCAGTTAATGTGTGCCGAATCTGCGTCGTTGAAGTTGAAGGATCGCGAGTCCTTGTCCCAGCCTGCTCCCGCAAGGCAGAACCAGGAATGGTCGTCAGGACCGACTCGGAGCGCGTTCGTTTGAGCCGCCGGCTGGTGCTCGAGTTCCTGGCCTCCTCAGTGGATGTCTCCACGGCACCGGAACTCAAGAATTACATGCAGCGCTACCAGGCGCGGCCAGAACGCTTCGGCCCAGCGGCTCCCGCCGCTCCGGCGGGCGGGCGTGATGCGGCTCTTCCAGGTCTCCATATCCTCCCGGAGGGGACAATGGCATCCACGGTGGCGCAACCGGTCAAGATCGATAATGAGCTTTATGTTCGCGACTACAGCAAATGCATCCTCTGTTACAAGTGCGTGGAAGCCTGCGGAGTAGACGCTCAGAATACCTTTGCCATCGCCGTCGCGGGGCGCGGGTTTGACGCCCGGATCTCGACCGAGTACGCTATGCCTCTGCCTGAATCTGCCTGTGTCTATTGCGGCAACTGCATCGGCGTCTGCCCCACCGGAGCACTCATGTTCCGGAGCGAGTATGAAATGCGACGCGCGGGGACATGGGATGAACCGAAACAAACTCGCACCGATACCATCTGCCCTTACTGTGGTGTGGGCTGCACCCTGACCCTGCACGTCCAAGATAACACCATTGTTAAGGCGACCTCCCCGCTGGAGCAGGATATAACCCGTGGCCACCTCTGCATCAAGGGTCGTTTCGGCTGGCAGTTCGTCCAAAACCGTGGGAATTTGGAGGCCGAGGAAAAAAGCGGGTTGGAATCTAATCGGGATGATTAATTCTGTCCGACCTCGCCTTCACTAGAAGTAGCGAGCAACCTCAGACCGCCGAGGAGTGCGGTTCTATCGGCTACGGACCCCTCACCCGGCCTCCGCGACCGCCGTCGCTTCGGCCACCCTCTCCCATTGGGAGAGGCATGGGAGCTTTGAGAAAGCTCCCTGGGTGAGGGGACGGCAGCTTAACAAATTTGACCGAAGTTTGAACTTCTTTGCTACCAAGTAACCCTAGAGCTTCATGCCGGAAGGTTTCATACGGGATGAGTCACACAAATCCAGCAATATCTCATAATTGGGATGACGAATCTCCCGAGGCCAAAGCCGGCTGGTTTCAGTCGTTACCACTTTCCGAACGTATGGATATGCTTTGCTTCTTTACTGACTTGATTCTCGATTCCAATCCTCGCATCGTGGACTCTAAAGATGCTCAACCGGTTGCAAAACCATCTCCCTCCGTTTTCACCCTTTCCCCAAAATCGTAAACATCGGGGATTCCCCTATTCACCATCAGGACTTCCATGATGAGAAAAACAGGGCTGTCCCCGATTGAAAAGCAGTTTGGGACTCCCTATCATCTAAACGACGGAACTGTATAGAGGTGGGGGCTTGTCGCAACGAATACAAATGGCCGGACTTAGTAGTACCGACGCCTGGTGTTATGGTTGCACGGGACCTGGCGGAAGCCTTCCCCACTTTCGTCAGGGAAGCCAACCGATCTCAGTTATGGGGGCAGCAGGTAATGGGGCAGGTACCCCTTGTAGCAAAACCTTAGTGGCGACGAAGTTCAAACTTTGGTCACGTTTGTTAACCTGCCGTCCCCTCACCCAGGGAGCTTTCTCAAAGCTCCCATGCCTCTCCCGTGGGGAGAGGGTGGCTGCAGGCCGGGTGAGGGGTCAGCTGCTTTAGGAGACCCGACCCTTGGCGGTAAAAGGTTGCTCGCTACAAGTAACCCTGGTAGAGACGGTCTGAATCGCACTGACAGTACGACAGGTGAAACTGGGCGGAGGAGGAATCTAGATGACGATCGCTGACAGCTCAACTCCTGTTGTGGTACTGGGATCTGGCCATCATACCGGCCTCGCGGTCACCCGCAGCCTTGGTCGGCTCGGGGTACGTGTATTCAACGTAGATTCAACTCGCTCGGCCCCTGTTCTTCTCTCGCGATATTGCCGGGGCAAATTCATCTGGGACTTCGACAACGTCCCGCCTGAGAAGTCGGTGGAGTACCTGACGGATGCTACTCGCAAGGTGGGCCGGCGGTGTCTCCTGATTCCGACCAGCGACCAT
>QHZQ01000260.1 GCA_003224725.1 Acidobacteriota bacterium | reverse complement strand
CTCTTGAGATTGGGTATTCCTGTCGAGTGCGCGCAAAAAGACCACACATTATAGAGGACAGAGAATCAAGGACCGCGGATCGTCAGAACGCTTAACTTCGATTCTCTGTCCTCTATCCTGCTTGTTTTACCTCTGCGCCTCCGCGCGAGCCTTGTTTTGGCTCTCGGCGGCACGAGGCTGCGCTTCTCCTAGCTGAGGAAGACGATGATCGCCGGCGTGCCCACTGGGGTGTATTGGCCGGTAAAAGTGAGGCTGCCCGTTTGTCGATGGATGCGGAAAGTGGCGATCGCGTCGCTCCTCTGATTGCACGAGTAAAGGAAATTCCCCGTAGGATCGATATTGAAGCTTCGCGGATAATCGCCTCGGGTCCATGCCTCCCCGGCAAACGTCAGGGTGCCCCCCTTGCCAATTGAAAAAAAGGCGATGCTGTCGTGCAGCCGGTTGGCAGCATAAACGAATTTCCCGTCAGGCGAGACCATGACCTCTGAAGTAAAATTAGTGCCGGTGAAGCCCGTCGGCAAACTTGAAATGGTCTGTTTCGCCGACAGCCTGCCACCCTTGGCGTCATAGTCGAACGACACGAGCGTGGAGCCCTCTTCCTGCAGCGAATACAACCAGCGGCCATTCGGATGAAAGGCAAAATGACGCGGTCCGTCTCCCGGAGGCAGCGGCACGGACGCAGGATCATTGGCAGAAAGCCTGCCCTTTTGGACGTCGAACTTCCAAATGAAGATCTCATCCAATCCCAGGTCACTGGCCAGCACGAATTGACCCGCCGGATCGGCCTGGATCATGTGCGGGTGAGGGCGGTCGTGGCCGCTGATGGCAAAGCTCCCGGGAGGGGCGCTGCTCGCGTGCTTTGGCCCCACCGTACCCTTATCCTGTTTGACGTCGGTGGCGGGAGCGAGCTCACCGTTTGACCCGACGGGGAGTACCGCCACCGTCCCCCCGGCGTAGTTGGCTACCAGCACGTGCTTGCCAGAAGGGTGGACGCTCAGGTGAGCCGGGCCGGCCCCTTGTGAGCTGACCGTATTGAGCAACGTCAGATGCCCATTGGAGCGATCAATCGCGAAGGCGCTCACCGAGCCGGAGCTGGTATCCTGAAAAGTTGGGGTCTCATTCGCCGCGTACAAATGGGTTCTCGAGGGATTGAAAGCGAGCCAGGACGGGTTGGAATCATTCGAAAAGAGCTCGCGCTGCGACAGGGCCCCGGTTGAAGGGTCCATTTGAAACAGGTAAATGCCCTGTCCATTACCCTTGCTACCCTCTGGGCCTTGCGGTGAACTGTAGGTGCCCACGTACGCCAGAATTGAGCCCTGCGCTAAACTCGCCTGGTTCTGGTGGGCTCGTGCGAGTGCCGGCCCAGTCACGGCTAGAGCCGCGACACCTTTTAGGAACCCGCGACGGGAGGTCTTGCGCGGACGGTCGTACAGCCATTGCACATCATCCGGTGACATTTGAGTCCTCCTTTTGCCTTTGCCGGCGAATCTACAACCAGAAACGCTCAGATTATGGGGTCATTTGACCCGTAAGGCAAGCTGGCCGCGGTGTGGCCACGGAGGGTGTCACGGATGCCGGCATCTCAGCAAGTGCATTCGGAGAACTATCGGGCAAGGTCTCTCTTGTAAACGGGCGCCAATCGACGCTCATCGCGAGGCCGGCGAAAACTCTTGTGCTAACTGTAAACGGGTCCAGATAGCTCGACCAGACCTATTGAAAGCCAGACCATCTGGAACCAAGGTGACACTCTTTTTATAACCCAGGCGTTCCGGAGGCATGGCTTCCTCAATGCCCAGGGAAGCGACAAAGCGCTCAGAATTCCTCCGATTTTGGCTTAGAATTGCGGAGAGGAGTCTATGGATTTTGAAAAGGTTTTGGTTTTACTGCGAGCGTTACATGATGAAGGAGTGGAGTATGTATTGATTGGCGCTCTCGGGATGACTGTTCATGGCGTTGTGCGTGCTACACAGGCTGTTGATTTATTTGTGCGGCCCGAAGCGGATAGTATTGCTCGGCTTCGCAGAGCGTTGTATCGAGTGTTTCCGGAAGACCTGACGATCAACGAAATTACCGTTGAGGATTTGGCCGGCGAGTATCCAGCTATTCGATACAATTCTCCAGATGGATCCTTGAGTCTTGATTTTCTGGCCCGATTGGGCAAGGCATTTTCATATGATGATCTCGATTTCGAAATGAAAACCTACGAAGGAATTCCGGTTCGGGTTGCAACCGCAAGAATGTTGTTCGACATGAAAAAGGATACCTTGCGTTTGCAGGATCGCGCAGACGCCGAGGCTTTGAAACAACGATTCAATTGGGGAGACTAGCGATGCCCATCAAGAAATTCCGTTCACTGGACGATATCCGAAAGGCTTTGCGCGTCGAGCCAGGAACACTGGAACACAGTTATGCCCTCCGTTCTGTTTTTTGGATGGCAGACCGGTTCGCCCCAAAACAGCAACTTCCTCCCGGGGTCTACAAATATCGTTCCATTGAAGAGGCTCGGGCTCAACGAACCACCTGGGAACAGTTTGGTCGATAGTTGGTTCTGGAATATCAGAAGAATGAATCAAAGGCCGCTTACCTCGAGACCGCGCGGGGCTCCAGACCGCTGGTCCGGCTGATGATGGCCACCTCGGCGCCTGCTACCTCGGCACCCGAGGTATCCGTGATCACTCCGGTAATAGTGCCACGACCACTCTGGGCCAAAGACAGCCCTGCCAAAGAGCCAAGAAGAATCGAAAGGACGATAGACTTATTCATAATCTCACCCTCCCTTAATTGGGCAAACCAGACGGCACCTCTCACGATAAACCGAAGCGGATGATAGTAGACTTTCCCAGGATCCCTGGAACCCAACGGACGGCGTTGTCGCGATAAAGCTTGCGGAGAATGGGCTCCGGCAAGGCCAGGCCGCGGTACTGGTGGCCGTGGTACTCCACGCTTTCATCGGTAGCGAAGAACTTCCAATCGCGCTCGTATTCTGACTCCCAATGTTTTACGGCCTCTTCTGCTTTGTCGTTCGGCATCCATTCAAGATCCGTGGCGTAGAGCACGCGATCCTGGTACCTGGTGAGGAAGGCGATCACCTTGTCGCGGGGCTGGAGCATCAGATAGGGGATGCGCGCGGCCGTGTCCACGGCTAAGTTTGGATAGAGGTCGAAACGCCTGGCGATTTCGTTCACGTCCCGTTCCAGGCTGCCGAGGTGGCAGCCGACTACTTTAACTCTTGGATGCGCTTTCACCATTCGGTCGCGAGCGGCGATGATGGTCTCCTTGGAGGGCCGCTCCGGGTGAAGGTACATGTGCCAGTCGGGATTCCCCTTGTAATAGCTGTAATCGGGGCTGGCTGGGTCGAGGGGCTGCCAAGCCGAGGTGGGTTCGGCGATATGGGCATACAGGGTCTTGTGCCGGGCAGCGATGTCATCGAGTATGGG
The DNA here is from genome assembly GCA_003224725.1 of Acidobacteriota bacterium. GTDB lineage: Bacteria > Acidobacteriota > Terriglobia > Versatilivoradales > Versatilivoraceae > QHZQ01. Next base: position 4,721 of record QHZQ01000260.1, on the reverse strand, counting down.
AGTGAAGACAGCATTGTCCGGCATGAGGTACTTCCCGTCCTTTGATTTCAACTCCATGCCGATACTCTTGTAAATCTTCACAGCCACGGCGCCATCGTCAAATGTCTTATTGAGCTTGAGGATGATCCCTTTGGCGAAACCGGGACTTTCCCAGTCCTGCGGGTCGAAGGTCGAGCACCAGGCGGCGCGGCCGTGGGTGGCGCGGAAAACCTCGAGCGCCTTGGCATGTTGCGGCTCTACCTCTTCAAAGCCAGGATCGTGCTTGTCCACCACGCAGATGTTGAGGATACGCAGGTTCAGCCATTCCAGCAGAGCAGCAAACTCCGGCGCGGTGTTGAACACGTGAGCGTGTGCATCAATGCGCTCGAAGCGAGGATTGGATCGGCTGGCTGGCTGTGCGCTCATCGGCCAGCAACAGGCAATCATCGAGAACAGTGTGATCAACCTTTTCATACCTGGGGCCTCCGTCGGGCTGGTTCTACATGATGGGTTGGCGAAAGGCAAAACCTAACACAATCGGGGGTGCCGCCGCAAATTCTTGGTTTAAATGGAAAGGGCGTGCGGCAGGAAACTCCTCGGGCGGAACGCGCGTTCAAGCGTGCGCCGGAGCGCCCGCTCCACCCGGCCCACCGACCACTCGAAGCTCCGTCTCTATTTACGAAATGGGGCACTTCGGCTTCGCTCGGAGTTTGGGCGTTTTTCAGCCACGACCAGCGGTCGCGGCTTCTTGGAGTGCGACGGCTTGACGCCGCTTTCATTGGCGCTGGCTTGACAGCGCCCCCAAACGGGGACGGAAAAGCTTGCTGCGTTCTTGAAACGCACGTTTCGTAATGATTTATCTTCGAAATGCACCTGAAGCGCCTGTTGGGAGTTTTTGCTCGCGTCGGCAGTCGGGGCCTGCGTCAAAGCCGCAGACCAAGAAAGCGCTGTCAAGCCAGCGCACTCCAAATTCGAGGCAACAGTTGATGAGGGAAGCACCAGACGCATGACTTCAGTGTAGCAGCGCTATGTTTGTGAGAATTTCGGATGGGGACGTTGATGGATGGCTGGCTTAACACCGGCTTGGAGTTTAGCCACTTCGGCTTCAATAGCAGCTACTTGTTCTCGGCTACTACAGATTTCAATGGTCAACTCGCAACCATAACTTTTACCGGGTTCAATCCGCGGGACTCGACCTTTGTCCCGTTCAAAACGCTTCTTGTTCGGATAATTCGTGCCGGGCTCAAGGCCAGTCACATATCCGTCTTTAAGGGCCGCCGTATTCTTCCACTGAGTGAGGCAAGGCATTTGGGACTTGTTATAGCGCAGAACAACTGCCGTGTCCCCGGAGGCGTTTCGAAGTGCTGCCAGCGTTTGGTGAGCCCGGTCTTCTGCAAGATCATAGAAATAAACCTGCTCGATGTAACCCGCCGTCGGAGGTAGGTAAGTATCAAATGCCTTAATTCCTTCGCCCGCTCGGGAATCCCTCGGCGCGGCCTCCACAATCGGCGCGAGCAGCTTGGAGTTGCCCTCCAAAAAGGGACCACCGAAGTTGCAGTGGTAAAGCAGCTCTAGCTCGGAAGGGATGGCTTTCAAATTCGAAACTTCATCAACAAGGGTCAGCCGGTTGGAAACAGGAGCCGTGGTTATGGTTGTCTTTAAGCGGAGGCCCGGGCAAAAGAGGGCGGACTCGTCCACCTGCCCAATGATAGAAACAGTCCTGGCGTCTGGATCCGCCTGGATTTCTACGTAATGAGCTGGCAAGTTGGCGATCTTCCCATGGAGCGTCAGGTTCACGGTGATGGGGTTGCCGTTATTGTCGAGGACTGAGTCCTCACCCGGTGCTCCGTTGGAGTCTAGACCACAACGCACGATCCACTCATCAAAGCCCTGCAGCCAGCCAAGGCCACCCCTGTCGAGCAGATTGACCAATTTCGGATTCACTGGACCTTTTACAGGCGCGTTCCAACCCAATGACATCCCTCGATAGCTCCCCTTCCAGATTCCCATCCCTCGTGTGGGCAGCACTGAAAAGGAAAGATCGCCATTGGTCACTTCCACCAAATCCACTCCATCTCGTAAACCTCCCCGCAAGGTGCGCTTAGAAACAGTACAATCGGGAACTCCAAGTTCTTCGTGCCCAACAAAAATCGTTTCCGCCCAGATGTTTTTCTCAACATCGGTGAGTACCCAGGATTTTGGCTTTGCCATTGCCGTCTACCTCCGTTTCACTGTTGAATCAAGATTAGAATCAGGCCTTCCGACCTGCGGTCGAAAAAAACTAGAAATCGCAGCGAGTGCGCTGGCTGAAGCTTAAAGCGCTGGCAACAGTGATTTCGGCAAAGTGTGCCTGATCAATTGGCAATCGAGAACGCCGGAAGGCCAGCGCTCCTCCGCCACAACCAAAAGGCGACCACGCCCGCCGCCAGCGTCAGCAGGCCAAAAAGGATGAACACCCAGCCTGAGGTCAGAAAGATGTAACTCCAACCCAACAAGGCGATCGCGTTCGGCAGCGGATAGAGCCAGGCCTTGAAAGGGCGCTCGATGTCGGTCCGGTATTTTCGCAGGTAGTGGACGGCAAAAATTTGGGCAATGAACTGAACGAGAATTCTTCCGGTCAGCATGGCCGTGATGACCCACTCCAGATTAATCAGCCCGGCGACAGTCGACAGGATCCCCATCACCAGCAGCGAAAAGTAGGGAAATTGCTTGGCGTGCAGGCGGGCAAAAGGCTTGAAAAAGTGGCCATCGATGGCCGCGGCGTAGGGGATGCGGCTGTAGCCGAGCAACAGCGGAACTGAAGACGAAAAGGCGGTCCAAAGCACCAGGATGGTGATGGTGCTGCCCGCCCAACCGCCGTAGAGGCTTTGCATATACTCCGAGACAATGAGCTTGGATTGCATCGCCTCGCGCCATGGCACCACGGATATCAAGCAGAAATTCATTACCGAATAAATGAGAGCGACGGCGATTACTGAGTAGAAGATTGCTCGCGGCATGGTGTGCTCGGGGTTCCGAACCTCGCCGCCGACATAGCAGACGCTGTAATAGCCGAGAAAATCAAACATCGCGATCAGCATAGCCCGGCCAAGCCCCAAGGCGAATCCAGTCGAAAAGTGGAAGGCGCCCGGCGGAAAGTCGAGTGCCGGTCCGGGCCCGAAGTGCGCCATGTGAATCAGGCCGCTCACGATGATCGATCCCACCGTCAGTAGCATCCCCGCCCACAGCAGGATCATGAGCTTACCAATCGCGTGGATCTGGCGGTACAGCAAGGTGATCGTGAGCAGACCAAGGCCCAGGACTAGCAAACGGCTTTGCCACGGTGCCCAGGAGGGAAAGAAGTAACCTGTGTATTGTGCAAAACCAATATACGCCGAACCCACCTCCAACGGCCCGCTAACCATGAATTGCCAGATGAAGAGAAAAGGGAGAAGCCCAGCTACCCGGCTCCTTTTGAAGCTCTCCTTCAGAAATAGATAGCTGCCGCCCGATCCCGGCATGGCGGTGGCCAGCTCACTCCAAACCATGCCGTCGCAAATGGAGAGGATCGTGCCCGCCAGCCATCCCAGCATGCATTGCGGCCCGCCCATGGCGGCGATGATGAAGGGAATGGTGATGAACGGCCCAAAGCCCACCATATTGGTCATGTTGAGCGCCGTCGCCTCGAGCAGTCCCAGGCCGCGCACCAGCCCGTATTTCTGTTTGATCTGTTGGTGTTGGTCGCTCAAGTTCTGGGGTTGTGTCTCATATTTGGACTGACGATCCCTGGGTTAGCCACTGCCCCTCACCAGGGCCTCCGCGACCGCCGTCGCCCGTGGGAGCGAGGAAGAAATCAACAATCTACTCTCCCCTCGCCCCATCGCGGGAGAGGGGCAGGGGAGTGAGGGGACGTGCAACCCAATTGGCAAGCTATTTCAGATGCACAACACCGGCAGGCCGAGTTGGATTTTGGAGGGTCACGGGCCGTCCTTCGCGATAGGAGCGCTCGGCGGCTGCGGCGGCCGCCACGGCCTGGCGACCATCGAAGCCATCGACCTGGGGATCCCGATCGGTGAGCATAGTTCGGACGAAGTCCCGCATCTCGTCCAGGTACCCGTCGGCAAAGCGCACCAGGAAGTGATCCACAACATCCGTTCTCGTGCCAGAGGCGGTCAGCACCAGTTCCGGAGTTTGTTGCAGATAACCCAGCATGATAGTGCCCTTCGAGCCGACGATCTCGGTGCGGATGTCGTATCCGTAACAAGCCTGCATGTAGTTTTCGACAGCCCCGAGAGCGCCACGCGAAAACTTCATGTTCACCAGAGCCGTATCAATGTCATTGAACTGCGCCAGTTCCGGGCATACGAGAACGGCCCCGTAAGCATGCAGCTCCGCAATTTCGTCGTTCATCATCCAACGGCCCAGATCGAACTCGTGGACGGTTGAATCCTGGAAGAACATGCCGTTGACGCCGCTCTGCATATAACTGAGGGGAGGAGGCGCCGGATCGCGCGCCAGCGATTTGAAAATTACGGGATCGCCAATCTCGCCAGCTTCAATACGCTTCCTGGCCCTGACATGGGCGGGGTCGTAGCGGCGGACGTGCCCGGGCTGCAGTCGCACCCTCGCCTTGGCAGTTACTGCCAAAACCTCATCCGCCTCGTGCACGGTGAGCGTAAGCGGCTTCTCGCAAAAGATATCTTTCCCGGCCCGGGCGCACACCTTGATGGCGGCGCCGTGGAATTTCGCCGGGGTTACCACCG
>QHZQ01000762.1 GCA_003224725.1 Acidobacteriota bacterium | reverse complement strand
TCTCAAGATAGGGAACGTAGGCGGGATGGTAATCGTTATCTCTGTGTTGTCTCCACGAAAGATGAGGAACAATCAGGCGTTTGAGGATTGGGTTCGATCCCCGTTAGCGCTACCAATTTGAACAACTCCACCGATTGGTTTCGACAATCAAGCTTCTCCTGCTGGTGATATTTCTGGAAGATATGGACCAGGAGCCCAGGCGGGGTTGAAGAATGACCTCTTGATCGTCAAGATCATCCGAATCTTCCACAACCACTCCAACTGGGGCGCACTCTGGCGAGGCTACCACGTATGATCCCGCCTTGACACCGCAAAGCAGAACCTCACCGTTGATATCGGTTTTTACGGTGTAGAAGGCGGTGGGCACTTCGCGGATATTTTGATAACTGATGATCTTATTAACGGCAGGCTTTCCATCTTTGTCAAGTGCCTTAATCCGAAGCAGTTTCTGTGGCGGCAGATAGACAAAGAGCGTACCAGCTTCCAAGTCTTTCTCACTGACCTGCACGACAAGGGGTGACAGTACGGAGACAAAGATTGATCTGTTGTCCCGAATTCGGAGTCATGCCTTCGTAGTCTCAGTCTCAAGTCCAGTGGCTATGGGCTGGCTGCCTCCGTCTGTCTGCCCCAGGCTGCCGCCTGTCTACTTGAGGTGGTGGCCGCTTATCCGCTTCCTCGTGCCGCCTGTCTGGTCCTCGCGTTCGTTCAAAGCGCCAACTTTTGATGCCGCCCAGGGGAATCGCATCAAGAAGTTGCTTACCACAGTAGATCTGGACCATGCTGAAGGGGTCATCATCATAATCAATGTTCGTGACGCCATGATAGACGCAAAGTTTGCCACTGTGTAGCACGATTCTTAATGTCGAGGATATGATTGCATTCATAGGCGCCTTTCGGTAGCTGTTAGCCGGCAACACGGCCTTCCTAATTTCCTAATGAGTGTATTGCCATCAACATTAATGATCTAAAGAAGCCGGGCTTGAACTCGTCCAAAAACGGATCAGTTGTTATCATGCTGCAAGAGAATGATCTTCACGGGGCGGGTTGATTTGGCCCGGATCTTTCTTGTTTCCGGCTTAGATCTTTTCCGAATTCATCCAGTATTACTTCCGCTTTTGGTCAGGCTAAATGTGCTCACATTCGATTGACTTCTCCGGTCCGAATATAAGCCCGTACCGTCTATCTATATTGTTGATAAATTTAATGAACCGATGACCCGTACTTCCGGAAATCTGTGTCGGTGACCGTGTTGCGCTGACACCCAAGGTCTTTGGTACAGCCTGACCCAGGCTCATCAGACGCCTAGAGTAGAAATGATATTGCTGATCTAAACGAGTTGATTAAGGTGAACAACATAATTACCTGAACCTGCCGTGTTGCTTGGCTAATCAAACAACCGCGAAATCACATTGGCACTTGGATTTGCCTCTTTTTCGACGAAACCCTGGCTATAACCATTCAGGCCCAACTTAGTACGGGTGTTGTTTTCCGTCGTGACAAAGGGAATGAATTTACAGGAAGTTCCTGAAATGGATTGAGCAAGGGAAGCCACAGGATGCACACAGCCCAAAAATAAAACGGCCCTCCATGCCAGACGGACCGGGCGCTTCAGCATATGTGCCTCCTAATCCATTACCGTGAGGTTCAAGATCTGAGGTTGCAATAATTGAAGGTATGAAATCGCTGAGGAAAATAGCACACTGGTCTCGCGGAGTCAAGTACAAGAATTCCGTATGTGGTGTCAGTAGCAAATCAAGATGTCCGGTGAAAATAACATAGAACTTCCTCGGAGGAGGGAGAGATGAGGTTCTACAACGAAGCCGAAATGGAGCGGACGATGAAGGTGCAAGTAATATTGCGAGCGATGGCGAAACGGACCACCTGGTGGCAGACTGCGGAGATTCTGGGGATCAGTGCCCGGCAGATGCGGCGGTGGAAGGAGCGCTACGAGGAGTAATGGGTATGATGGATTGTTTGATCGACGACGCGAGCGGCCCAGTCCGCGGCGGGTGGCGTGGAGACGGTGGAGAAGATTTTGAGTCTGTACCACTGGTTCGCACTCACGAGGCAACCTCTTGTCAGTCTTTGAGTGCCTGGTAGGCCAGCCTTATGGCTTTTGCATCCAGGTTTAGTTCCCCGGTTGGATGGAGCTGCCCCATAAAGATAGCAATCATGTCTTCTTTGGGGTCGATAACGAAAGCGGTATAAAAGAATCCACCCCAGTAATAGGAACCAATGGAACCTAGTTCCGTCAAATGCCTGGCTTCGGCGTTGACACCAAAGCCAAGGCCGTAACCGATGTCGTCGAGCTTTGCCTGAACATGGTTTTGCGTTATCAATTCAACGGATTTGCGGCTCAAGAGACGTGTGCTATTGAACTGGCCGCCATTCAGCATCATTTGGCAGAACCGATAGTAATCCTCAGCAGTCGAGCAAAGGCCGCCACCGCCGGAAAAGTAGGTTCGGGGACCGCGATAAGGATAGTCTGCCGAGTAAACGAATGCCCCTTCTTCAATGGTTCCCTTTTCCGGAAAAGGTTGAAGCCCCTTTTCGGGGTAGTAGGTGTAGGCTGTCGCCAGCCGGGGCGCTTTCTCCTCGGGCAAAAAGAAGCCTGTATCCTTCATTCCCAGCGGTTTGAAGATTCGTTCCTGAAAGAATTTGTCCAATGGCATCCCTGAAACCACTTCGACGAGGTACCCCAGCACATCGTCCGACAGGCTATATTCCCAGGCATCGCCAGGTTGAAAAAGCAGAGGAAGGGAAGCCAGTTTCTTCACCGCATCGCCGATAGTGCCTTCCTGCTGAAGGAGGCCATGGCCCATACTCACTTCACGATACTTCTTGCCCAGACGAGCATTCCAATGATAAGTGAGCCCGGCTGTGTGGGTGAGCAGGTGACGAATGGTGATGGGGCGCTTGGCATCGACCAGCGCGCCAGGGGGAGAAGTCTTGTCCTGGGAATAGGGAGGCTCCAAGAC
>QHZQ01000104.1 GCA_003224725.1 Acidobacteriota bacterium | reverse complement strand
GAAGGACACTGTTGAATCTTCCGCTAGGGGATTACCGTTCCCGCGAGAAAAGCGTGTGGGACATGGTCCGGTTTTGCTTTCGGACCCTTCTCTGTTCTGTGTTCCTGATCTGGTCCATTCTTCGCCATCAATTTGATCTTCTCATTGCCAACGGACCCAGGACTTTCGTCTGTGCGACACTGGCAGGCTGGGTCACAAGGCGTCCGGTAGTATGGCATTTGCACAACGTGTTGCCGTCCGGAGTGGCACTCCGGACGCTGATTTTCCTGTCTCGTTGGGTGGATCGGATCCTGGTCTGTTCCAAAACAGCGGCGGAGCCTCTCCTCAAGCATCACCCCGAATTACAATCCAAGATCAGACTGGTCTACAATCCCTTCCCGCGCTGGCACTCATCAGTTCCAACGGAAGAGCTCATGGTTCTCCGCCAGAATCTCCATCTGCAGGATGGATTCATCTGTTTTGGAATATTGGGACGAACTACGCCGTTCAAAGGCCAGGTTTGCTTTATCGAAGCAGCCACGCTCGTGCTTCAACAATTTGAGAGGGCTTACTTTTTCGTAATCGGCGGGCCTGCCGCAGACGACCCCAGGGATCAAATCTATTACAATGGTCTTCAATTCAAGGTCAAGAAAGCGGGTCTCGATTCCAGAGTTTTCTTTATTCCGCACCAGACAAAAATTGAAAGATATTATGCCCTGCTGGATGTCGTTGTCCTGGCTTCTCAAGGTCCAGAGGCTTTGCCTCGAACCGCCATCGAAGCTATGTATCTGGGAAAGCCAGTTATTGCGCCTGACCAGGAAGGTGTCCGCGAAATAATAGAGAATGGGAACACCGGCTTCCTGGTAGAGCAGGCGCAACCTGAATTGCTGGCGGACAAAATGCTCGAACTCATCCACTGTCCTGAGAAACGGGAATCTGTAGCTATGAAAGCCAGAAACCACGTTATGACTTTTTTCTCATGGAAGAAGTTCGAAAGAGAACTTAAGCTAACACTGACAAATTGCCTAAAGGAAAACCGCCCGAAGGATTCTGAATCTGCTATGGAAAGGAGTGAAGTATGCGAATGAAACTTCAGACATGGGTTTTGAGTATGGCAATCACTGTGTCTGTAACCAATGGATTTGCCCAGCGTCAGGACGCGGGTACCAAAGTGTTGGTTCCCTCTTCGGCAAAAACCTCGACATTCACTTCGCTTTTGGTAGTGGTCAACCTTGATGATGTGGCTAACATAATTAAGATAACGGCACGGACGAAGGATGGCGCCACTATCGGCACACCCTTAACTACAACTATCCCGGTGGGAGGTCGTTTCCGTAGCACCGATATACTGGGACAGTTGGGAGGTGCCGTCGGGGACTTTGGCCCCATCACAGTCGAATCCACCAATAGCAAGGATCTCAGCGCCATTTCCGAAGTTTCAAGCTCGCAGGGGCCGGCAGGATTCTTTCCGGGCGTCAATGTCACTTCTGCCTGGATGAAAGGCATCCTCCCCGAAATCGTTGACACCGGAAACAAGGGAACACCCGGAACACGGAGGACAAATATCGGACTTAACACGGTATCAGGAACACCAGCCAGTGTCAGCATGACCCTGCACGACGACTCAGGTAATCGAATTGGTAACAGCGCAACCGTTACTGTGCCAGGAAACGGTTTATTACAGGTAAACCGGGACGACCTGAGGTCACGGCTGGGGGTTTCCGCCGTGAATGGTTTTATGACGTTCGTTTCCAATCAGCCGATTGTAGGGTGGGCCAGCAAGATAGACAATGGAACAGACGATCCAAGCTTCCAGATTGCAATTGCGGCAACCGCTTCCACGCCCATATCTCAATTTGCTCCCATCATTTCCGATCAGAGAAACAACCTGCTGTTTGTGGCCCTCGCTCTTATCGCTCCCTTGCTTCTTTTTCTTCTATCGGGAAAGAAAGAGTCCCAGGCCAGTTTGGACAATCGTTTACTCCCAACGGGAAACGCCTCGGGGTGAACATCATTGTTTTCGAAAACCTGCGATCAGGTTATTCAATCGAGCATTCTTTTCTTGATTGTGTTCGCCCCTCTTTCCTTTGGTGCGGTTGAAACCTGGGCTTCGCACCTTGTTAAGACCCTGATTCTGCTATCGCTGGCCGCCTGGTTATTGAAATCAGCCAGCCAAAGAGATTTTCGCCTTGTTCTTCCTCCATTTCTTTTTACTTTTTCACTTTTCCTGGTTCTCGTCCTGCTTCAACTGACCCCTCTGCCCTCTTCCTGGATAAGCCTTCTATCCCGTTTTCCTGCGGGACATCGCGACAACTTCCACCTTCTGCATGATAATTGGAACTCCCTGACGATAAATCCCACGGCCACAGTCACAGCGTTCTCAAATCTGCTGACCTATTTTGCATTTTGCCTGCTTCTGCTTAACAATTTTCTCACTCGCGAGAAGGTCATGAGTGTGCTCACCACCTTAATGGCTCTGGGCGGTTTCGAAGCTCTTTATGGTCTCATTGAATACTGGAGCGGCCACCAGCACATTTTCTGGCATAAGAAGGTTTTCTACACCCAGGAAGTCACCGGCACCTATATCAATCACAATCATTTTGCCGGTCTGATGGAACTGATCATTCCGCTGGCGATAGGGATGTTGATTTTAGAGTTCTCACGGAATTCGGAGAGCGGAGAAAATAACTTGCTGCCGGGCACGGAGACCAGGCCTTGGCGGGTTCACTGGAAGCTGACCAGTCTCCTCCTTACTGTTGGATTAATGTTCCTCGCTCTGCTTCTTTCGAAGTCTCGAGCAGCCTTGATGTGCACTGTGGCATCACTACTCTTTCTGGCTTACTGCTTACGCAAGCAGAAGGTGAAATACGCAAGGTTTCTTCTGATTGCTTTTCTGGCCACCTCGTTAATTGTTGTTCTTACAATTAAGTTCGATCGAGATGTCTTTGATCGCTTTTCTTGGGTGGATGATGAGGCTCGAATCAGATTAGACTTGTGGCAGGATTGCTGGAAAATTGTCAGAGACTTTCCCTTATGGGGATCAGGTCTGGGAACCTTTGCAGAAGTCATTCCTCATTACCGGCCCCAAAAGGACTATATCAAGGTCTCAGGCATTCCACAGCTTGCCTCATGGAGCCATGCCCACAATGATTATTTGCAACTTTTGATCGAATGTGGTGGCGCAGGCTTGCTAGCTTTGATATGGGGATCAATAAGGACGGGGCGGCAAGTGCTTTCAGGATTAGCTCATACCGAAGATTTCGAAGCGGCCACCATCGGGTATAGTCTTCTGTCGGGCATGATTGCATTGTTGCTTCACAGTTTCGTCGATTTCAATTTCCATATCCCAGCCAATGCCTTACTATTCTGTGTTTGTTTGAGTTTATGTCTCATCTTTTCTCGAGGCAAGGGACTATCCCCGTCCACCCTAGTCCATAAGACATGAGTGCCCCAAAACTTTCTCCAGATCTCCTAACCGTATACAAACGACTTCGCGCCAAGCAGAAGAGCTTGAATCTATTGCTCACAAAGCGCCTTTCCAGAGAGGCAATGCTGGAGGGCGGTCAAGCGTTAGGCCTTGTTAGAAACGGGATCTTTGTCTTTGACACCGAAGAGGAGTCCTCGGTCTTGATGGATTACTTAATCCACTCTTACATATGGGAAGGGAAAAGTGTTGTTGAGAGATACGTTTCCGAAAACCCGCCGAGATCGGCGTCGGACGAAGACCTGTTATTGAATGCGATGCTGGCGGCTCGATATTCGCTTTTTTCAGTCGAACGGATAGAGCCTGGCTTGGGTGCTTGGACACGTGACCTGCTACGGGGCAGTCAAGGATTGATCGTGGATGTGGGGCTGAGCAAATCAGTCGAAAGAAATGCCGTGTTTGCGGCACACCTCCTTTCTCCGGTGCCTGAATTCTCCATGTCCAGCGGGGCGGCACTACCAGTCCACAGGGATTCCCTGAAGATCCTCATCGACGCATTTGGATCTCAATTTCGCGAGACGTTCGAGCAGATCGAAACCCTTCCAGCTAAAGAGAGGTCCAGGTTTACAGCCTTCATCATCCGGACCCTTCTGAATTCAGGCGCCTCCCAATATATCCGCTATCATGATGTTCCCAATACATTATCTCGAATGCCAGGAGCTGATGCAGCCGCTACAAAGAAACCGGGACGAAATGAGCCCTGCCCCTGCGGAAGCGGCAAGAAATATAAGAAATGCTGTGGTCGCTGAAGCCGAAATAAATTCCCGGGCGGGCTTTTAATCTGGGCGACAGAACCTTATGGCTCCATCTGCGGACACTTTAGGAAATCTTCGCGTCGCCCTGGTTCATCACTGGCTGGTCAGGATGCGCGGCGGGGAGAAAGTTCTGGAGGCTCTCTGCCAAATTTTTCCACAAGCTGATATTTACACGTTGGTCTTTGACCCCAGTGAAATTCCTGCGAGCATTAGGCAACATCGAATCACGACCTCGTGGATTCAAAAGTTGCCCTGGGCCAAGAAGTATTACACTCAGTATCTCCCCTTCTTCCCTTTTGCCATTGAACAATTTGAGCTGTCAGGCTACGACCTGGTGATTAGTTCGGAGGCTGGAGTGAGCAAGGGAGTCCTCACCCGGCCCGAGACCTGTCATATCTGCTACTGCCACACCCCCATGCGTTACGCCTGGAGTGCTTACCATGTCTATTTGCAAGCTGTTCACAGCCCCTTTCGGCGAAGACTGATTCCTTTTGTCATGAATTATCTTCGCCTCTGGGATTGGGTCTCTTCTTCAAGGGTTGACTACTATATTGCGAATTCGCAAAACGTGGCGAACCGCATTCGGAAATATTATCGCCGGGAAGCCCCTGTTATCTATCCACCCGTCGCCACAACTGACTTTGGACAGGCCGGGGCAATTGAGGATTATTATTTGGCTGTAGGACAATTGGTCCCTTACAAGCGTTTTGACCTGGCTGTGGATGCTTTTAATCAGTTAGGCCGTCCGCTGTTGATCGTGGGAGATGGACCAGAATACTCAAGACTGCAAAGAAAAGCAGGGAAGAACATCAAGTTGCTAAGAAGAACCTCGGATGAAAAGTTGAAAGAATGCCTGAGCGGCGGTCGTGCCTTGATCTTCCCCGGTGAAGAGGACTTTGGGATGATTGCTGTTGAGGCTCATGCTTGCGGACGTCCGGTGATCGCGCTAGCCAGAGGAGGGGCCTTGGAGATAGTGATCCCCGAACTCAATGGGATATTCTTTGCAGAAGAAACGGCCTCTTCCCTGGCGGAGGCGGTTGTGCGCTTTGAATCAATCGAAGCCAAATTCCAGCCTCGAATCATTCAAGAAACGGCTCGCCCGTTTAGAGAGGCCCGATTTGAGCGAGAGATCAGGAACTTTATCTTTGAAAAATACCAAGAGCATTGCGATCATTTCAAAGTGGGCCGTCGTGAATACGAACCTCACTTCTAGATCATGAAACGCAGAATCGAATATCAAATCCTGGGCTACCTCGGATTTCAACCTTCTAATACTGCAACACCATTGTGGCGGACCTCTGAAGAAATCTTGGGTCGCGGCTTGGCCTTCACTGACACAGCGGGTCTGACACTACATCTCCTGGCCAAACTTAAGAAGCAGGCCGATTTCGCAAAGCTGCCGGTAATCCTGCAGCAGCGACTGGAGCGGAATTTCAGAGACAATTGCAAACGAACGGACGCCGCTCGGCAGGAGTTCATCCAGTTTAACCAGTTGCTGCAGGCCCAGGGCATCCGCTATCTCAATCTCAAAGGACTAGTCTTATATCCAGATTTCGTAGATTCTCGCCAAAATCGAGTTCAGTACGATCACGACTTTCTAATAAGGCAGGAGGATTTGCCACGGGCCTATGAGCTTTTCTTAGGCTTAGGTTATTCACCTTTGGGATCCAGTGCAAAACTAGCCGCAGGTCATCTACCCACGCTGCTACGAAAAACTGGTTGGGTTTGGAAGGGGGATCTTTACGATCCGGCAATCCCGCGAGCCATCGAACTCCATTGCCAGTTATGGGAACCTGATTTCGACTTGATCCCTATCCGCTCTTTGGACAACGTGTGGCAGGACTCTACGTTGGTAAGATTTCCCTCTTTGTCAATCCCGGTTTTATCCCGCAAGCACACATTGCTTTATTGCGTTCTTCACGCCTTCCGGCATCTATTGAGAAACGATTTAAGACTTTCTCACCTTTATGAACTTGCCTTTTTTCTCGAGCATCACCATAGCAATGAGGATTTTTGGAAGAAATTCTTTGCTTCCATAGCCCATTGTCCCCGGAGCCAGCGGGCCGTGGCCACGATGTTTGAACTGGCTTGCCAGGTCTTTGCTGTCAGTCCAGTTTCAGGTATCCAACACTTCATCGACGATCATTTGTCTTCGGCAGGCGATTTATGGATCCGGAAATACGGCTGGCGGGAATCAGTCCACTGCTATCGTCAGAGTAAGGCCCCGATTTTCTTGCATCTCGATTTTGTCACCGGCCACTCTTTGCAGTGGGCAGTAATCCGGCGAAAGATCATTCCCAGGCGCCTTCCTTTGCCCTCATTTGGGGTTCAAGTTTCCCCTGAGAAACAGGGCCTAAGTTTTCGTATGCTCAAGGGACTTCATTATGGCAGGCAGCTCTTCCAGCGATCCTGTTTTCATTTCTTAAGTCTGATCAAACTCCTAATTCAGTTCCCCGAATGGTACTTTAAGCTGCGCCGTCACAAGAAAGAGACTCCGGTGTCCACTAGGAAGGCCGCCTATGAAAAGGCACGGGGACTTTCGCGATGAGATTCTGGCGCAATCTTGCCTGCGTTTTGTTGCTTCTCCTGAGTTCACTCTTAAGCTATGAATATTGGCTTTGCTATAGAGCTCAAACGCCGGTCAACGGCAAGGCTAGGCTGCCTGGGCTTCAGCATCCTGTCGAAGTCATACGCGATGCCATTGGTGTTCCCCATATTTTTGCTCAAAGTTTTGCTGATGCCATTTTCACCCAAGGCTACGTGACCGCGCAGGATCGCCTTTGGCAGATGGATTTGCTGCGACGCTCCGGGTATGGCGAACTCTCGGAAATCTTGGGCCCCCGGGCACTGGAAATCGACAAGGAGCAGCGCCTTTTCGGCTTTAGGTGGGTAGTGACTCGACAAGAAGAGAATTTGCCGCCCGAAGATTTTCATTGCTTGCAACGCTATGCTGCTGGTGTGAATGCCTTTCTCCAACTCCACCGAGATCGTCTCCCCATCGAGTTCCATATCTTGCGCTATCAGCCGGCGGCCTGGTCGCCGCGTGATACGCTGGTTTTGAATCTCTGGATAGGAAAATTGCTGAGTACTTCATGGGACATCGATCTGATGCGAGAATTAGTCTATAAAAAGCTTGATCGAAAGATTGCGGAACAGCTCCTGGTGGAATGTTCACCCAAGGATAGCCTTGTGGTGGGCAGCGATAATCATTCTTTAGAGAGGGCAATAAGCCGTCTCGGTGCGTTTCCATTTGGCTCTCTTGAAAATCCCCTCTTGGGAGGGGAGAAGGCGTCAGCCTTCGGGGTGGGTCCTGCCGTTCGGGACAACCCACCCCTGCGCCCCTCCAGCGGAGGGGAATGTGCATTTTCATCCTTGGTGGTGCCGCCGCAGGGAGGCATGGAGAACGAAATGATGGACTCTCTGGAAATTAGTGAATTGCGCCGCCTGCTCCGACCGCGCACGGCAGGTGAGACTGAGGAGTCGATGGGCAGCAATAATTGGGTAGTGGCCGGCAGACGCACTGCCAGCGGGAAGCCCATTCTGGCCAATGACCCCCATCTCCGTTATGGAGTTCCTTCCATCTGGCACATGGCACACCTGAACGTCCCCGGCATTCTCAATGTGATTGGCGTCACTATCCCAGGAGCCCCCGGAATTATCCTTGGACACAACGAAAACATCGCCTGGGGGGCAACCAATCTGGCTCCCGATGTTCAGGACCTTTATATTGAAAAGATCCACCCACAAGATCATAACCGCTATCGCGTGAACGATTCCTGGCAAGAAATGGAAGAACACCAGGAGATCATCAATATAAAAGGGCGAAAGCCGGAGGTGCTCAAAATAAGGAGCACCCGCCACGGGCCGGTGTTTCGTGAACTGGCAGGCCGGGTGTTAGCTCTTCGCTGGACCCTGCTGGACGAACGGATTTCGCTTCCCATCGCCGGGAAACTAAACACTGCCCGTAATTGGGAAGAGTTTCAGCTCGCGATGAAAAAATACAGTGGCCCCGTTCAGAATTTTGTTTACGCCGACCGGCAAGGGAACATCGGCTTTCTCAATGCAGGGAAAATCCCCGTGCGGGCCCGAGGCGACGGCTCCGTCCCTGTTCCAGGCGAGACCGACGATTATGAGTGGACCGGATATATTCCTTTTGACGAGTTACCTCGTTCGTTCAATCCGGCCTCAGGCATGATTGTTACTGCCAACAATCGCATCGTGGGCAAGAGTTATCCTCATTTTCTAACCCATCAGTGGGCTTCGCCCCATCGGGCCCAACGCATTCAACATCTGCTGGAAACGAAATCCCGCCTGAAGGTTGCAGACATGCTCCAAATCCAGGGAGACGCTTACTCGAGCACGAATCAGATTGTCTCTCGCAGTGTTCTCGAAGCCATCCGGCACAGGGAAGATGCAGCCAGCCAGGAGGCCCTGGATGTTCCCGTCAAGGAAATCGAACGGCAATTGGAAAACTGGGATTGCCTGGCTCAAACCGATTCCGTCGGAACCACGATTTGTGAGGAATTTCGTGAAACATTCCTGGAAGAAATCCTGAAAAGCCAACTGGGACAAGATTGGAAGGTTTATCAATGGTTTAACAAAAGTACTTTTATCGAGAATTTGCTACAAATGAGGAATCCAGAGTTCCTCCCCAAACAGTATTCTTCTTATCATTCCTTCATCCTGGCTTGCTTACAGGAAACCTTGGGGCGATTGAAAGACCGCTATAAGACCGCTGAGCCAAAGCGCTGGCTGTGGGGTGATTATTTTCCGGTTGAGTTCAGACATCCACTGGGCCAATTTTGGCCGCTAACGAAATTATTCAATACTGGACCCATTCCGCAACCCGGGACTCCACTCACCGTCAAACAAACCTCGTCGCGCGTGGGAGTCTCCATGCGAATGGTCATCGACTTTGCAGACTTTGAGCAGTCCGTTAACAACATTACGCTGGGACAATCCGGGTTAGTCTTCAGCCAACATTACCGCGATCAATTTGATCACTGGCTTAAGGTTCAGAGTTATCCCATGCTCTTCAGCCGTGCCAAGATCGAGCAGCAACGGCAATCGACATTGTTGTTGGTTCCCTAGATCCCCCCTAAAGCTTGAAGTCGAGAACATGTGTCGCACGTGAGCGGGTGTTAGCGGTTAGCAGGATGAAACGAAAATTTTGTCTCGTCGTTTTGGTAGCCACGGCCAGCAGCTTCTGCTGACCGTGGGTTGGGGAGTTTGGACATTTTGGATCTGCCCCAGATCACGACGCGCATTCGGATTCCTGCAGTTACAAAGTTCCGACCATGAAACACGCGTTTTCTCGAGAGGTGAGATTTGCTGGGCACCGAAACGCCGGTTTCGCCGCCGCATCGCGGCGCTTGACCATAGGCCGGCCTTTTAAGGCCGGTACCTTGGTGCCCCCGTAGGGAACCCGCGCCGCGTCAGCGGCGCTTGAATTTCGGACCCCGTTGGGGTTTGCCATCTCATCCGTCGCTCCGCGACGGGGTATGGGGTTGGGTTGCCGAGACCGGCCTTGAAAGGCCGGCCTACCCTCAGATGCCGCTACGCGGCAATGAAAATGTCCAAGCTCCGGCAACCGCTGGAATTCCAGCGGTTGGACCACTCAAAAATCCCTGCGCCCTTCCAGGGCCTTGGAGACGGTTACCTCATCAGCGTAGTCCAGATCACCGCCGACAGGGACCCCCATGGCTATGCGGGTCACTTTAACTTCCAGAGGCTTGATAAGCTTGGAGAGATAAAGAGCCGTCGCTTCTCCTTCCACATTGGGATTCGTCGCTAGAATGATCTCCTTCACTTCCCCTGTCTTAACCCTGTCCATGAGGCCTTTAATTTTTAACTGATCTGGGCCAATGCCCTGGAGAGGGGAAAGCACCCCAAGCAAAACATGGTACAAACCGCGGTACTCTCGCGTTTTCTCAATGCTGATTAGATTATGAGGTTCTTCCAATACGCAAATCACACTACGATCGCGAGAAGGATCTGTACAATAGCGGCAAGGATCCACATCCGTAATATTGTTACAAACCGAACAATAACGGAGGGCCTCCTTGAGCTGAAGAATGGCCTGGGCGAGTTTTTCAGCTTCGTTGCGGGAAGTCCGAATAATATGAAAAGCCAATCGCTGGGCAGATTTAGTGCCGATCCCGGGGAGTTTCTTGAATTCTTCAATGAGACTTTCCAGTGGGGCAGCGTAGTCTCGCATAGGTCATGCGTCTGAAGCCAGCCAATGAGAAAGACAGAGAAAACCATTTCCAGAAAGACACTTCGATCTCAAAAAAGGCCGGGTATTTTCAGCCCTCCGGTCAAGTTTCCAATCTGCCCTGACAGTTCTTCATCCACCTTACGGGCGGCTTCGTTAAACGCGGCGACAATCAAATCTTGCAACATCTCGAGGTCTCCGGAGGTCACCGCATCTGGCTCGATCTTAACTCCGAGCACCTGTTTCAAGCCGTTCATCTTAATGCTGACCATGCCACCTCCTGAACTACCCTCCACAGTCATCTCGCCCATCTGTTTTATCTTCTGGGCCTGGTTCATAATTTGTTGCATGTTCTTCATGGGGGTGCCCTCCGTCTGTCGTTATTCAGGATCTAAGATAGCTTAAAAGAACCAAAATCCAAAACCGATTTCAGAGTTCTACTTCAATTCCTTCACATCGGTAATCTCGCCTTGAAAAGCGTCGAGGAATTTCTTGACGTTCGAATCACTTTTGACTCGATCCAGGAGCTGACTCTTAGAAGGATTTTGGGAAGGCTTCTCATTGGGTAAGCTCGTTTGCTGGAAAGGAGCGTTTATTAACACTACCTTAACTCGTTGTGGTCGGCCAACAATCGAATCTGCCAATTCTTTGATCATTTCCAGGTTTTCGGCCGACTGCAACATCTCGTAATAGAATCTATTTTGATTCGTGAATTGAACTTCGATACCAGCTTCCATCAGCTGCACATCATGGGCATGATCCATCAATGAAGACACCATAGGTGATCGCTGAGCAATGGCAGACTTTAATCTTTCGGTAAGATTGCTAGAAGGCGCATCGGGGCCTGCAGTGACCTGAGGTTGCGACCGGATTTTGGGTCCCAAGTTTGCCGTGAACTTGCTTGTCGATGAAGACCGGGTTGATTGAGAGGCTTCCTTCGTGGGGGAATCCAGTCCTTTTTCTGCATCCGTTAATTCAGCCAGGCCTGCTACCAGTTCTTCAATCGGAATCAAGCGTTTGGCCTGCAAGATTTTCATCAGCCCCATTTCTAAATGAAACCTGGGCTGGGACGACCATCGCAATTCCCCTTCTGTCGTCACCAGAATAGTAAAGAACCGCACGAGATCCTCTTCAGAAAAATGTCCAGCCAATTCCTTCAAACGAGCCAAATCCATTGAACTCAAGGGAATGAGCTGATCATCTTCCCCAGCAATTTTCACCAGCAACAGATTTCGGAAATGGGAAAGCATTTCACGCACGAAATGTTGCAGGTTACGGCCGCTCTGAACCACCTGGTCCACCATAAGAAGAATCTGCTTAGGATCCGTTTCGATAATAGCCTGCGTAAAACCCTCCAAGAGTTGCTGAGGAATAATTCCCAACAGGTTCCGCACCTGTTCATCATCGACTTCGTTTCCACAAAAGGAAATGACTTGGTCTAAAAGCGATTGAGCATCGCGCATGCTACCTTCAGCCGCGCGAGCAATGACATTAAGTGACTCATGGCTAATTTGAACTTGCTCCTGAGAGGCGATGTAGCTCAAGCGATCGAAAATCTCTTTATGACTGATGGCGCGAAAATTGAAATGCTGGCAACGGGAGAGAACAGTAGCAGGAACCTTGTGTAATTCTGTGGTAGCCAAAACAAAGACCACGTGAGGGGGCGGTTCTTCCAACGTTTTTAGGAGTGCGTTAAATGCCTCCGTCGTCAGCATGTGAACTTCGTCTATGATGAAGATCTTGTAACGGTCCCGGGCCGCGGCATACTTGACGTTTTCTCGGAGCTCCCGTATTTCATCGATTCCTCGATTCGAAGCGGCGTCGATTTCCAAAACATCTATTGAATTTCCAGCAGTAATCTCTTGGCAAGAATCGCAAACATTGCAGGGCGTAATCGTGGGACCCTGGACACAATTTAAGGCCTTAGCCACGATCCTGGCTGTCGTGGTCTTGCCCACTCCCCTGGCCCCCGCAAACAAATAAGCATGAGCAATCCGATTTTGCAAAATGGCATTCCTTAAGGTCTGAGCGGCCGCAGGCTGCCCCACGACATCTTCAAAGGTCTGGGGACGCCACTTGCGTGCGATTACCTGGTAACTCATAACCATCTTGCTTGGTGGAAATAGATTTTAGAAAGGCGAAATGAAGAGCTCGAACCGACGAGTCATTGGACTGAGAATTGAATTGTTAAACTGGCACCTGCCTTCCGCTTTCTCACTGGTCAGGCCCCGGGTTGGTCTGCGGCACATCTGGGGTTCCACTACCGTTGCTTTCTTCCGAACCTGGCGGGATTCGCGGATCTAGATTGCACAGAGCCCGAGACCTGATAGCTCTTAAGCCAATTCCAAACAAAAGGCATCTTAATGAAAAAACAGATCACTGTCTAGGAGTATTCCATTCACCAAATTTCTTGTAAGGAACCCTTCTACAAGATTCGAAATCAACTGCCGCTGATTAATGAGACACAGGAATCTGCACGCCGGAAGGCCCCTTCAAATCCAATGGCAAGGCTAAGGTATCCAACTGCCTAAAAGTGGCTAGTTTTTTCCTTAATTCTCTCCCGGCTAGCAGCTGAATTGCTGCCCAAGTCTATAAGTAGCTAAAAAAAGAAAGTCTTAGTTAAGTATCAGCCTAGGATCTGGCTCAAGATTTCAAATCAGAATTTGGGCTTCGGCTTGCACTGGTAGAAGGTCGCATTGAGTTAAGAGGACTTTCAATAGGCCGTTGCATCAAGGAATGGCGCCAAGAAAATGTAGTTCACACTGGCTCGTAGGAATTCCAAGCTTGAGGAATAATATGACCAAGGAAAAACCGCTCCGGGCTTTACTCGACCAACTTAACACCGAGTACAGTCTCTCGGATGAATTTAAGATAAAAGTATCAGATTTGATAGCGAGGCTAGAAGAAACCGATCTTCCAGAGGAACGGCTCCAAATTCTTGCGTTGAAGGTCAGAGAAACTTATCAGCGTCAGGCTTTGGTGGAATCGTACCGAAAAGAGAGCCGAAAATCTCTGGAAAAGCTGCAAAGCAGCGTCACGGCCTATCTAAGTGAGTTGGATACTATTAATCAAAAGCTGAATCAAGCAGAAGCGGCCCTGGAGATTCTGCTCAATACCAGGCCAACCGCAACCGTCCCTCTGGAAGAGAAAAAGGACACTTTGGTCAGTAAAGAGAAAGCCAAGGCCCTGGCTGCTTTCGCAAACATCAATAGCAAAAACAGTAGAGTGCAGTGAAAGTTGCCCTCATTAATACATGACGACATAATTAATCTCGCATGGGTGCGGCCCTTTGCGCCTGCCCCCTCACCCCCAGCCCCTCTCCCCATGGGAGAGGGTGGCCGAAGGCCGGGTGAGGGAGTGACAAAACTAACGACGCTGCCTATAACAGGCAATAGAAAACAGCAAAGAATTCCAGACTCCCGGAGTCAATAAGGCTCCTTTCATCGTGGTGGTTCCCAAGGAACTTGAAAGGCTCTTTGCTTTCTTAGCCTTCCAAATCTGAGAGATCCAATCTGTCTTCACTTTTTAACTTTTCGAAAACCGCAACTGTTTTTTCAATCCCCTCATTGAGTGGCGTAGAAGGCACTCTTCCAATCTCATCTCTCAGCCCCTGCTCGGCCAAATTGGCCGCGATGCCTAAGGGATTCGAAGTGCAACGAATCAATCCACGCGCGCGGGGATAAACCTGTTCGATATGGCTAATGACCTCTTCGACAGTTACGACTGATCCCCGGATATTGTATACTCTGGCGCCTGTCTTCTTATTCTCTGCGCAAGCAACGAAAATCTTGGCCGTGTCGTCCACAAACTGCATCGAGACTGGCCCACCAAATTTAATTTCGTAGGGCCTTCCCACCACGGCTGCCTTTATGGCCTTGGTAGGACCCGAAGTGATACCCGTGTCGCGTCCCGGGCCGTAAACCGCATAAGGTCTCAATCCGACGCTGCCGATTTGGTGGTCCAAAAAGTAGATGCGGGCATTGCCTTCATTGCACTGCTTGAAAACCCCATAGTGTGTCACCGGCAACAAAGGCGCCTTTTCGTCCAGCGGGGCATCGCCATAATCCTCTTCTGGGCCAAAGACAGCCGCTGAACTGGCATAAACCATTCCTTTTAGTTGGGCCTCCAGCGAGCGGGCCGCCTCAAACACATTGATCGTGCCCACGACGTTCACCCTAGCACCCAGACGAGGATTGGCTCGACAGGTAGGCACCTGCAAACCCGCTAGATGTATGATATGTGAAATTCTGTGGCGCTGAATCTCCTGCGTGAGTTGCTCCGCGTCACAGACGTCCCCTTGAATGAACTGAACCTGGGCCAATTGGTCAGGTGCAAGTAACATCGAAAGACGTTTCGGCTGTAAATCCAAATCGTAGACAAACACTTCCTGCTCGCGCTCCACCAGATTCTTGACAATCCAGGCTCCAATGCAACCCTGCGCTCCCGTAATAAAGAAACGCGGCATAACGATGGTCTCTAACCTCGTAGCGAGCAATCTCAGACCGCCCAGCACTACGGCTTCATCGGCGACTGACCCCTCACCCGGCCTGCGGCCACCCTCTCCCCAGGGGAGAGGGGCTGGGGGTGAGGGGACAGTAAGTTAACAAACTTGACCAAAGTTTGAACTTCTTCCCCACCAATTAATTCCCAGTTCGGGAGTTCCACTACTTGAGGGTGAACGGGGCCTTGAGAATAAGCGTTCCCCAAGTTAATTCCAATTCTCCGCCTTTGGGAGCTTCTCTCAGGTTAATACTAAATTGTTCGACATTTTGAGTATTTTGTTCCCGGGTCAGAGGAACGGAAGCAAAGTCCTGAGTGACATCGTGCTCGGTACCCCATTGACCCGTAGTCTTGTTAAAGACCAACTCAAAGGCTTCATCGTTTATTTTTCGCAGCCAGAGACTGTACGAGCCTTGAGGGATCGACACTTTGGCAAAAGAAAGGTTTGTGTTGGAGGTAAACGTTGTTGACTTGTCTGCTCCCATTCTCCACACTTTGCCGGGCTGGAGCTGGGCGAGCATGTCGCGGCCTTTCAGCGAAGGTCTTCCATATTCGACCATGACATACTTCCCGGCTTTGTCAAACTTGGCCGTGGCCCGAGGATTACGTTGAGCATAGAGGTGGTTCTGGAAGAACAATAAGACTGCGACTGCCAAAAACCATTGCACGATTGTTTTTTTCACGGGCTTCTCCTTTAATGTCCAGACATCAGTTGGTAGACGTTTGTACCGAAGACACACCGAATTCTCTGCTCCTGCTTCATTTTCGCAAGTAGGCATCGTCCCCCTCAATCCAATCTTGACGAATGGGCGAGAAAATGTCATAGGTCAGAGTATCTTCCAGGGCTTCTGCCGAATGCTTGATACGGGAGGGAATATGAAGCAGTTCATTGGATTTGACGATCCGTTCTTCCCCCTCAAGGAAAAACTTGAGGGAACCGGTCACCACAAAAGACATTTGCTCGCTTTCGTGACTGTGTTCAGGGATCAAGCATCCTTGCTTCAGGAAAAGCTGAGCGACCATCACCTTTTCACCATTGACAAATTTTCGCGATAGCTTCTCGTTGAGATTCTCTTGGGGCACTTGACTCCAGTCAAAATGTTTCAATGGCAGCTCCCGATTTGTCGATCTTTGCGAATTATAGCGATGCGCTCCCCTCATTCGGCCTCCTCGACCGCCGTCGCTCCGGCCACCCTGGCCCCACTAGGGGCGAGGGGATGGGGGTGAAAGAGGGTCTGTCACTCCATTACGCAACCCGGAGTCGTTTCTCACGGGAAGACGTAGCCCTCGGTGCTCAGTGGGACAGAGAAGAGGCGTGGGCATGACTCTGATCACGCAGGCCCGCCGGGAAAGATTTTCGTGATTTAGGCTGCCACCGCACGGCAGCTTCCTTGAACATTTTGCCAACGTCAGCGCGGTCGTCAACTCTTACCACAACACCCTTGAAAACCAACGGCCGAGTCATTCTTACCGGCAGATTGACATGTAAAGTCAACTCCATTCCGATCTGAATGTCAGACATTGTCAGAAAACAAGCACCCGATTGACTGTAATCCACAAGTTTACTGCCTTCATGAATCAAGCCTTGGGAAGAGGAGAAGCCGGTATATTCAACCTGCCAGTTCACCCGGGTGCGCTTGCTCGACCGTTGTTCTTTGATAAAGATGCCCATAATTAACTCCCTGACTGTAAGAGCTTGCCATTCTTGAGATATGGCTAAGAGCCGGAGAACATTTCAAACGTACTGACCTGGTACGGTCAAAGCTTAACAATTTTAAGATGGGATGTCTAGCCGAGTCCCCGCACGGCGAGCTCATGATATTCTTGCAAGGAGCGAACATCGATTTTGTTCTGCTGTAAAGCGGCAATGCCACTGGCAACAGCAGCTCCCCCAGAAAGAGTGGTAATGCAAGGAATGTTGTGCTGCATGGCGGCCCGGCGAATGGCCCGCTCGTCAAAAAAGGAATCCTTACCCAACGGAGTGTTGAGAATCAAATCCACCTTGCCACTCTTGATCAAATCAACAATGTGTGGCCTTCCTTCATTCACTTTATAAACTTGTTTTACTGAGATGCCGTGCTCCTTTAGAGCTGCCGTGGTTCCTCGTGTGGCAATCAATTTGAAACCCAGTCCTTGCAGGCGATCCGCAATTCGGATGACATTTTTTTTATCATGCTGGTTGACGCTGATGAAGGCCGTTCCGGAGCGAGGGAGCACCACACCGGCACTGATCTGTGCTTTGGCGTAGGCTTGCCCGAAATTGTCTGATACCCCCATTACTTCCCCGGTCGATTTCATTTCTGGTCCGAGAATCGTGTCGACGCCCGGGAATTTCAGGAATGGAAAAACCGGCGATTTGATAAAGAAATTATCTACCTTGAGCTCTTGCGTCAGCCCGAAATCTGTCAGTTTTCTGCCCGTCATCAAGCGGGCAGCTACTTTTGCCAGCGGGACTCCCGTGGCCTTACTAACAAAGGGAACAGTGCGAGAGGCTCGCGGATTTACCTCCAGGACATAGACAATATCGTCTTTGATGGCGTATTGAACATTCATGAGACCAATGACGTTGAGAGCCATCGCCAACATTTGGGTGTATCGGCGCATGGTCTCGAGATGCTCCGTTTTGACCAAATAAGTAGGCAGCACGCAGGAACTATCCCCGGAATGGATCCCGGCCTCTTCGATGTGCTCCATGATACCGCCAATCACTACGCGCGCGCCGTCAGCCAAGGTGTCTACGTCCACTTCGAAAGCGTCTTCCAGAAACTTATCAATCAATATCGGCCGATCTTGCGAAACATCGACAGCCTCATGCATGTAGTTTTCGAGAGTCCTGTAATCGTAGGCAATAACCATGGCTCGACCCCCCAAAACATAGGATGGGCGCACCAATACGGGGAATCCGATGTGCTTTGCGATGGCTGCCGCTTCCGGGTAAGAAACCGCCGTCCCGGACGGCGGCTGTGGAATTCCAAGATCGAATAGCAACTTCCCGAAGCGTTTACGGTCCTCCGCTAGATCAATAGATTCCGGCGAGGTGCCAATAATGGGCACGCCCGCGTGCTGCAAAGGCAAGGCCAAGTTTAAAGGAGTCTGCCCTCCAAACTGGACAATGACCCCATCGGGTTTTTCCAGCTCAACAATGTGCATGACATCTTCAAAGGTCAGCGGCTCAAAGTAGAGGCGGTCGGAAGTATCATAGTCCGTCGAAACCGTTTCGGGATTGCAGTTCACCATGATGGTCTCGTAACCATCTTCCTTCAAAGCAAAGGCAGCATGGCAACAGCAGTAGTCGAATTCAATTCCCTGGCCAATCCGGTTGGGACCGCTGCCCAGAATTATGATTTTTTTATTTCGACCAGGATCCGCTTCACATTCCTGTTCATAAGCCGAATAAAGGTAGGGCGTGTAGGATTCAAACTCTGCAGCGCAAGTATCCACTCGCTTATATACGGGAACAATCTGGAGGGCTTTGCGCTTCTGGCGAATCTCGGCAGCCGTGGTATTCATCAGCACTGCCATTCGCAAATCGGAGAAACCCATGCGCTTGGCTTCGCGTAATAACTCTGGTGTTACCGTTTCCATTTTTTCCTGACGAAGTCGCACGGTCATGTCGGCGATTTCCTTAATCTGCCATAAGAACCAGCGATCGATCTTGGTGTATTCGAAAATTTCCTCCAGCTTATAGCCTGCCTCGAAAGCGAAACGCAGATAGGCGATGCGGTCCGGATTTGGCGTGATCAATTTCTCTTTGACTTTCTCCGGGTCAATCTTCTCCGACCCCACACGCTTACCCGTTTCTAGAGACCGTAATGCCTTCAGAAAAGATTCCTTGAAAGTTCGTCCGATGGCCATGACCTCTCCAACGGACTTCATCTGTGTTCCCAGGATGGGCTCAGTTTCAGGAAACTTTTCAAAGGCCCATTTGGGCACTTTCGTCACAACGTAATCAATGGTCGGTTCAAAGCAGGCCGGAGTTTTTTTGGTGATGTCGTTGGGAATTTCCTCCAGCGTGTATCCGACGGCCAATTTGGCTGCGATCTTGGCGATAGGAAACCCTGTAGCCTTGGAAGCCAGGGCCGAACTGCGTGAGACACGGGGGTTCATCTCGATAACCACCATGCGGCCATTCTCGGGATTCACGGCAAACTGAATATTCGACCCACCCGTCTCAACACCCACCTTCCGTATCACTTTAATGGCGGCATCGCGCATGAGCTGATATTCTTTGTCGGTCAAGGTTTGAATGGGAGCCACGGTTATCGAGTCTCCAGTATGCACACCCATCGGATCAAAGTTCTCTATGCTACAAATGACGACCACGTTGTCTTTAAGGTCGCGCATGACCTCCAGTTCGAACTCTTTCCACCCAATGACGGATTCTTCAATCAAGATTTGGTGGGCTGGGCTCAAATCCAATCCACGCTGGGCCAATTCTTCAAACTCCTCCGCGTTGAATGCGATTCCCCCTCCGGTGCCACCCAAGGTAAAGGCAGGCCGGATGATGGCCGGGTAATTGATTTTTTCAACAATTTCCAAGGCTTCGCTGCAATGGTAGGCCACCCCACTATCGGAGGTTTCCAGTCCGTTTTCCCTCATGGCCTCTTTGAAAAGAAGACGATCTTCGGCAATCTTGATAGCCTTAATCTGGGCCCCAATTAGCTCCACTCCATATTTATCCAGGACTCCATTTTCCGATAAGGCCACCGCTAGATTTAGGGCCGTTTGCCCTCCAACCGTTGGGAGAAGTGCGTCTGGACGCTCATGTCCAATGACCGCTTCAACGTATTCCGGCGTCAGGGGTTCAATATAAGTCTTGTCTGCGAATTCGGGATCCGTCATGATGGTAGCGGGATTGGAATTGATCAATACAATCTTGTAACCTTCGGCTCGCAACGCCTTACAAGCCTGCGTTCCTGAATAGTCGAACTCGCAAGCCTGGCCAATGATGATGGGCCCCGAACCGAGGATCAGAATTTTTTTGATATCCGTTCGCCTAGGCATGGTTCATGAGCTGGGGAAGAGAGCCAAGATCAGTCTGCGCTCCGCGACAAGCTGTAATCTGGGCAACTTTTGTGCTGAAGCATTAAAGCCTTGAACTCTTCAAAAAGGTACCGAGAATCGTGGGGACCTGGCGAGGCTTCCGGATGATACTGCACACAAAAGAGGGGCAGATGTTTGTGCCGGAATCCCTCCAGCGTCTGATCGTTCAGGTTAATGTGAGTAATTTCCACTTCACCCTTGGGTAAGGAATTAATGTCTACCGCAAATCCGTGATTTTGGGCTGTAATCTCTACTTGACCCGTCTGGGTGTGCAGGACAGGGTGGTTTCCACCATGATGACCAAATTTCAACTTGTAGGTCTTGCCGCCAAGAGCCAACCCTAAAATTTGATGTCCCAAACAAATCCCAAAAATCGGCTTTTTCCCCATCAATTCTCGTACGGTCTGAATGGCGTAAGTGACTGGCTCAGGGTCTCCCGGACCGTTGGAGAGAAATATTCCGTCAGGCTTCAAATCCAAAACCTGGCTGGCCGTTGTTCTTGCCGGAACAATGGTCAACTCACACCCGCTATCCACAAGCAAACGCAAAATGTTGTGTTTGATTCCGAAGTCAAAAGCCACCACCTTATAAATTGATTTGTTAAGGAGATGATTGCGTGTTCGCTTGTCGGTGGGAAACAGCTCTGCCGAAGGCTCATGCCACTGAAAAGGTCTTTCGCATGACACCACTTTGGCCAGATCGCGGCCAACCATTTCCGGAAGCAGGCGGGCTTTTCGAATAAGGGACTCGGGAGCCAGATCCAGCGTTGAAACCACAGCTCGCATCGCCCCATGGTCGCGAACATGTCGTACCAATGCCCGGGTATCAATGTCAGAAATAGCCACAATTTTGTGCCTCTGCAAATACTCGGGCAAAGACATCTGCTGGCGCCAGTTGCTGGGAATTTCCGTGACCTCCCGGACGACCAGTCCTTCAGCGTAGGGCCGCCGAGATTCTTCATCTTGCGAATTCACGCCGTAGTTGCCAATGAGAGGATAAGTTAATGTTACAATCTGACCTGCGTAGGAAGGGTCAGTGAGGATTTCTTGATATCCAGTAAGAGAGGTATTGAAAACAATTTCTCCGGAAGCTTCTCCATGAGCGCCAAAAGACTTTCCTTTAAAGTACAGCCCGTCTTCCAAGGCGAGCAAAGCTTGCATCTATTCTCCGAATCATAAAGGTTTAGGCGTGCCAGTTAACTCAACACTGCCTTTCGCAATTAATTACCTCAGTCCACCATTTCGCCGAATGTGTTTGACGTCATGTTCGTTCTCATTAGCCCCGTGCTTCAGCGCGGGGGCTTTTATCAGTGTGTTCTTTCATTCAACATTGCGCGCGAGACTCCCCACCCCACGCTGAAGCACGGGCTAATTGATAATGAAAAACTAACAGATTTTAGGCAAGTTGACAGGTCGTTACAATGGAACAGATTGACACCCTAATTATTCAATAAAACCCGCCTTCTCCATTGGCCAGTAACGAAAGACAGCTTTGCCATAAATATATTTCCGCGGCACCAGCCCCCAGGAACGACTGTCGTTGCTGGCATTGCGGTGATCACCTAAAACGTAATAGTGATCTTCTTTCACCCGCATGGTGGGAAAGGAATCCAAGTCTTGATAACTTCTGGGAACATAACGTTCTTCCAATAGCTGGGCATTGACATAGACCCGGCCATTCTTTATGGAGACTACATCTCCCGGAATCCCAATGACTCGCTTAATGAAAGATTTGCTCGGGTCCTTGGGGTACCAGAATACAACGATATCACCGCGGTGAATTTCTTCGAAGTGATACACGAATTTGTTCACAAAGATTCGCTCTTGGTCCACCAGTTCAGGTTGCATGCTTGTGCCTTCCACCTTTACCGGTTGGTAAAGGAACACTACCATCAGGATGGCTATTACCACGGCAAGCAATATGTCCTTAGCCCATCCCCGAAACTCTCCCAACATTCCTGCTGGAGAGTGATGACTGAATTTTTGAGCGGAATTCTGCAGGTCTGGTTCTTCAGATTCTTGGGGCACGATTCACGGTCCAACGGAAAGCTATCATACAGGACGGCAGAAGTGATTGCGCTTTGGGGCACCCGTAGAATTCGCCTCCTCGGCTGAGGAGGGGATGCCGTGGCTGGGCCGGTGCCTCCCGGCGTGTTCCAACCACCCCACGCTGGCTGCTACCCGTGCTATCCCTCCTTGTCCAAGGAGGAAAACTTTTTGCCTCGACTTCTGTCGCCGTCTATAGAACAGAGTTTTTATACCACATTTTTTGACTGTGCTCAATAAGGATGAATATAAGAATTACTACCGAACACAAGGGGCCTGGCTTCAGAGTCAAAACCCCAGGCTGCCAATGTAGAGATAGAATATTGAAGCTGCCTCCAGGGTTGCCCCATTATGTCAGATGTTTCAGTGCCCGCACCACTCAAACAGGGGTCCCCTTCTTCGACAGGATTCAATGAGCAGACCAAAGAGTGTGGTCGTCATTCCAGCTTACAACGAAGAAAAATCCATAGGCCGTGTACTGGAAGAAATTCCCAGAGATTGGATCCAGGAGGTCATTGTGGTCGATAACGGGAGTTCAGATTCCACCGCGGCCGTGGCCAGGAGAAGTGGGGCTAAAGTCGTCTTCGAACCGCGCAGAGGCTATGGTACTGCTTGCTTGAGCGGAATTGCACATTTGCCAGAGCAGACTGAAGTTGTGGTGTTCATGGATGGTGATTATAGTGATTACCCGGGTGAGATTCCGAATCTTCTCTCCAACCTCAGCAGTAGAGAGGCTGACCTGGTCATTGTTTCCCGTGTCCTGGGCCGTTGGGAAAAAGGTTCACTGACATTTCCTCAAAGAGTGGGTAACTGGCTGTCGACACTGCTCATCAAATGGCTTTATGGACACGTCTACACAGATCTTGGCCCCTTTCGCGCAATCAAGACAGAGGCATTGACTCGTCTGAAGATGCAAGACTCCAACTTCGGATGGACAGTTGAGATGCAGGTAAAGGCTTTACAGCATGGATTGAAGATTATCGAAGTTCCAGTGAGATATCGGAAGAGAATTGGAAAATCTAAGATCTCCGGCACCATTTCAGGGACACTTAAAGCAGGGGTTAAGATCTTGTGGACAATTGGGAAACTTTACGCGCAGGCTCGTTTTCATTAGCCCCACTAGGTGGCGACGAAGTTCACATTTCGGTCAAATTTGTTAAGCTGCCTTCCCCTCACCCCCAGCCCCTCTCCCAATGGGAGAGGGTGGCCGAAGGCCGGGTGAGGGGTCGGTAGCCGATAGAACTGCACTCCTCGGCGGTCTGAGGTTGCTCGCTACCCCTGGGCTCCAAGGCGGGTAAGCGGTCTGGGAACAATTTTCCCGGGCTGATGAACCTGACAGATTTTCGCCGGCTAGCGGACACCGCACCGAAATACCTCACTCTATTTTTGGTGTCCTCAGCCGGAGGTGAAGGTACGCTACCTAAACAGTCAATCTAAGTGCTCTGATTTTTCTTTGGTTTGATAGTTTTCGGCGGAGGGCTAATCTGGGGAAGGTTGGCAGCAACCTGGTCAAATAGCGATTTCCGTGAGGTTTTTTTCTTCTCTCCGCCTTGACCATGCTGGAAATCATGTTCGTGATGACATGTTTGGCAGCGCACCTTTTTCACCTCTCCATCCACCATGCTGACGATGTAATGATTCATCAGCAGACGGCACCGCTTGCAGTAATCATCAATTGTGTCCCCAAGCCGAAACTCATTTTCGCGCATGGCCAGTTTATCTCCGGGTCTAAGGAGCTCATTGCAGCTCCGAAATATTCTACACGCCCTCAGCTTAGGAGCAAACAATTTTCCCATGGTTAGAAATGATCTTGATCCCAGAGCAATCCCAGAGCTGAGTCGCTTTACTTTTTCATAATCTCGGGTTAACGTTTATTGTAGTAGTCTAAAAACCTCTCTGTAAGCGCATCGAGGAGAGGAGGTTTTTTTTCTTAACTTCATTCTGGAGGAGGGTATGCAAATGGGGAATCAAAAAACTAATGGGACTACCTGGTTGGTCGCAGGGAGCTTATTGGGCGCGGGAATCGCCCTGCTTTTAGCACCCCAATCTGGTAGGAAGACCCGCCGGGATATTCTCTATCTGGGCAAGATGGCCAAGAATAAGTCGGAACAGATTCAATTGGAGATGGGCCACGCAATCAATAATTTGGTCGAGGGTATTTCAGAAACGGTTGAGGACGGAATCGAACGAGGCCGAGAATGGACCGATAAGACTACCCAAGGGGTTCTACAAGCCCTGAACACGGGGAAGCAGTATGTTCAAAAGGAAATCGAAAAGGTGATGCATGTAAGGGCCTAACTGAATGTTCATTTATGAGATTGCAAATCTGGCTGATTTCGCATTCTTCGAAAATGTTGCGGCACAACTAAAACAACAGAAACAGAAAAGGCAGGGCTTCTAACCCTGCCTTTATACGTTGTCTATAATCTTCCCAAGCCGGAATTTACTTACCCATTTCGATTTTGCTTACCTTGATGTCCCCTTTGGCATCGGCACTCCCGTGAACCGTGACCTCATGGCCCGCGTGCTCCTTTGCCAGGTCTTGGTTATCGAGAGCATGGACTTTTTTGTCGGCAGTGACTAGCACTAACTGCTGACCACCCTCGGCGCACTTTAAGGCGCACTCTCTGTGCTCCGCCTTGGCTCCACCGGCACCGCACTTGGCGTCACTGATCCAACCCTTCCATGAGGCATCCTTGGCACTCAAGCTAAGGGTGAAGGCGAAAAGTAGAGCAAAGCCGAGCAGCACCGCTACTCTGTTCTTCATGTAGATTCCTCCTTATCAAAAGATGGATAGGTAATGTTTAACATATTCCCCGGCGGATGGAAAGTATTTTGTTTTCCCCGGGAAGCCTGATTATTTTACGAAACGCGAACTGATTTTTGGATTTAACCGGGTCTTCGAAAGTCGGCCAATCCCATTGGCAGCGCGTTCTCTGTGCAATTTCATTGAGTAAAAATTTCTCGATAAACTCCAATCTTCCTTTCGTTGAGAGGTCTTTTTTTTCTACCTCTTTTATAAAAAAGCATTTAATTCATGGCCGACGTTTGGCCTCCTGAATGCATCTACTCAAAGGTGAGGAAGAGTGAAGAAACTTGAGAAAGGTAAGGTGACTCATGAACGCCAAAACCCACCTCATAACAGCCGATTACTTTGGCTTAAAAGTGGAAGTCCTTTGCAGAATGGAAAACTGTTCGTTGATTTGTTTCCAAGGACGAGAGTCAATTGTCGACACCGCAGACCTCGTGTTTATTCGTCGCCTTAAATGTGCTGCCTGAAATGGCGGACGGCGCTATCGGCAGGAACGACTCTTTTGACTGGGGCAAGACGTTGTTTTTCAGATTAAGTAGTGCCACAATAACCAGGCTCCTGGAATAACTGCACGTAAAAGCCCAAGAGCAAAAAGTGATCTGCAAGTGGATTATGCTCACACCACAACATCGAATGAGATGTTCACGGGCTTTATCGCTTTTGTTGGGACTATGGCTCACCTCGGCGCGTTTAGAGGCTCAGATTTTCAGCCTGTCGGAACAGCAGGAAATTGAGCTCGGTCGAGAAGCCTCCAAGAAAGTCGAAAGCGATATGCCAATGCTCGGAGACGGTGACATTACGGGTTATGTCAACAGGCTGGGCCAAAAACTGGTCCGCAATTCGCACCGAAGCAACCTCCGATACTCGTTCAATGTGGTGAACTCTCCCGAGATCAATGCGTTTGCATTACCGGGAGGATTTATTTATGTAAATCGCGGCTTGTTAGAGGCTGCCGACAATGAGAGTGAAGTGGCAGGAGTGCTGGGCCACGAGATCTCTCACGTGGTGGCTCGGCACAGCGCGGATCAAATGAAGAAGGCCGGCATCGCCAATCTCATTCTGGGAGGCTTGGGAGCGGCACTGGGTGGCAGAGGTGGAGCCGTGGCTGGGATAACGAAAGTGGGTGCAGAACTTGGTACTAATGCTGCTTTCATGAAATTCAGCCGGGACGATGAACGACAAGCTGATGAACTGGGAGCCCGGAACGTTTACGACGCAGGCTATAATCCAGAAGGCATGGTCACTTTCTTTGAAAAGCTGGAGCACATTCGCAAGAGTGAACCCAGCAAGTTAGAAACTTTCTTCTCCACCCACCCGAGTCCCTCCGAACGTGTCGCCAACGTATCTCACGAGATTCGAGCCTTCCCTCGCAAGGGAGACCTTAAAACCGACGACCCGGATTTTCATACCGTCAAGAGCCGTCTAAGCAGATTACCCAAACCTCCAACCCCGAAGCAACGCAGATAGGGGCATGGACCTCCCGAGCACTCCACTGCATCTCTTCGTGTCACCCCTTTCTATATAGTTACCCCGTTATGTGGATCGAAACGAGGATTTTGCCCTCGTTTCTGGAACCGTCGTCGTTCTCGTCGTCGTGTTCGGCTTTTGATTTCGAGGACGAGTTTGAGGACCACGACGAGCACGATGTGCCGGGATATCAAGGGCGAAGCCCTAGTTAGTCTCTTTCACTTTTCATCTTTTTGACGAAGGCGTTGCTTTTGCCAGGGGCGTTCCTTTGCCTTCCTCAAGAGTAACGGTTTGATTGGCCTTGAGGTTCGAAAAGGTCTCCCTTTTCCCGCTGGGCCAAATCAGCTCGGCCCGGTCCACTTTCACGGCATCCCCCAGGCCAAAATGTAAGCGCAGATCATTGTGTGAAATATAACTGCTGCCACTCCGGACTTCATCCATTTGCTTATGGCTGCCGGTGACAACTGTCACTCGGGTACCGATCCCATCCCGGTTGGACTCTTTCCCCACTGTCTTAATCAAGAGCCAATTTTTTCTTTCTCCGACGTTCTTGAGCAAGCTGGGGGTGTCGTTCATATTATTAACGACAATTTCCAGGCTACCGTCGTTGTCCAAA
Source organism: Acidobacteriota bacterium (assembly GCA_003224725.1). Taxonomy (GTDB): domain Bacteria; phylum Acidobacteriota; class Terriglobia; order Versatilivoradales; family Versatilivoraceae; genus QHZQ01. Next base: position 1,204 of record QHZQ01000104.1, on the reverse strand, counting down.
TCTCCTACGGCGGCTCCTCTTGAGCAGCGCTGCTCCTGGATACCTGACCCGGCCTGGGACGAAATATCCAGGAAGGTTCCATTGCGTAAATTCCAATACATTAGTTTCTCTTGTTGGTAAGGGCTATCCAGGTTGTGCTTGTCAACATCGGGATAAACGTGACCATTGACCATGAATATATCCTTCCAACCATCATGATCCACGTCCAGGAAGCCAGTTCCCCATCCCAGGAACCGGGTGTTGGCCCCAAGCCGGGCAGGATAGGTGACATCTGTAAATGAACCGTCACCGTTGTTATGGTAGAGGGTCGGGGTGTCGTCTGTAAAATTGGTCTTCACGATATCGAAGAACCCATCGCAATCGTAATCCGCGGCTGAAACTCCCATCCCAGCCTGCTCCTGTCCATCTTCGTTGAAGGCGGAGCCGGAAATTAAGCCGATATCGGTAAAGGTCCCGTTGCCCTCGTTGTGATAAAGGATATTCGGAGTGGAGTCGCAGGAGACATAGATATCGGGCCAGCCGTCGTTATCGTAGTCTGAAACCAAAGAAGTGAAAGAATAATAGCCGCTTGGCTTGGTAATGCCGCTCTTTTCCGATACATCGGTAAAAGTTCCATCGCCATTGTTGCGATACAGAATATTGGTTCCGCCAGGCAACCCTCGGGGCCCGCACATCACGGGGATGCCCTTCCATTGGCAATACTGGTTAGTTCCTTTGGCTGGAGTTTTCTTGAGATCCAGATCCACATAGTTCGCCACAAACAAGTCCAGTTTCCCATCCTTGTTATAGTCCAAGAAGGAACAACCGGTGCTCCATCGGACCGTTTTATGCATCAACCCAGACTTCTGCGTAACGTCATCAAAGGTACCATTGCCCTGGTTTCGATAGAGCACATTTTGACCGTAATAAGTAACAAACAGGTCATCGTATCCATCATTATCGTAATCTCCCACACAAGCCCCCTGCCCCCAGCCGGAGCGCAGCAGTTTGGCATCTTGCGTCACATCGGTAAAGGTTCCATTTTTGTTATTGTGGTAGAGGTGACTCGTGGGTTCCTGCCTTTGGGCAAAACCTTCTAACATCGTTCCGTTGACAAGAAAGATATCCAAATATCCATCGTTGTCGTAATCAAAGAGGGCCACGCCACTGCCGGTGGTTTCCAGAATGTACTTTTTGTCATCGCCGCCTGTAACGTGACGAGCAG